>NZ_CAXAQI010000001.1:0-475035 GCF_963970695.1 Pseudomonas sp. EL_65y_Pfl1_R83 | reverse complement strand
CGTCAGAGCATGAGCCGGCGAGGAAATTGTTGGGATAATGCGCCGATGGAGCGGGTGTTCAGGAGCCTGAAAACCGAGTGGATACCGACCATGGGCTACACGACGGTCCAACAAGCTCAGCGGGATATCAGCCATTTTTTGATGCACCGGTACAACTGGATTCGACCGCACCAATTTAATGGTGGGCTGCCACCGGCTCAGGCTGAGAAAAAACTTAACGTCGTGTCCGGGATCAGTTGACCACTACACATTGACTCACCAGCGCGTGAGGCTCGGTTACTTGATAGGGGGCTTCAATCGTTCGCCGAACTATAGGTGAGTTCAAATCAGTGCCAGCCGTGGCGAGCGAGTTGTCACGGTCTAGCACTTGGAATCGGACCTTGCCATCGACCTGGGGAGGTTTGGGTTTGCGTTGTCGCTGCTTTTCCGATTTGGCCCAGTGGCCACGCCCAGGGAGAGGGATGCCGGCTTTGCGACAAGCTTTGGCGACCGCGACGTCGGAAACACCAATTTCGTGGGCCAGTTTGACCATGGGTGTTTGCCATACTTTTTCGAACAGTTCCACGACGGTGAAGCTCACGAATGTGTACATGCAGGCTGTCACCTTTGCTCATCGCGAATTTAAGGTCATAACACGGGGTGTCGCGGATGTTAAATTCCTGGAAACTCTGGATGCAACCGCCTATGAGGGTGCTCGTGTCTCTGGCACCGCGTACGCTGGAAAAGACAACATCGACTCGTTTGGCGTGTGCTCGTAGGTCGAGGACAGCACCGCACTGAGTCGATCGCCCAGCAGGTTCCAGGCGTTTTTCTTCTCGTCGGCATAGTCGTGATGCAAGTAATGGCGTCTCACCCGAGAGCCGGCCAGTACATGATTTTGGCAGCGATCAATGACATCCAGGCTAACGCCTAAGGCTTGCATCATGGTCGCCCCCGTACGGCGCAGATCATGCGGCGTCCAGTCGCCGTTTTGGCCGTCGGCAAGGACCAGGGTATCGTCATGGCACCGTCTGGAGAGGGCCTTGCGGTTTTTGAACCGGGCTTGACGGTCACCCACCTGCTTGCTCACCACTTTCACGTCCACATGTCCGTCATCCTGCTTGTTCGGAAAGCACCAGTGGGAGTCTCCCGTCAAGGTCTTGAGCTCCTGAAAGAAATGCAAGGCGAAGGGGGAGAGGAAGACATGGTGGTCCTGTTTCTTGCCCCGGGTGCCTTTGACGTTTTCGCTGGGGAGGAACCAGGTCTGCCGGTCCAGATCGACATTTTTCCATTCGGCCTGGAGCAATTCACCAATTCGGCACAGCGTGCCCAGGCTAATCCAGAGCGCGAGCTGCGTTTCCTTCTTTAGCGGACGAATGCCGTCGTATTTTTGGCCCGCGGGGAGGGCGTCGTAATCGGCGGTCATTTGCTGGAAGCGGTTGTGCAGTTCCAACAGCTCTGCCGGGGAAAGGATGCGGCTTCTTTCTGCCTCGTAGTCGGCCGGGATCAAGGGGGAGATGTCGACCAGTTCCGTCGGATCACCCTCGATCAATAAGGCCCGCCAGGGCTGACGTTTTCTGGCCCAGCTGAACATCTGGGTGAGGTCGGCGAAGAAGCTGATCGCTTGCCGGTAAGCGCCGCGGTTGACCACGGTGCGGATCAGCGCCCGAACATCGTGTTCGGAAACATTGTTCACCGCGGTCCTGCCAAGTGCCGGGAATAGGTCCTTGTTAAAACGGCGCTGCAACTCGGCATTGCCGTCTTTACGCGTGACGCCATCCAACAGCCAGGCGCTGGCCAGATCCTGGACGGTCAGCGTTTGCACCTTCACCGTTTTTACTTGTTCGGCCTCTACGTTAGCCGCGGCGTATGCCTGTGCCTTGGCGGTTTTTTTGTGTTCGTTGGGATTGATCTGCTCATCGATAAGCGCCCTGGCCTGGTTGCGCGCCTTGCGGATGTCCGTCAGGGATTTGCGCGGCCAGGTTCCGCAGGCGTACTCTTTATTTTGGTCGCCCCAGCGATAACGATAGAAAAAGCTGACCGACACGCCGTCCTTACGAACAGCGATTCGACCGGCCAGATTGCCATCCTCCCGGAGGATTCGGCCGGCATCGTTGGGAGTCAGCGACTCGAGTTCTTTAATCGTGATTTTGGCCATAAAATGGGTTCCCCCTACTTTTTCCCCCACAAAAACGTCGGCTCTTGATGGACGTTACTGGACTCTCGTAGAGCAGAACACCGCTGGAGCTCAAGTAAATACTAGCTTAGAAAAATCCAGAGTAAAATTTTGGAGTCTTTCAAGAAGTATGAAAAAGGAGATGGGGTGCTAGGGGTCGAGTGTTCGAATCACTCCGTCCCGACCATTATTCCTGAGTAAAATCAGACACTTGAGCCGATCAGATGGATCGGCTTTTTTGTGCCAGCGCAAAACCCGCGCAAAACTACCCGGTGATTTCGCTTATATTCAGGTCCGGAATTGCTTCGGACCAGATGATTTCCTCATGGTCCCGCTGGTAGTTTTTGGTCATACCCTCGCTTGCATGGCCTGCGATCTTCTGCTCATACTTTCCGGCTTTCTTGTACAGGTGCAGCGACAGCGCACGTACTTCGTGAAAGCCTGGCATCTCTTCTTCCTTCCACCCCGCGTAGCAGTTCGCAGCCTCCCGTACCTCCTTGAATGCTCGCGTCAAATACCTCTCTTCAACCTTCGTCCAGTGGTCCTTTGTCTGCGCCTGCTTCTGTTTCAGCCGATCCGGCTTACGGTGCACCAGGTACGGCGAAACTACATCATCGCGGCACCGGCTGATTACCGCCTGCAACTCGGGCGTGACCCTGAACCGAATCCAGGCCGCGTCTGTTGCCTTGGCAGTTTTCTTCTGCACCACGTAGAGAAACTCATCCCGAACCCCATCGAAACGCATGCCCAGGATGTCGGTTCGCCTCTGGGCGGTGATCAGCGCCAGGTCGATTGCGTTCTGTAGCCAGGTCGGTGCTTTTTCGCGGATAGCCTTCAGCCCATCGACGGTGTGGCGCTTGCGCAGTTTCTTCTCGATTCGGTTTATCGTGCTTGCTGCTGGGTTATCTGGGCACAGGTCTTTTGCTGCAGCGTGGTTGAAAATGTCCGCCAGGAGTGCACGGCACTGGTTCGCTGTGGGGGGCGTGAGTGCGTCTAACATTTCAGCAACCATGCGAATTGATATTTGGTCGACCGCCTTTCCTTCGAACTGACGGCGGAAGCGTCTGAAGTGCACCGCGTACACGCCGAGAGTGCCCTTGGCCAGCTCGCGCGGCGGCAGGACATCTCAATACCGTTAACGGTGCGCTTCAGCACATCAATCTGGCGATTCTCTGCCTCGATCAGCTTTTGCTTCTGGGCCAGCTCTTTGGCTTCCGCCTTTTCAATCTTGTCGTAGGCCTTTCCCAGTTGATCCTGGTACTTCGCCTGCTCCTCGATGGTGACCAAGCCGCCCTTGCGGGCGCGCTCCAGCAAGCCTTCGGCCTGAACCAGCGATTCCATACTCGAGATATTGCCCGTCATCGCCTTGTCGAGTTGACTGATGACGGAGATTTCCGCTACTGCGCTGTCAGTTGCCTTGCGACTTGCTCCAGCTTGTCGATCCCTGGCCGCTGTGGATTTATCGATGCTTTGCGCAACGTCCGCTTCTGCCAGCGCGAATGGGGTTTGGAGTTCGAAGCCTTCCAGCGCGTCTATGGCTGGTGGGAAAGCGCTGAGAACGCGAGCCTGTGCGAGCAGCACTACGAGGCGTTTTGGCTTTGTGCGGGTCGACTGGCCGCAGCGCGGTGACATGATTGTTATGCATGCGGGGCGGACAGTACACCCGAACCACGCCGGGATTTACCTGGGTACTGACACAGCGTTGCCCAGCGAAGAGTCAGGCACCTTCGGCCCTGGCCCATTCCTGCTGCACCACCTATACGGCAGGCGTCAGAAATTATCGTCTACGGCGGACCCGGGCATGACAGGACGCGCCTGGTCCTCAAGCACAAAGACGCAAAACAACCAACATGACGCAGCAGTGCCGCCCGGTCGCCACTGGCATTCCATCCACGCTGGACGCCCGGACAGCGGGTAGACTGCTGAAGATGCGAGGGAACTTTTTCTTGCGATAGTGTCAATTTGACATGCATCTGCGCAGCTCGCCAGGGATGCCGACGATGCTGGACGGATTTCCGGCAAACCAAGGAAGAAAACGATGAGATTGATTTTTGTAGTACTGCTTATGATTAGCAGCTATGCCTTTGCCGGCTGCGACAGCATTCGCGATTTAGACCAGCGTACCTACTGCAGGGCCAAGGAAGGCCGTGATAGCTGCAACTCTATCTCCTCCGGAGACCTGCGCTATACCTGTATCGCGGAAACCAGCGGCGGTACTTGCAGTAGCATCATCGACCCTGACCAGCGTTATTACTGCAATGCCAAGACCAATCATGGTAGTTGCGACTCGATCCACGACAGGGATCTACGCTATACCTGCATGGCTGAAACCAAAGGAGACAGCTGTAGTAGCATAATCGACAGTAATCAGCGCTATATGTGTGAGGCGAAAACCAACAACGGTAGTTGCAGCTCGATCACCGACACGGACCTGCGTGCCCAATGTGATGCTTTGAAGCATTGATTGCAGATCAGTAGATCGTATTTATTCCCGACAATTTAGATTTACCGCCTCTAATGCATCAATTTTTCAGCATCGACGACGCATAAAAAATTCACTGCCTGAGAGATTTCAAAGCAGGCAATGCTACAGTCCCGCCAAACCAAAGAGGGAACGACATACGGATTTTGATAGCGGTGGTACCGGTGGTGATGCTGGCTGGGTGTATGGTGCCAACCATGAACGAGGCTCGCCAATCTGGCCCTTACAAGGTTCTCACTTCCAAAAAAACGGACGCCGCGCTCGCTAAATGCGTCCAGTACGAATGGCAGAACCAGTCAATCTTCGGCGGTACGCCTGGGGCAACTCTTCAGCCTGGCCGCGATACGGGTTACACCGTGTTCACCGAGGGATCCCAGTACTTCGTTGACATCCAGCCTAAAGGCTCGGGGGCCGAAGCGAAGTATTACGTGGTGGTCGGAAACTGGATTGCGAATAAGCGATTGGCTGCACTGCAAGGTTGCCTATAGTCAGCACCACTTCATCAAAGGCTCGCTTCGGCGGGCTTTTTTATTGTCCGGAGAAAAGTCAGTGGCAGCTTGCCATCAATTATCAGCCCATGACCACGATCTTGCTTTACGGTCAACCTCGACAGTTTGGCCGGTCCTTCCGCATGGCTGTGAATTCACCAGCAGAGTCGATCAAGGCGCTGTGTGTGCAGATCCCCGGATTTGAACGCTTCCTATCGAACGCCAAATCACGGGGGATTGAGTTCGCCGTATTCCGAGGAAAGACGAACCTGGCAGAAAAGGAGCTTGGGTTTGCGGGCGGCGGCGATATTCGAATTGCCCCGATCATCACCGGCAGTAAACGCGGCGGGGCGCTGCAAACCATCATCGGCGCTGTGCTGATTGTTGTCGGCCTTGTCATAACCGGCGGCACGTTCGGCGCCGGTGCACCCTTCGGTTCCGCGCTGATCATGATGGGTGGATCGATGGTGCTGGGCGGCGTGATTCAAATGCTCAGCCCCCAAGCCGGCGGCCTCAAAACCAGCGCAGCGCCAGAGAACACACCCGGCTACGCCTTCGGCAGCGCCAAGAACACCACGGCCTCCGGTAACCCGGTACCGCTCTGCATTGGCGAGCGCCGGTGGGGAGGTGCGATTATCAGCGCCGAGATATACGCCGAAGACCGAGTGTAATCACCACCTGCAGAACCGCAACCGCCCGAGAGGCGGTTTTTTATTGCCTGGAGAAAAGCATGGGCGCAGCATGCAAAATCGACGTCTATGGAGCCAAGGGCGGCTCACGGTGACCGTTGCTTACTCCGTTACGCCTGCGAGCCAGAACAGTCGGTGGGTCACTGGCGATAAAATACGATGCCTGCTACCCGAGCATCGCCTCAACCTCTGCAAGCGTGACCTGCGGGACCACACTGTCCGGAATTCTTGAAATGTCAGAGAGGTTATAAACCATGAAGTCCTCGCCCATGACCTTTTTGGACATCAACTCGAGCGACGGCAGTATGCGTGTGAAGTAGTGTTGGTCGAGTCCGCAGGGAGAGTTTTTCGATTCCTGGGTCTCGTAAAACCTTCCAGCGTTTTCGTCCAGATCCACCCCGACGAGAAAAACCTTGCTGAATCCGACGTGGAAGGCCAACTGTATCGCCAGATAGGCCACGGTTCTTGCGTCAAAGAAGCCCTGGCTCATGTCTTTACTGAATCCCAGCAGTCTTTTGCGATGGGGTAGCAAGGGATGATTGACGACCAACGTGCGGCGTCTACCCAGCATAGAATCCAGCCAAGAAGGTCTTTTAGCTTTGGTCAGCGGATACAGACGTCCGGCTGGGCGAGCACGCGACGATCGCCCGTGGTCTTCCCAAAGCGCGACCCTCTGGCTGATCGCCATGGCGTGTTTGAATAATTCCGGCTGCTGTTCGGAAAAGCTTCTATCCGTGCAGGCATAAAAATACGGTTTGACGTCGGTGTCCTGAAACATGGAGATAGCGCCATTCATCGTGATCATCGGCACGTGCGCAAATTTCTCGAGAGAAAACGACTTTGCCGATGCGCCTGAAGCGATGATGAAAACGGCACCTGTTTCAATGTGCCGACAAGAGCCGAAATCCTGCGTAGTCAGGCAACGTTTGTTTGAACGCTGTCGCGCTGAATCTCGCATGTACAAAGCCTGCTTGATATTGTCCACAGGCTTCGCATTGACGAGGGACGTCTGTTTCATCGGGCCCTACCTTGCGGCTAAAGGTAAATACGTATATCAGCCGACCCGATGACGGGCACTGAGTTCCCTTTAAAACGTCTGCCCCATGGAGAACTGAAACACCTGCTTCTGCGCGTTCTCAGGCGTACGAATCGGATACGCCAGGTTCACACTCAACGGCCCAAGCGGGCTGTACCACGTCCCCCCCACACCCAACCGTACGTGTTACTTGTGCTCACGGATGGGGCGTTCATGAGCCATTTCGTAGCAATTTCCTACGTAAGCCTTCCGCTTATCCTTCGACATTTGCAATCTATTCAATCTGAATCAATCGCTTGGCGCATCTCGGCAAAGTTGGCACACATTCTGCTTTTTTGTATTCGTGGATAATTGGATACAAAAATTCAAAAGGTGCTGCCGATGCAATTTGCCCCCGCTTATGTTGACCGTCAGCCCCTCACCGCAGAGGAGGAGGCCTACAACTTCCTGCTCGATGCTATTTGTGGTGGTCGCTATCGCAAAGGTGACCGGCTGATCGCCGAAGACATCGCCAGCGAGATCGGCATGAGCCGCATGCCGGTACGTGAAGCCTTCCGCCGCCTGGATGCACATGGCCTGGTGACGTTGCGGCCGAACCGTGGCGCCATCGTCAGCGGACTGGATATCGACGAATTGCACGAGGTGTTCGAAATGCGCAGTGCCCTCGAAGGCCTGGCGGTGCGCGTCGCGGTGGGTCGTATCGGCGAGCGTCAGTTGGCTGCGCTGGAGCGCATGCTCGATGAGATGGACGACTACCGCGACGAAAGCGCCGCGTGGGTCAGCCGCCACCGCGCCTTCCACGAATACCTGTGCAGCCTCAGCGGTCGGCCGCGCCTGTTGAAGCAGATATCGGCGCTCTATTCGCTGGTGGAAGCGCCCATGCGCCTGTGGCTGCAACACGGCGAAAAACCCCTCAGCGCACGCCAGGAACATGCGGTGATCCTCGATGCGATTCGCGCCGGTGACGCCGCCCGCGCCGAAGCCGTGGTGCGCGAGCACATCGAAGGCACGGTGCCGGCGCTGATCCAGTTCCTGCAAACCGAAAAATAACAAAGACCTGCTGTGTTTTGACGTTGAGTCCTGCCCCCCCGTTGTACCCACGAACTGGAGTGTCTGGTCATGCATAAACGCCGCGCCTTGCTGGTGGCTGTCTCCCTCGGTCTCTTTACTCAATGGGCCTGCGCTGCACCGCAGGTGCCGGATCGCCTATTAACGGTCGACAAACTCACCTACTGCTCGGGGATGGATTCACCGCCCCTGGTGTCCTTCGACGAAACGCAGAAACCGCGTGGGCTCACGGTCGACCTCGGCCTTGAGATCGCCAAGCGCCTGGGCGATAAAAATGTGCAGTGGCGGGTCATCCCATTCTCCGGGCTGGTGCCGGCGCTGCTCGCCCAGCAGTGCGACATGATCGTCGACCAGCTGTTCGACAAGCCCGAACGCCGCCAAGTGATCGACATCGTCAACTACATGTATTCCAGCCAATCGGTAGTAGTGCCCAAGGGTAATCCCAAAGGCATCAAGACCCTCGATGATCTGTCCGGGCACAAGGTTGCCGTACTCAACGGTTCTACCATCAAGACCCTGCTGGACACGCAAAACGACAACCTGGCCAAGGCCGGCAAGCCGCCGATGAAACTGGTGGTCTACAACACCGACACCGATGCGTTCCAGGCCCTGCGCATCAGCCAAGTTGACGCCTACGGCACTACCGTGGAAACCGCCGGCTACTACGCCGCGATGGCCCCGGACCTGTTCCAGGAAGGCGTGCCGGCGTTCAGCCGGATCCTCACCGGCTTGGGCATGCGCAAGGACGACCCGCAACTGACCGCCGCCGTGCAGCAGGTGATCAGCGACATGCGCAGCGATGGCAGCTACGTCGCGTTGCTGAATAAATGGCATGTCAGCAGCGACACTCTCGACTGAGGTTTCCCGCAATGAACTTCAATTGGGATGTGTTCTGGCAGTACCTGTTGCAGCCCAGCGGGGTGTACCTCACCGGGCTGTGGCTGACGTGCCTGATCGCCGTGTCGGCGATGTTGCTGGGCTGCGCACTGGGCCTGGCGGCGGCGCTGTTGCGCTTGTCAAAGAACCCGCTGCTGCACCTGCCGGTGCGTTTTTATGTGTGGCTGATGCGCGGCACGCCATTGCTGGTGCAGATTGTGTTCCTGTACACGGCGCTGGCGGCGGGCGGGATTTTCCGCTTTGAGGATATCGATCTGTTTGGCCTGGTTGTCCCCGGCAACATCCAGGCGGCGATTATTGCGTTGGGCCTGAATGAAGGTGCGTACATGGCCGAGATCATCCGTGCCGGCATCGGTGCGGTGGACAAGGGCCAGTACGAGGCCGGACGTTCACTCGGCATGGGTTTCGCCAAGCTGATGCGGCGCATCGTGCTGCCCCAGGCGTTCCGGGTGATCGTGCCGCCGCTGGGCAACGAGTTCAACGTGATGCTCAAGAACACCACCCTGGTCAGCGTGATCGGTGTGCAGGAGTTGCTGCTCAGCACCCAAATGGTCACCTCGGCAACGTTCCGCGTGTTCGAGCTGTACCTGGTGGTGGCGATCTACTTCCTGATGCTCACTACGCTGTGGGGCTTTTTCCAGCGCTGGCTGGAGGCGCGTTTCGGCCAGTCCGACCGGCCTTCCGCGCCACCGCCGGCGGCCAGTCGCATGTTCGGGCGCAACACCCTTAAATTGCTGAGGGGACGCTAACCATGGCGCACCAAAGTGAAGAACTGATCATCGAAGCGCTGGATATCCACAAGTCGTTTGGCACGCTGCAGATCCTCAAGGGCATTTCCCTGCAAGTACGACGCGGCGAAGTGGTGGTGCTGATCGGCGCCTCCGGCTCCGGCAAGACCACCTTTATCCGCTGCATCAACCTGCTCGAAGACATCCAGGGCGGGCGTATTCGCGTCAACGGCCGCGCCATGGGCTACCGCGAACGCAACGACGGCAGCCTGGTGCGCGATTCGGAGCGCAATATCGCCCGCCAGCGCCGCGACATCGGCATGGTGTTCCAGCGTTTCAACCTGTTCCCTCATATGACTGCGCTGGAAAACATCATCGAAGCGCCGATCCAGGTGCTCGGCACGCCACGCGCCGAAGCGTTGGAACTGGCTCATGGATTACTGGCGCGCGTGGGCCTGGCGGACAAGGCCAACCATTATCCGTCGATGCTCTCCGGCGGCCAGCAGCAACGGGTGGCCATTGCCCGTGCCCTGGCGATGAAACCCCAGGCCATGTTGTTTGACGAACCCACCAGCGCCCTCGACCCTGAAACCGTCGGCGAAGTGCTGCAGGTGATGAAGGAGCTCGCCGAGGAGGGCATGACCATGGTGGTGGTCACCCATGAAATGGGCTTTGCCCGTGAAGTGGCGGACCGCGTGGTGGTGCTCGACCAGGGCGAACTCATCGAACAAGGGCCGCCGGAACAGATTTTCAGCCACCCCAGCCACCCCCGTACCCGGGCCTTTCTCAGCCGCGTGTTATGACCTTTCCAAGGAAATCCGTCATGCGTGTATCAAGTTTGTTTGCGGTGCTGTGCTGCGCCGCCGTTGTGCCGATGAGCCAGGCTGCCACGCCTGTGGCCAAGGTCTACAATTGGTCCGACTACATCGGCCCTGACACCTTGAAGAACTTCGAGAAAGACAGCGGCATCAAGGTGCAATACGACATCTTCGACACCAATGAAATGCTTGAAGCCAATTTGCTCTGGGCATTCGGGTTACGACCTGGTGGTGCCGTCCAGCCAGTTCCTGACCAAGCAGATTCGTGCCGGCGCCTACCAACCGTTGCAACGTAACGTGCTGGATAACTGGAAGCACCTCGACCCACGCCTGATGCAACGCCTGGACGCCGCTGATGGACCCGAAAGTCAGCGGTAACCCGGGCATCTACCCCGGTGACGACGTAATCAACCATACCTTTGTCTCCGCCGACCTGCCGGAAAATATCCAGCGCCTGATGACCCGGGAATGGAACCGCATCAAGTTCGGCCAATGAATTGAAGAGCCTTTGCCATGTTGAAATTTTCTGCGCACGAGTATCCCTATCCCTCGCAACGCCAGAGCGTGTTTGCCAAGCGTGGCATGGTCGCGGCGTCCCAGCCCCTGGCCGCCCAGGCCGGCATCGAGATCATGCAAAAGGGCGGCAACGCTATTGATGCCGCCATCGCCACGGCGGCCGCGTTGACGGTGGTCGAGCCCACTGGCTGCGGCCTGGGCGGCGATGCGTTTGCCCTGGTCTGGTGCAAAGGCCAGTTGCACGGCCTGAACGGCAACGGCCATGCGCCGGCGGCCCTGAGTATCGAGACGGTCAAGGCGGCGGGGCACGATCAAATGCCGCTGTACGGGTGGACCCCAGTCACCGTACCGGGCTGCCCATCGGCTTGGGCCGAGCTGTCGCAACGCTTCGGCAAGTTACCGTTTGCCGAGTTGCTGCAACCAGCGATCAGCCTGGCGCGCGACGGTTTCCCGCTGTCGCCGGTGGTTGCTCATCAATGGCAGATTGCGTTGGATGAGTTCACGCCTCATCGCGACCCAGTGCTGGCGGCCTGGTTCGACACTTTCCTGATCGACGGCCGCGCACCACGGGCTGGGGAGATTTTCCGCAACCCGGCGCAGGCCCGCACCTTGGAAGAGCTTGCCGCCACTCGCTGCGAAAGCTTGTATCGCGGCGCCCTGGCCGAACGCCTGGACGCCCACTCCCGCGCCAGCGGCGGTTACCTGCGCGCCAGCGATCTCAAGGACTACCGCGCCCAGTGGGTGGAGCCGATCCACATCAACTACCGGGGCGTGGATGTCTGGGAAATTCCACCCAGCGGCCAGGGCCTTGTGGCGCTGATGGCGCTGAACATCCTCGAAGGCTTCAGCTTCGATCACCGCGACAGTCAGCAAACCTGGCACCGCCAGTTGGAGGCGATGAAACTTGCCTACAGCGACGGCCTGCACTACATCACCGACCCACTGCACATGCGCGTGGCCGTCGCCGATCTGCTCAGCGATGACTACAGCACCCGTCGCCGTAGCCAGATCGGTGATCAGGCTCAGCCACCGAAGCCAGGAGACCCACACGCCAGTGGCACGGTCTACCTGGCCACGGCGGACGCCGAAGGCAATATGGTCTCCTTCATTCAGAGCAACTACCACGGCTTTGGCTCCGGTGTGGTGCTGCCCGACAGCGGCATCGCCCTGCAGAACCGTGGTCAGGAATTCAGCCTCGACCCGGCCCATGCCAACTGCCTGGCGCCGGGCAAGAAAACCTTCCACACCATCATTCCCGGCTTCCTCACCAAGGACGGCAAGGCGCTGGGCCCGTTCGGCGTGATGGGCGGCTATATGCAGCCCCAGGGCCATGTGCAGATGGTGATGAACCTGGTGGACTTCGGCCTCAACCCGCAAGCGGCCTTGGACGCGCCGCGCTGGCAATGGCTGGGCGACATGAAAGTCGGCATTGAGCAGGGCGCCTCCCGCGACCTGGCCAATGCCCTGGCGCGGCGTGGGCATCAGGTACAAATCGCCAGCGACCTCACTGACTTCGGGCGTGGGCAGATCATCCTGCGTGATCCGGTCAGTGGTGTATTGTGCGGCGGCACCGAGCCCAGGGCGGATTCAACGATCGCAGTGTGGTAAGCGGAAAATTGGCGGAGCTTGTCCCTTTTTTTCATCTCGCCTGTCATTCAAGGCAAGTGAACAATATCGAGAGCTTCCGCCAATGCCCGTAGTCCGCCCCTTGCTGAAACTGAGCCTGTTGCTGAGCCTCAGCGCCAGCCCGTTATTCGCTGCCGTCAGCTATGCCGAAGACACTGCCGCCCGCCGCAGCTACCAGGTGCCGGCCGGCAGCCTGAGCGCGGCACTCACCCGGTTTGCCGGGTTGGCAGGCGTCAACCTGTCGGTAGACCCGGCCCTGGTCAGCGGTCGTACCAGCAGTGGTTTGTCCGGTGAGTACGCCGTCGAGGAGGGCTTCGCCCGCTTGCTGCAAGGCTCCGGCCTGCAACTGCAACCCATGGGGGCACAGGCCTACATGTTGGTGCCGGCGCCGGATGGCAGCCGCCTGGAACTGGCGCCGACCTCAATCCTTGGCACCACCGGCCTGTATGACGGCGACACTTACGCCGGTGGGCAAGTGGCGCGCCGTGGCTCGCAGGGTTTGCTGGGCACACGGGACTTTATGGAAACCCCGTTCAGCATGACCACCTACACCGCTGACGCGGTGAAAAACCAGCAGGCGCGCACCTTGGGCGACCTGATCGCCAGCGACCCGTCAGTGCGCGCGACCAACCCGGCCGGTGGGCGTTATGAGCAGTTCACCATTCGCGGTTTCAGCCTGTTCAACAGCGATGTGTCGTACAACGGTCTCTATGGCGTACTGCCGACCTACACCATCGACATGGAAATGGCCGACCGCGTCGACATCTTCAAAGGTCCCACCCAGTTGATCAACGGCATCTCACCGCGCGGCAGCGTCGGTGGCGGGATCAACGTAGTGCCCAAGCGCGCCACCGACAAGGACATCAACTCGTTTACCGGCAACTGGACCTCCGACAGCCAGGCTGGCGGCGCGGTGGATGTGGGGCGACGCTTCGGTGAGGACAACATGTTCGGCATCCGCTTCAACGGCGTGAAGCAGTCCGGCGACACCGAGTGGGACCACCAGCGCGTCGACCGCGAAATGGCTGTGTTGGGCCTGGACTTTCGCGGCGAGCGCCTGCGCCTTTCCACCGATATCGGCCACACCGAACGCAATACCGATGCACCGCAAGAGCGCGTGCAGGTGGCGGCCGCAGCGCCGGTGCCCAGCGCCAACGATGTGCGCCGCAACTACGCGCAATCCTGGAGCAAGGCCAGCACCAACGACACCTTCGGCACGGTCAACGCTGAGTACGACCTCAGCGATAACATGATGCTGTATGGCGGCGTGGGCGCGCGTAAAAGCAACCACGACTTTCTGCGTCACGCGGTGTCCGTCACCAATGCGGCTGGCGCGTTCACTGTGCAGCCGCGGGATTTCACCCGCGATGAAAACGTACGCACCTACACCGCTGGCGTGCGCAACTGGTTCCATACCGGGCCGGTGAGCCATGAGGTCAACCTGGCGGCCAGCTACTTCGACATGGACTTCACCAACGGCGGCGCCCGCTTCGGGACGGCGACGAGTAACCTCTACAACCCGGTGCAAACGCCCGCGCCGTCCACGGCGATACGTCAGGACGCCAAGGTCTACACCGAAAACAAATTCAGCGGCGTGGCCTTGTCCGACACCCTGGGGTTCTTCGACGACCGCCTGCTGCTCACCCTCGGCGCGCGTTGGCAGCGCGTCAAGGTGGATGACTGGAGCGACGGCATCAAAGGCAAAACTGGCTATGACGAAGAAAAGGTCTCGCCGTCCGGTGGCCTCCTGTTCAAGGCCACCGACAAGCTGTCGCTGTACGCCAACTACATGGAAGGCTTGAGCCAGGGCAAGATCGCGCCGTCGACCTCGAGCAACGAGGACGAAATCTTCCCGCCGTTCATCAGCCGTCAGGTGGAAGTGGGCGCCAAATACGACGCCGGCGCCTTTGCCGTGACCGCCGCTGTGTTCCGCATCAAGCAGCCGGCCTATGAAACCAACGCCACCTCGCGGTTGTTCGGCCCCAACGGCAAGCGTCAGAACTCCGGTGTGGAGCTGAGTGTATTCGGCGAGCCGCTCAAGGGCGTGCGCCTGCTGGGCGGGGTGATGTACATCGACAGCGAACTGAAGGACACCACCAACGGCGCCTGGGACGGCAACCGCGCCCCGGCGACGCCTAAATACAACGTTAACCTGGGCGCCGAATGGGATGTGCCGGGCCTTGAAGGCCTGACGTTGACCAGCCGTGGCATTTATTCCAGCTCGCAGTACCTGGACCAGTCCAACGTCAAGGAAATCGATGCGTGGAACCGCGTCGACGTCGGCGCGCGGTATGGGTTCAACGTGGATGACAAGCACATCACCTTGCGCGCGAATGTGGAGAACGTCGCCGATAAACGCTACTGGAGCTCGGCCGGGGCGTCGGACGACAGCGAGCCGGGGTTGACCTTGTCGACACCGCGTACCTACTTGCTGTCAGCCACCATCGACTTCTAACGGCCGTACACCGATCAAAAGTGTGGGAGGCCGGCTTGCCTGCTCCCACACGTGATTGTCGGTGTTAATGAGAATGTGTTTTGATCGCGCCGCCCCAATATGGAATAGTACCCGCCGTTTTCCCCAACAGGTCTAGCTGGGGTGTTCCAACGCCGAGGTCCTTGTCATGCGAATGTTGCGCTCCATCCCCACCTTTGCCGCCTGCCTCTTGGCGTTCTCTTCAAACCTGCTGAGCGCCGCCCCGATCGACCTCAATGACGGCCAGCACACGGTGCATCTGCCGGATGCGCCCAAGCGTGTGGTGGTGCTGGAGTTTTCCTTTCTCGACAGTTTGGCTGCCGTTGACGTAACGCCCGTTGGCGCCGCCGATGATGGTGACGCCAACCGCGTGTTGCCCCGTGTGCGCCAGGCTATCGGTGAGTGGAAGTCCGTAGGCCTGCGCTCGCAGCCGAGCATCGAGGAAATCGCCCGGCTCAAGCCCGACCTGATCGTCGCAGACCTCAATCGCCACCAGGCGTTGTACAGCGACTTGGCGAGCATCGCGCCGACGCTGTTGCTGCCCTCGCGTGGTGAGGATTACCAAGGCAGCCTTAAATCTGCCGAGCTGATCGGCAAGGCGCTGGGCAAGAGCGCGCAGATGGAAGCGCGTATCCAGAAGAACCGTGAAAACCTCAACGCCATCGCGCAACAGATTCCCGCTGGCGCCAGCGTGCTGTTCGGCGTCGCCCGTGAAGACAGCTTCTCCGTGCACGGCCCCGACTCCTACGCGGGCAGCGTGTTGCAGGCCATCGGCCTGAAAGTCCCATCGGTACGCGCCAACGCCGCGCCCACCGAATTTGTCAGCCTGGAGCAACTGCTCGCCCTCGACCCGGGCTGGTTGCTGGTAGGCCATTACCGGCGCCCCAGCATCGTCGACAGCTGGAGCAAGCAGCCGTTGTGGCAAGTGCTCAGCGCCGTGCGTAACAAGCAGGTAGCCGAAGTCGATGGCGACAGCTGGGCGCGCAACCGTGGCGTGCTGGCCTCGGAGCAGATCGCCGAAGATGCGCTTGCGATTCTTAAAGGCGGCAAAGCCGTGTTGAGCCAGTAAGCGTGCAACGCAGTTTTGCGGCGACAGGCATTGTAGGGCTGGGCGCGTTGTTGTTCTGGCTCTCGCTGTACAGCGCGTCGCCGTTCACGCTCACGGCGGCGGACGCCTGGAATGGGCTGGTCCATCAAGGCCGGGTAGGTGGCAACATGGCTTATATCGTCGCCCAGTTGCGCGTGCCGCGTGCCGTGTGTGCCGCGTTGGTCGGTGCCTGCCTGGGCCTGGCCGGCGCGCTGATGCAGGGCATTACGCGCAACCGTCTGGCCTCGCCGTCCTTGTTTGGTGTGACAGCGGGCGCGGCGTTGGGCTTGGCCCTGTTTTCCACCGGCCTGGTCGCACCGCCCTTTGCCGGTGGTGCATTGTTGATGACCTGTCTGGGCGGCGCGTTGGCCTGGATCACGGTATTCAGCCTTGGCGGCGCCTGGTCGCCGACCACGGCCCAGGGCCGCCTGGTCTTGGCCGGCGTTGCGGTAGCGGCATTGTGCGCGGCACTGACCCGGCTCACGGTGATTCTGGTCGAGGCCCAGGCGCAAAGCGTGCTCAACTGGCTGGCCGGCTCCCTGGCCAATGTCGGCGCCGCGCAAGTGCAGTTGCTCTGGCCGTGCACCTTGATTGGCGGGCTGTGGGCGCTCTGGTGTGCACCGCGCCTGAACCTGATCAACCTCGGCGAAGACGCCGCACGCTCGTTGGGTGTGGGCATCGCCAACCTGCGTTTGCAGGTATTTATCGCCAGCCTGTTGCTGGTGGGGGCGAGTGTCTGCGCCGTGGGGCCGATCGGTTTTGTCGGGTTGATCGCGCCGAATATTCTTCGCCAGTTCCTCGGTAATGACTACCGCTGGCTGATCCCGCTGAGCGCAGCGTTGGGCGCGGTGATCGTGCTGGGGGCTGACCTGCTCAGTCGCGCAGTGGCCTTCCCGGTGGAAACGCCGGCTGGCGTGGTCACTGCGTTGATCGGCGCACCGTTCTTTCTCTTTCTTGCCAGGCGCGCCTTATGATCCGGCCACGATTGCGCCTATGGTTGCTGCTCGGCTTGTTGCTGCTGGCAACCTTGGTCAGCCTCAGCGCCGGCACCCTGTGGCTCACGCTCGACACCGTGCTGGACCGCCTGCTGGCCCACGATGCACTCGACTTCGAAGTATGGAACCACCGCCTGCCACGCAGCCTGATCGCGATCTTCGCAGGTGCAGCCTTTGGCCTGGCCGGGGCGATTGTGCAGGGCGTGATCCGCAACCCGTTGGCTTCGCCGGAAATTCTCGGCGTGACCCAGGGCGCGGGGCTGGCGCTGACCGTGGCGATCATCAGCTGGCCGCACTTGCCAATTGCCTGGCTCCCGCTGGTGGGCTGTTTGGGCGGGGCGGCTGGCGCGTTGCTGCTGGCGCTGTACAACACCGGGGTGAGTTTTTCCGGGGTGCGCTTTGCGTTGTCCGGGGTGGCGATTGCGGTGACCTTATCCAGCGTTACCGAGTTTCTGATCCTGTCCCACCCGCTGGATATCAACACCGCACTGCTCGCGCTGACCGGTAGCCTGTGGAGCCGCAATTGGCACCATGTGACGCTGTTGCTGCCGTTCCTGGTACTGATCCCCGTGAGCCTGTGCCTGGCCAAGCCGCTGAACCTGATCGCCCTCGGCGATGAGGCCGCCCACAGCCTCGGCACTGCACTGAACCGCACGCGCTGGCTGGCAATGGCCTGCGCGGTGTTGCTGACCAGCCTGGGCGTGGGCGTGATCGGGCCGATTGGGTTTATCGGCCTGGTCGCACCGCATATGGCGCGGCGGTTGGTGGGTGGGCATCACCAGTATCTGCTGGCGGCGTCGATGCTGATCGGTGCACTGTTACTGGTGCTGGCCGACACGTTGGGACGCACGTTGATCGCGCCCAGCGAAATTCCCGCCGGGGTGCTCACGGCGGTGATTGGCGCGCCGTATTTTCTTTGGTTGCTGGCACGGTTCAAGGGCTGATGACATGAGTATTCTTCAAGCACATCAACTCGATATTGGCTACGGCGCGACACGCATCGTGCAAGGGTTGTCCTTCACGCCACCCACCGGAAAGGTCACTGCGCTGATCGGGCCGAACGGCTGCGGCAAGTCCACCTTGCTCAAGGCGTTTGCGCGCATCCTCAAGCCGACCCAGGGCGAACTGACGTTGGAGGGCCAAGCCTATGCCAGCCTGTCCGCACGCCAATTAGCGCGGCAGATTGCGTTTCTGCCGCAAGTGTTGCCGGTGCCGGAGGGCGTCAGCGTGCGCCAGTTGGTCGCTTATGGCCGCAGCCCGCATAACTCATTGTGGGGACGCCTCAGCGGCAGCGATCAATCCCATGTGACCCAGGCCATGCAGCGTCTGGAACTGGACACCCTGGCCGACCGCGCCCTGGCGGATCTATCCGGTGGTCAACGCCAACGTGCCTGGCTGGCCATGGTGTTGGCGCAGAACGCGCCGGTGGTGTTGCTGGATGAGCCCACGACCTACCTCGACATCAGCCACCAGGTTGAACTGCTCGACCTGATGGGCGAACTGGCCGCTGAAGGGAAGACGGTGATTACCGTGCTGCACGATATCAACCAAGCTTGCCGTTATGCCGACCACCTGGCGGTGATGCACGTCGGCAAGCTGGTGGCCGACGGCGCGCCGGGGGAAGTGATCAGTGCCGAGCTAATGCGGCAGGTGTTTGAGGTGCAGGTGCAGATCATCAATGAACCGGTGTCCGGCACGCCCATGTGCGTGGTAGAAAAAAGCACCCGCAATTGCGCCTGAGCGGTTAAAAATGTGTGCGGGCTTGCTCGCGAATGCGGTGGGTCAGTCGCTGGATGCATCAGCTGACACGTCCTCTTCGCGAGCAAGCCCGCCACATGTTTGATCTCAGTTGGACTCAGATATCCATACCACTTTGCTGAGGTCAATTGCCTTGGGCAACAACGGATTCTGATAAAACAAATCCGCCGTGGCTTGCTGCGCCTGGATGATCTACTCGTCAATCGGCAGACTCGGTGACGGCGGGCGGTTATCCATATACCGCGCAGCCACGTCGGAGGGCAGGCCCATAAAGGGGGTCAACACGTTGAGGCTGTCTTCACGCGGGCTGCGGGTAAGCGCTGGAACCTGTTGGACTGCCGCTTGATCGAACGGGAAAGCCCCCGAGCTTTATTTGCGGCTCAGGGCCGATTTGGATACGGTGCAAGCCTGCCCACAAGGACGTCCTCATGAAAGAATCCGCCCCCAAGACCCGTCGCGCACCCAAAGGTGAAAAACGCCGCAAAGAGCTGCTGGACGCAGCCTTGCAGGTGTTTTCCCTGGAGGGTTACAGCGGCGCCTCGATGGCCCAAGTCGCAGCGATCGTCGGTATTTCAGTGGCCGGTCTGTTGCACCACTTCCCCAGCAAAATTTCGCTATTGATGGGCGTGTTGCAGCGTCGCGACGAGGTCAATCAACGGATTGCCGACGAAGTGCGGGCCGAAAAAACCCTCAATGGCTTGCTCGGTAGCCTGCGTGCCATCAACCGCTCGAACGCCACGGCGCCGGGGGTGGTGCGGGCGTTTACGATTCTGAATGCCGAAAGCTTGCTGGACACCCACCCGGCGTGGACGTGGTTCCAGGCGCGCTATGCGGCGATTCATCAGCGGATGCAGGGACAGTTTGACGACCTGGTGGCGGCGGGGGAGGTGCGCAGTGATGTGGACATCGCCGGGCTGGTGGAAGAGATTCTGGCCATGATGGATGGGTTGCAGGTCCAATGGCTGCGCTTTCCCGAGCGGGTGGACCTGGTGGCGCGTTTCGATACCTACATTGCGCGGGTCGAAGCGGCCATCAGAACCTGAGTCTCATCCGCCTGATGTATGAAGATCCAAATGTGGGAGCTGGCTTGCCTGCGATAGTGGTGAGTCAGGCAGCAAATGTACCGACTGAAACTCCGCCATCGCGGGCAAGCCCGCTCCCACAGAAAGTACTCCTCTTATCTGTTAGTTACCGGTGGCACTGCCCTGGGTAGTGTCATCACTCATGTCATAGCCATCACCATCACTGGTGCCGCTGTCACCTTCATTCTGATGCAGCACGCCACCGGTCTTCACCGTCGACTCTCGCAGCGTTGAATTGAGCGCCGAGCGCGGCAACGGGTTGCTGGTAGTGGTCGACAGTTCCTGACGGAACGGGTTGACCAGCTTGGCGTTCAGGCGAATATCCTGGGACGACGCCCCCACCGACAGGTTGAAACTGTCCGCATCCACCACCCATTGCTTGCTCGCCACGTCGTAGTAGGCCAGCGAGCGGTCGTTGAGCTCGATGGTTACGCGCTTGCTCTCGCCAGGCTTCAAGAACACCTTCTTGTAGCCCTTGAGTTCCTTGATGGCGCGCTCCACTTTCGGGTTGTTCTGGCCAACGTACAACTCGGCGACTTCGGCGCCTGCCACCTTGCCGGTGTTGGCCAGGTCGAAAGACACCTTGATCGGTGCACCGGCCACCGCCACCCCAGGGGTCACGCTGATGTTGCTGTAGCCGAAGGTGGTGTACGACAAGCCGTAACCGAACGGGTAGAGCGGCTTGATGCCTTTTTTCTCATAGCCGCGATAGCCCAGGAACAGGTCATCCTTGTAGCTCATTTCGGCCAGGGTTTCCTGGTTGTCGAATGTTGGAAAGGTCGCGTAGATCGGGTTGTCTTCGATGTTACGTTCGATGCTGATCGGCAACTTGGCCGACGGGTTGACCTTGCCCAGCAGGATCTCCGCCAAGGCCTGGCCACCGTTCTGCCCTGGGTAAAATGCATGCAGGGCCGCCGGCACCTGGTCGATCCAGTCGCTCATCTTCAAGCCAGTACCGCCGTGCAGGGTCACCACGGTATTCGGGTTGACCTTGGCGATGCTCTGGATCAGCAGGTTCTGGTACTCCGGCAAATCGAAGCTGTGGTCGAAGCCTTCACCCTCGTATTCGTTGCTGTTACCGGCGGCCACCAGCACGGCGTCGTACTGCGCCAAGTCTTTGGGCGCGACCAGCGAGGCCCAGCTCATTTGCACGCCGACCAGGCCGCCCATGGTCGAGAGGTAGCCGTTGCGACGCGAGTACTCCAGCTTGATATCGACGGCTTTGCCGGCCTCCAGGTTGACCTTGGCAAACACCGGGATGGTCGGCGGGATGTTGTTGTTTGGCAGCGGCTTGCCGTCGCCGTTATCGAGGACTTTCTTGCCGTTGACGTAGAGGCGCACCGCACCGTCGGCGCGGATCTTGAACACCTGTTCGCCGCTGACGGCCGGGGTGATCTGGCCGCTGTAGCGAATCGAAGTGGCGGCGGTGTCGCCACTCACCGGCAGGCTGTCGGTGGACCAGTCCAGGTCGACATGCGTGTCAGTGCGGCTGGCGGCCGGGTCACCGGACCAGTTGGCGTTGCTGAAGAACTCGGTTTTCAAGCCTTTGACGCTGTTGCCATTGCTGTCGGCATGGGTCCAGCTTGAGGTCGTCGGGTCCAGGGACAGCCCGTCGATAAACTCGACCTTGGCCCCCGGCGCCAGTTGCTGCAGGCCGCTCAGCTCACTGATGTAGTTAGCGGCCATCACGTTGGCGCTGCCAAAACCGGTGGGTGGTGCGTACTTGGCCAGGGTGCCGACCACGGCGATGCGCTTGACCTTTTTCGCGTCCAGCGGCAGTAGATTGTTCTGGTTTTTCAGCAGCACGATGCCTTCACGGGCGGCGTTCAGCGCGACGCGATTGCTGGTGGCGCTGTTCATGTTGTGGCGGGTCAGCGGTGCCTTGCTGTCGAACTTGTACAGGTAGATTTGCTTGAGAATGCGGCGCACCTTGTCATCGATGGTCGCGCTGCTCAGCTCACCGCTGTCCAGAAACGGCTTGAGGATGGTGCTGTTCATCTGGTAGCCCATCATGTCCAGGTCGGTGCCGGCCTGTGCCGCCGGCAAACCGCTGACCACAGCGTTGTAGTCACTCTGTACAAAGCCCGGGTAGCCCCATTCGGTTTTCAGAATGTCGCGCATCAGGTGCTTGTTCTGGCAGGCGAACTCGCCGTTTACCTGCTGGAACGCACACATCATCATCGCCACCTTGCTGTTTTTCGAGGCGGACTCGAAGGGTGGCAGGGTCATCTCGCGCAGGACGCGTTCGCTGATGATTTCATTGAGGTGGAAGCGGTTGCTTTCCTGGTCGTTGGCGGCGAAATGCTTGGCATTGGCCCACACCCCGCGTGACTGAATACCGTTGATCAACGCTGGTCCCAGGCTGGCGCCGAGGAACGGGTCTTCACCGGATAAATACTCGAACGCGCGGCCGCTGTACGGCATGCGGTACAGGTTCACGCCGGGGCCGGTGACGAACTGATAACCGCCGCTCGCAGTGTCATAGCCCAGGGCACGACCCAGGTCGATGGCGCGACGCGGGTTCCAGCTGGCGGCCAGGTTTGGCCCGGACGGATAGACCACGCCCTGTGCATTGCCTTCGCTGGTGTAGCGCACACCCACGCCGCCATCGGCGCCATGAATCTGCGGGATACCGTACTGGGTCAGCGGCTTGACATCCCAGCCACCGGTGCCGCCGATGTAGGCGAGTTTTTCTTCCAGGGTCATCTTGGCCAGGGTTTTGTCTGCGGCTTTTTCCGCCCGGCTCACACGCCCTTCATCCAGGGCAGGGCTGGTCGCCGCGTGCACCTGGGACACGGCGAGTGCCAGCAGGGCGAATGCCGACTGTGCACCGATCATTTTGCGTTTATTCATGGGGTCTCCGACAACTGTTCAGTAAACATGGCGCGCCGAGAAGTGCGGGTTGCTGTGCACGCTCGTCACTTTTTTCTGGGCAATAGTTGCCCGTGATCGCAATTTTTAACCGATGGCTAATTGCAACTATTTGGCGAATTACGCAGTTTTATAAGTGTAATAATTGTATTGGTTATTGTTGTGGGTAGTGTCTAAGCGATATCACGATATGGCATTTCGAACCGATAAAACCGCATAATTAAGGCAATTCTTGCGGTAATAAGTCAAACGAAAGCTAATTTTTGCGTTAAATAAGAAATAATTTCTTACGCTTTGGAACTTGCCTTAAACCTATCTGTCGATTGGTTTAATAAAATATGTCGTGGCATGGCTAACTAATGGCATTGCTCGGTAGTTCTAAAGTGCCATGTCTTATACAGGCTGTAATACACACTGCTTTGGTGTAGGGTCTTGATCGAGTTCAAGGCGCCACTTGGGCTATCTGCTGTTTTTGATCTGGAGAAAGTTAATGAAGATTTTCCTGCTGGGTGCCGTTGTTGCACTGAGCGTCGCGCTGAGTGGCGCGGCGATGGCGGTTGAGTCCACGGACGCTGATGCGACATCCGGGGCCACCGATTCCACGGTGCTGACCCAGGCCCACGACGCCAAGGCGGCAAAAAAACAGAAGGCTGAAACCACCAAGGGTGGTCGGCCGCTGAACAGCAGCCAGACGACCGCGCCGAAAACGTCCAACTGACCGGAAAACGCGGACCCTGTGGGAGCGGGCTTGCCCGCGATAGCGGTGTATCAGCCGGCACATTCGGCCCTGATCCACTGCCATCGCGGGCAAGCCCGCTGCCACAAGGGGTTTACACAGCCCTTTAGCACATCGCCCCTCAGATTTTTACCCATGTCCCAGCCCAGCCTTTCAACGCCCATCAATGCCTGCCAGCTGCATATCCCGAACACCGAACAGGTGTGCGCGTGGCTGATGCAACAGGCCGGCTTGAAAACCGTCGACCTGGAGCGCGCCCGGCGCCTGTCCCAGGAGGGCGGCGACGGCGAGTTGCTCGGCTTGTTGACGCGCCTGGGACTGGTCTCCGAAGCGGAATTGGCCCGCGCCTGGGCAGACTTGCTCGGCGCACCGCTGCTGCTGGCGGATGCCGCGCCGCCGCTGCTGGACCCTTTGCCGCAACTGACCGAGCGTTTCATGCGCCACTACCAGGTGGTGCCCGTGGGCTGGAGCCAGGGCGGCCTGAGGGTTCTGGCGGCGAACCCATCGCTGGTGTACCCGTTCCAGGCTGTGGCCTATGCCTGTGGTGTGCCGGTGTGGTTGGCCGTGGGTCCGCGCAATGAAGTCGAGACGCTGATCGAGCGCTACTACGGCCAGGGCCGCTCAGCCATGGGCACCCTGATCGAAAACCTCGATGAGCAGGGCGGTGCACTGGAAGACATCGAACACCTCAAGGACATGGCCTCCGAGGCGCCGGTGATTCGCCTGGTCAACCTGATCCTGCAGCGCGCGGTGGAACAGCGCGCCTCGGACATTCATATCGAGCCGTTCGAAAACCAGTTGAAGGTGCGCTATCGCATCGACGGCGTGCTGCACGAAGCCGAAGCGCCGCCGTCGAGTTCCTCTGCGGCGGTGATTTCGCGGGTGAAGATCATGGCGCGTCTGGACATTGCCGAGCGGCGCCTGCCGCAGGACGGGCGCATCATGCTGCGTATCCAGGGCAAGGAGCTGGACTTGCGCGTGTCCACGGTGCCCACCAGTTTTGGCGAGTCGGTGGTCATGCGCCTGCTCGACCGGCAGACCGTGCAGTTCGATTTCCAGAGCCTGGGCTTCGATGGCCAACGTCTGGAAACCTTCCTGGAAGTGCTCGAACGGCCCCACGGCATCCTGCTCGTCACCGGGCCCACAGGCTCGGGCAAGACCACCACGTTGTACACCGCGCTGTCGCGCCTCAACACCGCCGAGCGCAAGATCATCACGGTCGAAGACCCGGTGGAATACCAGCTTGAAGGCATCAACCAGATCCAGGTCAAACCCGCCATCGGCCTGGACTTTGCCGGCGCGCTGCGCTCCATCGTGCGTCAGGACCCGGACGTGATCATGATCGGTGAAATCCGCGACCTGGAAACCTGCCGCATCGCGATCCAGTCGTCCCTTACCGGCCACTTGGTGCTGTCGACCCTGCACACGAATAGCGCGGCGGCGAGTATTACGCGGCTGCTGGATATGGGCGTCGAGAGCTACCTGATCGCGTCGACGGTCAATGGCATCCTGGCCCAGCGTCTGGTGCGGCGCCTGGACCCGGCCACGCGCGAAGCCTTCGAAGCACCCGCGGAGTTGATCGCCGAACATGGCCTGGATCGGTTTACCGAGCAGCGCCCGATCATGCTCTATCGCCCCCGCGCCGATGCAGCGGGTGGTGGCTACCACGGCCGCAGTGCAATCACCGAACTGCTGGTGATGAACGACGAACTGCGCAGCCTGTTGATGCGCCAGGCCGACGCCGCCACCCTCGAACAGGCCGCCCGCCGTGGCGGCCTGCGGACCTTGCACGAAGAGGGCCTGCGCCAGGCCGTGGCGGGTGTCACCTCGCTGGAAGAAGTGCTGCGCGTCACTCGTGGGGAGGGCGCGTGAGCCTGTTCAAATACCGCGCCCTCGACAGCCAGGGCCAGGCGCAAAACGGCACCCTCGAAGCCAAGGACCATGCCGCTGCCGTCGCCGCCTTGCACAAGCGCGGATTGCTGCTGTTGCAGGTCGATGCGGCGGGGGGCCAGGGGCTGCGCAAGGCCTTTGGCCGTGGTCAGTTGAACGGCGCGGCACTGGTCAGTTTCACCCAGCAACTGGCCACGCTGTTGGGCGCCGGCCAACCGTTGGAGCGCTCGTTGGGCATCCTGCTCAAGCAGCCTGGCCAGCCGCAGACCCGTGCGTTGATCGAGCGCATCCGCGAACACGTCAAGGCCGGCCAACCGTTATCCAAGGCGCTGGAGGAGGAGGGCGGCCAGTTCTCGCCGTTGTACCTGAGTATGGTGCGTGCGGGTGAGGCGGGCGGCGCGCTGGAGGACACCCTGCGCCAGCTCAGCGATTACCTGGAGCGTAGCCAGTTGCTCAGGGGCGAGGTGATCAACGCCTTGATCTACCCGGCCTTCCTGGTGGTGGGCGTGCTCGGTTCGCTGGCCCTGTTGCTGGCCTACGTGGTGCCGCAGTTTGTGCCGATCTTCAAGGACCTGGGCGTGCCGATTCCACTGATCACTGAAGTGATTCTGGCGCTTGGCCAATTCCTCGGTGCCTATGGCCTGGCGGTGTTGGCCGGTTTGATCGTGACGATCTGGATACTCGCCGCCCGCCTGCGCGACCCGCAGCGCCGCGAAAAATACGACCGCCGCGTGTTGGGCATTCGCATCATCGGCCCGCTGCTGCAACGGGTCGAAGCCGCGCGACTGGCCCGCACCCTTGGCACCTTGCTCAGCAACGGTGTGGCCCTGCTGCAAGCCTTGGTGATCGCCCGGCAGGTTTGCACCAACCGTGCGCTGCAAGCGCAAGTCGCCCAGGCTGCCGAGTCGGTGAAGGGCGGCGGCACCCTGGCGAGTGCCTTCGGCAGCGAGCCGCTGCTGCCCGATCTGGCCTTGCAAATGATTGAAGTCGGCGAACAGGCCGGTGAACTCGACAGCATGCTGCTCAAGGTCGCCGACGTGTTCGACGTCGAAGCCAAGCGCGGCATCGACCGCCTGCTGGCCGCCCTCGTGCCGTCCCTGACCGTGGTCATGGCGGTGCTGGTGGCGGTGATCATGCTGGCGATCATGCTGCCGCTGATGAGCTTGACCAGCAATATATGAACCCTTGAGGATTGCACCTATGCGCCATACCCGATTCAAACCCGCCCGCCGCCAGGGCGGTTTTACCTTGCTGGAAATGCTCGCGGTGATCGTGCTGCTGGGCATCGTCGCGACCATCGTGGTGCGCCAGGTCGGCGGCAATGTGGACAAGGGCAAATACGGCGCGGGCAAGGCGCAACTCGCCAGCCTGAGCATGAAGATCGAAAGCTATGGCCTGGACGTCGGCTCGCCGCCCAAGAACCTGCAGCAATTGGTCGACAAACCCGGCAACAGCGCCGGCTGGGCAGGGCCGTACGCCAAGCCGTCAGACCTCAAAGACCCGTTCGGCCATGCCTTCGGCTACCGCTTCCCCGGTGAACATGGCGCCTTTGACCTGATCTTCTATGGCCAGGACGGCCAACCCGGCGGCGAAGGCTACAGCGCCGACCTGGGCAACTGGGAATAACCCGCGACCATGATCAGCCCCCAACGCGGCTTTACTCTGCTGGAAATGCTGGTGGTGATCGTTTTGATCAGCATCGCGGCCGGGTTGGTGGGGGTTGGCCTGCAACAAGGCCTGCGTGCGGCGAAAGAGCGTCAGGCCGTGGGGCAGATGGTCGAGGCGCTGCGCGCCACGCGGGCGCGGGCGATTGTCAGCGGCAGTACCGAAAAAACGCTGTTCGACCTGCCCGCGTTGAGCTTCCAGGCGCCGGGTCGACCGTTGAAACACTGGCCGGCCGACCTGCAAGTGACCCTGCACACCGCCGAGCACGCAGGCTCTGCTGTGGAGTTCTACCCCGATGGCAGCTCCACCGGCGGCAACCTGCTGCTGGCCAATGGCAGCCGGCGTTGGCGCATCGATATCGGCTGGCTGACCGGCAGCGTGCAGTCCAAGGCGCTGCCATGAAGCACCAGGGCGGTTTCACGTTGCTGGAGATGCTCGCCGCGCTGACGCTCATGGCGATCTGCAGCAGCGTGCTGCTGGTTGCGTTCGGCCAGAGCGCGCGGTCGCTGTTGCAGGTTGCGCACAGCGACCGACTCACCCACGCCGCCGTCAGCGTGCTGGACCAGGAAGCCGCTGGGCCGTTGGCCAGTGGTGTGCGCTACGGCGATCTGGACGGCGTCGCCTGGCAATTGCGTATTGCCCAGCAGCCCACCCGTATCGGCCAGCCACAGCTGTTTCGGCTCGACCTCAGCGTCCGTGAAGGCCCGCGCCACGCCAGTTTCAGTACCTTGAAACTGCGCGCAGCCCGCGACAAGGCCGGCCTGTGACGCCGCGTCAGCAGGGCTTCACCTTGCTCGAGATCATGATCGTGCTGAGCTTGCTGGGCGTCTTGCTGGTGCTCGTCGGCGGCGCGTTGCTGGGGGCCAATCGTGCGGTGCTCAAGGCGCAGCGCTACACGGTCAGCCTGGATGAAATGCGCGCCGCGCAGCAGTTTTTGCGTACCTCCATCAGCGAGGCGTTGCCCTTGGACGTGACCGAGGACGACAGCCAGACCGATGGGTTTTTCGCCGGTGGCCCGCAGCGCATGCAGTTTGTCGCCACCTTGCCCGGCGTGCTTGGTGGCGGGATCCAGCGCTTCACCTTGCAGTTGGCCGGCGCCGAGGCGCAGCGCGATTTACAGGTGGCGTTCGCGCAGTTTGAGTCTGCGGCGCACGTCAGCGTGCCGGCCTCACGCAGTGAGCCGCAGGTGTTATTGAGGGGGGTCGAGAACCTGCAATTCAGCTACCGCGGCCTGTCGCCCAAGGGCCAGGCCACCGGCTGGATCAGCGAGTGGCCGTGGACCAAGCGCTTGCCTTATGCGGTGCGCATCGAGGCCCGTGTGAATGGACCGGTGCCCTGGGTGACCCAGGTGGTTGCGTTGCGTTTGAACCTGTCGGGCGGGGCACCGGAATGATCAGGCATCAGCGTGGCGTGGCCCTGTTGCTGGTGCTGTGGGTGCTGGCGTTGCTCAGCCTGTTGCTGGGCGGCCTGGCCGGCTGGGTGCAACTGGAAACGCGCCAGGCCGCCTGGCATCGCCAGCACACGCAGGCCGTGTTGGCCGCCGAGGCAGGCGTGGCGCTTGCGATGCAAGGGCTGGCCGACCCGATGCAACGTAAGCAGTGGGTGGCCGACGGGCGAGAAATCCCGCTGGCGTTTGACGATGCACAGCTGCACGTGAGCCTGCACAGCGAGCGCGGAAAGTTGTACTTGAACAGCGCCGAGGTCGCCGACTTCGCCCGTCTGGCCCTGGCCTGCGGCGCCACCCAAGCCCAGGCCAGCCAGCTCGCCAGGGACTTGGAAGTGCGGCGCAACCAGGGCCTGGCGCCGTTTCGGGTAGTCGAAGAACTGCGGCAACTGCCGGGCATGACCCAGGCCCTGTACAGCGCACTGGTGCCCGAGATCAGCCTGTGGAGCGGCCTGGATCGGCCCGATCCGGCGTTCTCCAGTGCCTTGATGCGCCGCGCGCTGAACCTGCCGCGCCAGAGCGCGATAGGGGCCGACCCCGGCGAAGTGCTGGTGGTCAGCAGCCGTGCGCAACGGCCCGGCGGCTACCACGCCCGGTTGCAAGCCACGGTGTTATTGAGCCCCGCGCAAGGCAGCGCACAACCTTATCGAGTCCTACGTTGGCAAGAATGAACGAACCCTTAACCGCACGGCTTCAATGGCTGACGGAGCCCATCACCCAACGCTGGCGCGGCAGCCTGATGCAACTGGGCTGGCGCCTGTGGCTCAAGGAACTGCGTGGCTGCCTGCCGGCGTGGCTGTCGCTGCAAGACATTCCCGAGCACCGCTATCGCTGGCCGTTGACCGCACCCGTGGCAAAACCCGCTGGCGAAGCGCGCCAGGTGTTGCTGCTGGCACCCGATGCGGTGCTGGTGCAAACCCTGCAATTGCCCCCGGCGGCGGCGCGCAACCTGGCCACGGTGGTCGGCTATGAGCTAGACCGCTTTACTCCGTTTGACGCCGCCCAACTGTACTTTGTCGTGCGCCAGGAACGCCGCACACCCACGCACGTGCACGTCACGCTGGTGGCGATCCTGCGCGAGCGCCTGGACCCGATTCTCAACGAGTGTGCGGCCCTCGGATTGCACCCCCATGCGGTGGATGTGGACACTGGCGCAGGCACACCCATGGGCATCGACTTGCTGCCGGCACCCTTGCGACCGCGCCAGCGCCCACAAGGCAAAGGCTTGCAGCGCAGCCTGCCGTGGCTGTGCGGAGCCTTACTGATTGCCGCGATGCTGCTGTGGCTCAACGATCGCCAGCGCGTGCTCGATGCCATGCAGCACAGCGTGCGCGAGCAGAAAGCCCAGGTTGCCGAGGTCCACGCCCTGCGCCAGCAACTGCTCACTACTCGTGGTGCGGCGCAGTACCTGATCCGCCGCAAGGCAGCCCAACCGCCGTTGTCGGCGCTGCTCAACGAGCTGACCGCTTGCCTGCCATCCGACACCTGGATCGACCAGTTGGAGGTCAATGATGGCGCCGACGTGTCCTTCTCCGGGCAAAGCGCCAAGGCCAGTGCCTTGATCACGCGGATCAAGGGCTGCCACAGCCTGGAAAACGCCCAGTTCGAAGGGGTGATTCAACCCGATGCGCAAACCGGCAAGGATCAGTTTTCCTTGCGCGCCCACCTGCACCAGGAGGCCGCCGATGCGCCGACCACTGACACCCCGTGAACGCCGTGGCGCCGCCCTGATCGGCCTGGCCCTGGTGCTTGGCGTGGGTTATTGGCTGTTGATCGACAGCTGGTTCGCCGGCCCCTTGCGCGACATGGGCGAGGAGGCCGAGCAGCTACGTGAGCAACAACAACGCTACGCCGGTGTGTTGCGCCAGGGCGATGGCCTGCGCCAACAGCTTGAGCTCGCACGGCAGGACCCGGCCAGCAGCACCAGTCTGTTGCCCGGCGATGACCCCAGCGCAGTCGCGGCCGACCTGATGCAACGCATCGCCGACCTGATCAACAGCCGCGCCGGCCTCGGTGGCGGCTGCAGCCTGACCCAGCGCATGCCCATCACCCCGGAGCAGGATGACGCCGAGCCGTATCGCCAGGTCAAAGTCAGCCTGACCCTCAACTGCGCCATCGAACCCTTGACCGCGATCCTGCATGAACTGGAGTACCAGCGGCCGTTCCTGTTTGTCGATGAGATGAGTATCCGCCGCCCGCCCAACGCACCCGCCAGTGGCGGTGCCGGCCAGCTGATTGTACATTTGCTGGTTCGCGGCTACCTGCAGCCGCCCGCCGCACAGCAGGTGCGTCGATGATCCCTGCATTGCGTCCTCTGGAATGGCTATTGCTCTGCGTGGCCGCGCTGCTGGGCCTGTTGATGGTTGGCATCCTCAGCAGCATTGGCGATGCGCCGCAGTGGTTGTCGACGCCTGATCCCGATGCGCGCGCCAACACCTCGGCCAACGCGCTGGTGGCCCCGAGTGCGACCCTGGAAAGCCTCGCCGGCACCTGGCAAGCCCCTTTGTTCAGCCCCGACCGCAGCCCTGATCGTGCGGTCGGCCAGGCCGCCGTCTCCAGCTTGGCGAGCCTGACGCTGACCGGCATCGTCCTGAAGGGCAACCTGCGCGTTGCACTGCTCAAACGCAGCGACGGCCCGCCGCTGAAAGTCCACCAGGACCAGACCCTGCCCAACGGCTGGCGCCTGGAACAACTGACACCCCGCGAAGCGCGCTTTGTGCTTGACGGCCGCACGCAGACCCTGAGCCTGCGCGCGCCGCGTTTGCCCGCGCCGTCCACGACACCCCCGATTACCCTTCCTCACGAGTCCGCCCCTTGATCGATTCCTTCCCCGGCGCTTTGCGCACCACCGTGTTTTGCCTGGCTACCGCCGTTTCCATAGGTGGCTGCGGGACATTTCCTGAGCATCTCGACCCGGACGAAGCCCTGTTGCATGAGGCGATGCAAGGCACCGGTTCGCAACGCCCGCCAGTGGACCCGGCCAGCGAACAGCCCCCGGTCGACAGCGGCCAACCCCAGGCGAAGACACCCCCTCAACGCCAGTTGATTCGCGGCAATCAGCAGTTCGTGCGCGCGCCGGCAGCAGCGCCGGCAATCAAGGAGCAGGGCAGCGGTGACATCGTGTTCAACTTCGCCGACCAGCCGATCGAGGCGGTGATCAACAGCGTGATGGGCGACCTGCTGCACGAAAACTACAGCATCGCCCAGGGTGTGAAAGGCAACGTCAGCTTTTCCACCTCCAAACCGGTGAACAAGCAGCAGGCCTTGTCGATTCTGGAAACCCTGTTGTCGTGGACCGACAACGCGATGATCAAGCAAGGCAACCGCTATGTGATCCTGCCCGCCAACCAGGCGGTGGCGGGCAAGCTGGTGCCAGAGATGCGCGTGTCTCAACCCTCCAGCGGCCTGTCGGCGCGGCTGTTTCCGCTTCGTTACATCTCGGCCACCGAGATGCAGAAACTGCTCAAGCCGTTCGCCCGCGAGAATGCATTCTTGCTGGTCGACCCGGCGCGCAATGTGCTGAGCCTGGCCGGTACTCCAGAGGAATTGGCCAATTACCAGGACACCATCGACACCTTTGATGTGGACTGGCTCAAGGGCATGTCGGTGGGCGTGTTCGGCCTGCAACGTGCTTCGGTGGCCGAGTTGATGCCCGAGTTGCAAAAGATGTTCGGCCCCGACAGCGGCATGCCTCTGGCGGGCATGGTGCGGTTCCTGCCGATAGAGCGCACCAACTCGGTGGTCGCGATCTCTTCACAGCCGCAGTACCTCAGTGAAGTGGGCGACTGGATTCACACCATCGATGAAGGCGGCGGCAACGAGCCGCAGATGTACGTCTACGATGTGCGCAATATGAAGGCCACCGACCTCGCCAAGTACCTGCGACAGATCTACGGCACGGGCGCGATCAAGGATGACACCCCGGCCAAAGTTGCCCCCGGTTTACGCACGGCGACCCTGTCTTCGCCGGGCACTAACAGCACGTCCGGCAGCACGCCTGGCGGCCTGAGTAACACCCTGAATAACAGCCAGCCCGCTGCTGATGACGGGGATCAGGAACCGCAAGCCGAGCAGGACAGCGCCGAGCAGGGCATGAGCGAAGACGCTCCGGCCAAAAGCCTCGACGCCGGCACCCGCATCACCGCGCAGAAAAGCAGTAACCAACTGCTGGTACGCACGCGCCCGGTGCAGTGGAAAGAGATCGAATCGGCGATCAAACGCCTCGACAACCCGCCGCTGCAAGTACAGATCGAGACGCGCATCCTCGAAGTCAAACTCACCGGCGAACTGGACCTTGGCGTGCAGTGGTACCTGGGCCGCCTGGCCGGCAATTCCACCAGCACCACCGTGGGCAACACTGCCGGCAGCCAGGGCGCCCTTGGCGGTGGCGGCGCGGGCCTGGGGGCAGCGGACTCGTTGTTCTACTCCTTCGTCAGCTCCAACCTGCAAGTCGCCTTGCACGCCCTCGAAACCAACGGCCGCACCCAAGTGCTGTCGGCGCCGTCGCTGGTGGTGATGAACAACCAGCCGGCGCAGATTCAGGTGGGCGACAACATTCCCATCAGCCAGACCACGGTCAACACCGGCACCTCCGACACCACCTTGAGCAGCGTTGAATATGTGCAGACCGGGGTGATCCTCGACGTCGTGCCGCGGATCAATCCGGGTGGTCTGGTGTACATGGATATCCAGCAGCAGGTCAGTGATGCCCAGGACCCGTCGACCAGTAATGACACACAAACCAACCCGCGTATTTCAACGCGCTCGGTGTCGACCCAAGTCGCGGTGCAGAGTGGGCAGACGGTGTTGCTGGGCGGGCTGATCAAACAGGACAACGCGCAGAGTGTCAGTGCGGTGCCTTATCTTGGAAAGATTCCGGGGTTGCGCTGGTTGTTTGGGAATACCAGCAAGTCCAAGGACCGTACCGAGCTGATCGTGTTGATCACGCCGAGGGTGATCACCAGCAGCAGCCAGGCGCGGCAGGTCACGGATGATTATCGGCAGCAGATGCAGTTGCTTCGGCCAGCTCAATAAGTCACGCCTAACACGCTAAAAATACGGGCGCGGGATTACCCGCGCGCCGAATTTTCATTTGCGTATGGCCTTATTGTTTCAATCACAGAACAACGGATTGATCGACGGGGCAAAATATGCACTTGGCTCCCGTTATTTTTCTGAGAAAAATCCTACAGATAGGTGGGATTTTTCATTCTTCCAGTCCGTACTTTTCCTCCTAGGATGGCGCGCTCGTTTGATCGCAAGCGAGACGGCAAGGGCCGCTCCATCGGTCCTGCAGCCATAAGAACATGCTTAGGAGTCAACACATGAAGATGACCAGTGTGAGCAAACGCCTGCGCCGCTCGGCCTGGGCCGTGATCGTCGCCGGTGCATTGGCAGGCTGTGCTACGCCGCAGCCGCCTGCGGCAAAAATCTCCCTGGCGCGTGATTCGGTTGGGCGCGCCCTGGCAGCGCAAGCGACCCAGTTCGCCCCGCTGGAGATGAAAACTGCCCAGGACAAACTGGCACGCATGGAGCAAGCCATCGGCGAAAAAAATTACATCCAGGTCGACGCCTTGGCCGATCAGATCGAAGCCGATGCCGGCCTGGCCGAAGCCAAGGCCACTGCGGTGCGTAAACAACAAGTCTTGAAGCAGGCGCGGGAGGGCATCCAGGTGCTCAAACAGGAAATGCTCAACGCCCCCGCGACTACCCACTGAGGATCTTGCCATGCGTGCCACTCTCGTCATTCCTGTTCTTTCGGCCCTGGGCCTGGCCTTGGCCGGCTGCGCTACCCCACCGGAAAACCCGCAACTGCTGCAAGCACGCAGCCAGTTCTCCAGCCTGCAGCAAAAGCCTGAGTCCAGCACCCTGGCGGCGGTTGAAACGCGCATCGCCTCCAACGCACTGGACCGCGCCAACCAACTGTCCCTGCACAGCCGTACTGACCCGCAGATCGATCAGCTCGCGTACCTCGCGACGCAGAAAATCGCCCTCGCCGAGCAGACCATCGTCGGTCGCAAAACCGATGCTCAACTCGACAACATCGCGGTCGACCGTACCCAGGTGCAGCTCGACGTTCGCACTGCGCAGCTCAAGGCCTTGCAGGCGATGAAAGCGCAGCCTACCGAACGTGGCCAGGTCGTCACCTTTGGCGATGTGCTGTTCGATACCGGCAAGGCTGAATTGAAACCCGGCAGCCAACGGGACTTCCAGGCGCTGGCGAACTTCCTGTTGCAGAACCCGGAGCGCCAGGTACGCGTTGAAGGTTTCACCGACAGCACCGGTGGCGATGCTTACAACCAGAGCTTGTCCGAGCGCCGTGCCCAAGCGGTTGCCCGTGGCCTGCAACGCCTCGGCGTCGGGGCTGAACGTATTGCAGTGATGGGCTATGGCAAGCAGTACCCGGTCGCCGATAACCTCAGCGCGCCGTCACGCCAGTTGAATCGCCGTGTGGAAGTGATCGTGTCTAACGATGCGTCGGCGGTTAGCGCACGTCGCTAGGCAGGCGGGTTGTTCGATGTGGCTGTTGTCGCGCCCCGGCGCGGCATGCCATTGAGCCGGGAGCAGCACTGCCGCTCCCGGACTTGACGCTCGCCAGTCGGTAACGTGTATCAGCCGAAGCCAACGATGGCTTTGGTTTCCAGGTATTCCTCAAAACCATAGATACCGTACTCGCGCCCATTCCCCGAGCGCTTATAACCGCCGAAGGGCGCCATGGGGTTCCAGGCCGGGTAGTTCAGGTGCACTTGCCCGGCGCGAATGCGCGAGGCGACCGCCCGCGCAAGCTCAAGGTCTTGCCCCTGAACGTGGGCGCCCAGCCCGTAAACCGTGTCGTTGGCGATAGCCACGGCTTCATCGACTGTGTCATACGCAATGATGCAGAGCACCGGGCCGAATATTTCCTCTTGAGCGATGCGCATGGCAGTGGCCACTTCAGAGAACACAGTCGGTCGGGTATAGAAGCCCTTTGCAAAACCCGGCACACGCCCTGGCCCACCGCACAGCAGTTTTGCACCCTCGTCGAGGCCCGCCTCGATCATCGCTTGCACGCGATCGAATTGTGCGCGGTTGGCGATGGGGCCCAGTTGCGTTTCTTCCAATTGCGGGTCACCCACGATAAGTGCATTGGCAGTCTGCGCGGCCAGTGCCTCGACCTCCGCCAGGCGGTTTCTGGGCACAATCATCCGGGTCGGCGCGCTGCACGATTGCCCGACGTTGCGAAACGCCGACAGCACGCCGAGCGGCACAGCCTTGGCGAAGTCTGTGTCAGGCAACAGCAGATTCGGCGACTTGCCGCCCAATTCCTGTGTGACACGTTTCACCGTAGGCGCGGCAGCCTGTGCAACCAGTGCGCCGGCGCGGTTTGAACCGGTGATTGAGATCATGTCGATGTCGGGGTGCGCCGCGATGGCTGCACCCACCTCCGGACCGCTGCCGTTGACCAGGTTGAACACGCCGGGTGGTAAGCCTGCGTCGTGCAGCAGTTGTGCAAAAAGCAGGGCGCTCAGGGGGGACAGTTCGCTGGGTTTCAAGACCACGGTGCACCCGGCGGCGATGGCCGGGGCAACTTTTGCGGTGATTTGATACAGCGGCCAATTCCACGGCGTGATGAGACCGCACACCCCGATGGGGTCGCGTTCAATCGCAGTGCCGCCTTCCACCGTCCGAAAGCGGTAGCTGGACAGCAGGTCACGTGCAACACGAACGTGTTCGGCCGCCAGCGGCACCTGCATGGCTCGCGCAAAACTGATGGCAGCGCCCATCTCCAGAGAAAGCGCCTGCGCCAGCGCTTCCTTGCGCTCAAGGATCAACGCATGGATTTTTCCGAGGATTTGCGCGCGTGACTCGACGGAGCGCGCCGACCACGCGGGGAACGCTGCGCGCGCCGCCGCGACTGCGCGATCGACATCTTCGGCCGAGCCGCGCGCCACCTCGGCCACCACCTCTTCAGTGGCCGGGTTGACCACCGGCAAACTGGCCGGGACGGCAGGGGGCGTCCAACAGCCGTTGATGTAAAACTGCTGAGACGTTGGCAGATCAACGCTGTCGTTATTCGAAGAGAGTGTGGTCATCCAACGAGCTCCTTGGAGCGGTGATAAGCGCTGCGAACAGCGGGGGCCTGGCGTCTGGATACGCTAACAAAACGGCCCAGGCAAAAGATGCCGTTGTTCAAGCCAGCAAGGAATAATCTGCTGTATCCGGCGGGCTGGCCTTGCATCATGCTGAGCCCTAGCCGATTGCTTGAGTCACCAGCGCAAACTGCTTGATCCCGTCGCGCGATTGCGGCGGCACGCCCAGTACCATCCTCGGCGCCCGATCAACGCAGGGCAGTCCCAGGTTTTCCAGCCAGTCAGCCAACCCACACTCGCTGAGAATGTCGAAGCGCACAAAAGCGCCTGGAATCAACTGCAGCAGGTGGCTGATCAACTGTCGGGCCTGGTCCAGATCCTGTGCGACCACTGGGCCAATGATATGGCCGCGACCAAAGCGACGGAGCAGGGCGCAACCTTTCAGGTGCCCGTCTACATCGATGCCGACGACGTGCTCGGCCGTTGGCAGTAGGTCGTTGAGGACTGCAGTACGGTCCAGTCCACTGCCGGCATTGGCCAATTCAATCACCTGAGGGTAATCGGCCAGGTTTAACGCACGACATTGTGCAAAGGGCGCCGGCGTCTGCGGCACCCCTTGGTGTTGCTGAATGCGCGCGAAATCAACGAACCCCATGCTTGCATACAACGGCGCGCCTGACTCGGTGGCATTGAGGATCGGCGTGCGCGGGGCTGCCGCGTCCAGGCACCGCTGCATCAACTGGCGGCCGATGCCTTTGCCTTGATGTTGATCGCTCACAATCACCAGGCCGATGGAGGAATAGGCACCCTGGTGGCACGCGAACGCCACGCCCACCAATTGACCCTCATGCTCAGCGACAAAGCCTTCCGACGTGCGCTGCACCATGGCCCAGTCTTCCTCGCGGTGCGGCCATTTGAGGTGCACGGAGAGCGCGTGGGCGGCGGGCATGTCTGCCGCGGTAGCCGTGCGATACGTGTAGGCGTGGGTCATATGAGTTTTCCTGTACTGAGAAGGCTTGTGGACAGCTGCGCTGTCATTGATGGCTGTGTGAACCGGCGGATATCGAAGGGACTGATCGAGGTGCTGGTACTGCCGGTGCTGATCAATTCGGCCATGACATCGCCGACGCCAGGGCCGAGCTGGAAGCCATGGCCGCAGAAACCAAACGCATAAAACAGCCCGTCCACCATGCCGCTCGGGCCCATCACCGGCAGCGAGTCCGGTGTGTAGCTCTCGATGCCGCTCCACACGCGGATGATGTTGAGCTTCTCGGCGCCCGGTAAAAGTCGGCGCATCTGCCGCATCTGGTTAAGCAAGCTTTCCGGCTTGAAAAACGCCCGTCGGTTGACCATATCCGGGGCGCAACGGTTACCACCGCCGATGATGATGTTGCCGCGTGGGATCTGCCGGAAGTAGATCACCTCTTCCTTGATTTTGGTGAACACGCCAATCACGGTCGGCAACGCGTAGGGCACCGGTTCAGTGACGGACATCTGCGGGCCGTTGGGTTCCAGCGGCACCGGCTCACCGAATTGCTCGGACAACCGGGCCGCCCAGGCGCCGGCGGTAATCAGCAATTGCTCTGCGACGAACAACTGCCCATCGGTGGTGGTGACGTGGAACAGGCCGTTGACCTTCTGCACATCGGCCACTTCGGTTCTTTCCTCGATTCGCGCCCCGAGGCGACGCGCCGCACGGGCAAACGCCGGGGCGGCCAGGCGTGGGTTGGCGTGACCGTCGTGGGGCGCGTAGGAGCCGCCCTTGACCTCCGGGCCAAGGAAGCCGAAGCGTTGATGCAGCTCGGCGCCGCGATAGATTTTCAAGTCCAGTTGCGCGGCTTCCGGTGCGGCGGCATAGGCCTCCAACTCGGCGATTTCGTCTTCGCGGTAACACACGCGCATGTGGCCACTGGGGATGAATTCGAGGTCATCGTCGATCAGTTCCGGCAGGCGCTTCCACAGCGCCCAGGAACGGTTGGCCAATTCAAGCTGCCCCAGATAACGCCCCTGGCGACGAACGTTGCCGAAGTTGACGCCGCTGGCGTACTGGCCAATCTGGTCGCGCTCCAGCAGCGTGACCGCACGGCCGCGCCGGCTCAGGAAAAACGCCGATGAGGCGCCCATGATGCCGCCGCCAATGATCAAAACATCGCTTTTTTGCGCGTTCATGAAGGCTCCTCTTGTGCGCCTCGGGCCACGGCTTCGATTTCGATCAGGTAACCATGATGCAGCACTGGGACAGGTACCACGGCGCGGGCTGGCCGGTGGTCGCCCAAATAGTGTGCATAAATGCGGTCAAACGCCGGCCAATGTTCTATCCCGACCACATACACCGTCACTTTGAGCAGGTCGCGGGGGCTCAGTCTGGCTTCCCTGAGGATCGCCATCAGGTTGTCGAGGGCAATCGACGCCTGAATCTCAAACGGTTGATCGGCGCTGTGTTCGCCATTGGCGCGTACCGGCAATTGCCCGGACACGTACACCACGCCGGCGTGGGCCACCGCCTGCGAATAGTGCCCGCCCGGCGCTGCCGCGTCTGCCGCATGAATCACCTTGAGATTACCAGCCATGCAGTCGACTCCATGTGTGCACCGCGCCGTCGGCGTCGAGGGCGTGATAGTCCGGGAACTGCGCGCCGGTGGCGCAGGCATGGTTGGGCAGGATGCGCAGGCGACTGCCGATGGGGAAGCGCGCGGCAATCTCGCCGCTGTTGGCGGCGCCCAGGGTGATGATGCCATGTTCCTGGTTGGCGCCCGTGACCAGCGCCCCATCGATCCAGTCGCCCGCTTCGGTACACACTTGCCCATAGCCAAAGTCCTGGCGCTGACGCTGCGTGCCGCGGTCACGACTCATGGCCATCCAGCCGGCGTCGGTGATGATCCAGCCCTTGTCCGGCTGATGGCCGATCACCGTGGTCAGCACGCTCAACGCCAACTCGTCTGCCCGGCATACGCCAATGTTGTGCATGACCAGGTCGAAGAACACATAGACGCCTGCGCGCACTTCGGTGACGCCGTCGAGGTTGAGCGCCGAGAGCGCTGTGGGCGTGGAGCCGATGCTGACTTCCGGGCACGCCAACCCGGCTGCGCGGATGCTCTCGGCGGCGCGCACGCAGAGGTCGCGTTCCTGTTCGGCCAGCGCTTGCAGGGCTTCAAGGGTGTCCAGCTCGTAACTGGAACCGGCGTGGGTCATCACACCGCGCAGGCGCATACCGCCGCTGCTGAGGATGGACGCGACATCGATAAGCGCAGGGTCTTCAGCGGCCAGGCCGGAGCGATGGCCGTCGCAGTCGATTTCAATCCACACGTCGAAGCGTTCATCGTGTTGCTGGGCGAACGCGACGATGGCCTGGGCACCTTGGACGCTGTCGGTGAGCACGCTCAGGTCGCAACCGTTGCGCCGCAGTGCCAACCCCTGGGGTAATTTGCCTGGTGCAATGGCAATGGCGTAGAACACATCGCGGATGCCTTGGGTGAAGCAATGCTCCGCTTCTTTCAAGGTGGAAACCGTGACGCCGCTGGCACCCGCAGCGAGCTGCGCCTCGATCACGGGCAGGCACTTGCTGGTTTTGATGTGGGGGCGCAAGCGAACGCCTAGGCTGTCCATGCGTTGCTGCATACGCTGGATATTGCGCTGCATTCGCGGGACATCAATGAGCGCTGCTGGCGTGTCGAGAGAGGCAATCGGCGTGGGCATGAGAGGACTCGGATGGCTGGGTACGGCAACACTCTACTCAGGCATCCTTAAGGTGTGGTTCAATCCAGGCTCATCAATCATTAAGTAAAATTGAATGATCTCCATCGAAGACCTGCGTCTCGCCGTGACGCTTGCACGTTCGGAGTCGCTGAGTGCAGCGGCCAGGGCGCTGAACGTCTCGCCGCCAGCGCTCTCCATGCGCCTGCGTAAGTTGGAGACGCTGCTGGGGCTGACCCTGGCCAATCGCGATGCGCGACGTCTCAGCCTGACGGCCGATGGCGAGCGGTTTTCGCGTGAAAGCGCGCTGCTGCTGGAACAACTCGAGGCGCTCCCGGAGTCGTTCAGGCAAAAGGACGAGAGGCTGGTGGGCACGTTGCGGCTGGCGGCTCCGTTTGGCTTTGGCCGGCAGCGACTCGCGCCGTTGCTGGCGCGCTTCATACGTTTGCACCCGCAGCTTTGCCTGCACTTGGATTTGCGTGAGACGCCCTGGCCTGACCGGCATGACAGCGACGCAGTGATTCATATCGGCCACCTCAATGACAGCCTGTGGACGGCCCGGCAACTGTCGCCGAACGAACGCTGGTTATGCGCGAGCCCGGCTTATCTGCAAGCGCAGGGCGTGCCGTCGACGCCGGACGAGCTCACGGCGCATCGCTGCATTTGCATTCGTGAAAATGATGAAGACGTCACGCTGTGGCATCTGCGCAAGGGCCAGGGGCGCAAGACGCTGCGCATCGAGCCCGTCTTGTTGAGCAACGATGGCAGCGTCGCCCGGCGCTGGGCCGAGCAAGGGCTGGGGTTGGTGCTGCGTTCGCAGTGGGACGTGAGCGACGCCATCGCCAACGGCAGCCTGGTACGGGTACTGGCCGATTGGAGTTTTGACAGCGCGCCAGTCAACCTGCTGGTGCCGTCGCGCAAGCTTCGCAGCCCGCGCGTGCAGGCGTTGGTGGCGTTTCTGGAAGAGGCGTTGAAGGTGTGATCAGCTTGCGCTGATCTCGGTTATTTCACCGCATACACCTTGCGTACGTAAACCGTACTGGTCCAGGCGCAGGGTGCGTTTTTGGCGACGAATACGGTGTCGCCGGTGTTGACGGTAACGTCGATACCTTTGTCATCCTGCAGCGTGACACTGCCTTCGAGCAGGTGCATCAACTCGTGCAACTTGTGCGGGCGGCCGTGGCGGGCGTAAGGCGTTGAGTCCCAGATACCGATGCGCAATTCGGTGGCCGCGTCGTCGAACAGGTTGAGTGCGCGGCACTGCGGCGCGGGGCCGATCAGGATCGCAGGCTCCGGGGCGGCCGAGGGGTTGAGCAGGGTGTACGGGTCGAGGAAGGTCAGGCCGGGGCAGGCAGGTGCGTCGGACAGGTCGAGGGCGCAGAACGCCCATTCACTGTTGGCACTCGCTTGTACGGTGAGGTGGGTACCACGGCCGATCACGGCGCTGGCGCCGACACCCAGTTCCAGCGTTTGTCCTGCGCTGCTGAGTACCACATGGCCGGCGTGCACCACCAGCGTCTCGCTGTGGGGGAAGTCTTCGATCACGGCTTCGCCGCTGAACTGCACCAAGCCTGCGGACACGCCATCGTCGCCCAGCCAGGCGAGTTGGCGGCTGTCGCCGAAGGGGTCACGTGCGCTCAACGCTGCGTGATCGAAGGACGTGGCAACGCGACTGCCGTCGGCGTGAGCCAACAGCAGGATTTGGGGAGATGACATGTGGAGTGCTCCGGGAGGAAAGTCAGCCGATCGCCTGGGTGATCAGGGCAAACGGGTATACACCTTGGCTGGCCTTGGGCGGCGTGCCCAGGGCCATCTGTGCGACGGTGTCGATGTTTTTCAGGCCGGCGCTCTCGAGCCAGTCGCTGAGGCCGCAGACCACGGGAATGTCGATGCGCACAAAGGCGTCCGGCACATGCGCCAGCAATGCCGCGATCAGGTGCTTGGCCTGGTCAAGGTTCTCGGCCACCACCGGGCCGATGCAGCGGCCACGGCCAAACGGGCGTAGCAGGGCGAAACCGCGTAGCTGGCCATCGCGCTCGATGCCCACGGCGTGTTCGACCTGCAGGTCGCGCAGCACTTCGCGGCGGTCCAGGCCGCTGGCGGCGTTGGCGAGGGCAAGCAGAATGGTGTGATCATCGGCGTTAAGCGCGCGGCAGGTTTCGCCTTCGGCCAGGTCCGGCAGGGCGGGTACCAGCGCCTGGCCCTGATGCTGTTGCACGCGTCCGAATTCGACAAATCCCTGGCTGGCATACAACGGCGCGCCGGCGAGGGTGGCGTTGAGGACGGGAGTGCGTGAATCGCATGCGGCGAGGGCTTTTTCCATCAGGCGACGGCCGATGCCTTGGCCTTGGTAGTCATTGCTGACGATCACCAGGCCGATAGTCGCGTAATCGCCTTGGGGGCAGGTGAAAGCGCTGCCGATCAGGCGTTCGCCGTCCATCACCACGAAGCCGTCGCTGACCCGTTGCAACATCGCCCAGTCTTCCAGGCGGTGGGGCCATTTGAGTTGCACTGACAAGGCGTGGGCGGCGGGGAGGTCGGCCACTGTCATCGGGCGGTAGGTATAAGCGGGGTGTGGCAGGGCGGACATGGCGAGGCTCCGTTTTTGCGTTGTTGGTGGGGTGCTGGGTGCTTGTATCCCACCTGTGTTGGGGGCTGGCAAGAGGGGCGGGAATATTCGGTAGATTTGGTGTGTGTTGGTGGGAGAGACCATAGTTAGTACTTAATTGCAGTGTGGGGTCAGCAGCAAATGCTAGAGGGGATTATTGAGTGCATATCCGTTATTTAGGTAACGGCTACTATTGGTTCCGCTCTTACAGCGGGTCACTTTTTGAAGAGCGCAAAAAGTAACCAAAAACGCTTCGCCCCAGATCAGGATCAAAAGCGCGGCGGCCTGAAAGCCGACCGTATTGTTTGGTCGAACTCGGTCGAAACTATGGGAGCGGGCTTGCTCGCGAAGAGGACGTGTCAGTTGTTATATTTTTGACTGGCCCACCGCTTTCGCGAGCAAGTCGAATCGTCGCACTGCCGCTCCCACATTTAGATCTCCACATAGTAGTTGGATATCGGCCAGCTTTTGATCTATGGCGGCCTGACAGCCGACCGGTTTTGTATGTCGAACTCGGTTCAATGTGGGAGCTGGCTTGCCTGCGATAGCATCAACCGGGTCAGTCTGGTGTACCGAGTTGCCAGCATCGCAGGCAAGCCAGCTCCCACAGAAAAGCAGATCGGCAGCGCATGTCACACCTGCTTTTGATCTGGCTTGTGATCTTGATCTCAGGCACACCGAGCCTAGGCGAGGTGCCGAGTGGTGGGGCAAGAGCGCTTTGGTTACTTTGCCGCTTTTGCAAAGTGACTCGCCGTAAGGGCGAAACCAATATCAGCCGTCACCGCAGAAACGGATATGCACCCAATCCTCCAACCAAACTTTCTGCCGCCTCAACCCCCCATCCCCAAGCCTCCCCACCCCAAAATCCCCATAAAAGCGCACAAACAAAGGCTCTGCCCAAGCCTGGCGCGCACCGCAAACTCTGCTGAGCCCAACCCCCAAAACGGTGGTTTGTATTGAGCACAGGTCGTTTTAGACGGCATATGCTGATTTCACAGTGGTGTAATGAACCTGTGCTGCAACGAGGCCGACGCGCCGCCAGGGCAGCGAACGCTTGTCACATTCAACTGACTCCAGGACCGCACTCAATGAGCTTTCTTCGTCCCAAATTCATTACGTTCGACTGCTACGGCACGCTCACTAACTTTCATATGGGCACCATGACCCGCGAGCTGTTCGCTGACCGCATCACCCCTGAGCAGATGGACCAGTTCGTCAAGGACTTCTCGGCCTACCGCCTCGACCAGGTCATGGGCGACTGGCGTCCGTACGATGAAATTCTCAAGACCGCCCTGGCCCGTACCTGCAAGCGCTGGGGTATCGATTACCGCGAAGAAGGCCAGCTGTATTACGACGCCGTGCCGACCTGGGGCCCCCATGCGGACGTGCCAGCCGGTCTGTCGAAGATTGCCGACAAGATTCCCCTGGTGATCTTCTCCAATGCGATGGACAGTCAAATCATGTCCAACGTCGACAAGCTCGGCGCGCCGTTCCATAAAGTGTTCACGGCTCAACAGGCCCAGGCCTACAAGCCGCGGCTGGCAGCGTTTGAATTCATGCTCGACAACCTCGGGTGCGGTCCGGAAGACATCTTGCATGTATCTTCCAGCTTCCGTTATGACCTGATCTCGGCCCATGACATGAAGATCAAGAACAAAGCCTTTGTTGCCCGTGGCCACGAAGTGCCCGCCAATGCGTTCTATGGTTACCAGCAGATCACCGATATCGGTGGGTTGCCGGCGTTGGTCGGTCTGTAAACGCGCACCTTGAGGGTAAGACATGGGCAGTGAATCCTATTGGCTCGACACCGCACCGGCCTTTACTGGTGCCCAGTTGGGCGGCTTGCCCAAGCAGGTCGACGTGGCTGTGGTCGGCGGTGGGTTTACCGGCCTGGCGGCAGCGCGGGCGTTGGCGCTCAAGGGCGCCAGCGTCGTGGTGCTGGACGCCGGGCGCGTGATCGGTGAAGCCTCAGGGCGTAACGGTGGGCAGTGCAACACCGGCGTGGCCCAGGATTACGCCGGGCTGCACGCCAGCCTAGGTGCCGCCAAGGCGCGCGCTTATTACCAGGCGTATGAAAGCGCGGTACAGAGCGTGGTGGCGCTGGTCGAGCAGGAAGGGATCGCCTGCGACCTGGTGCGCAACGGCAAGCTCAAGCTGGCGGCCAAGCCCATGCATTACGAAGGCCTGGCCCGCACGTGCGAGTTGATCCGCCAGGAGGTGGATGCCGATGTCGAGCTGCTCAGCGCCGAACAGACCCACGCCGAAGTCAACTCGGCGCAGTTCCATGGCGGTTTGCTGCAACGCAATGGCGTGCAGATGCATGTCGGGCGCTTTGGCGTCGGGTTGGCCGAAGCGGCGGCGCGACGTGGTGCGATGATTTACGAGCACACGGCCGTCAAGGATTGGAAGGCCCAGGCCGGTGGTTATCAGGTCAATACCACCAAGGGGTCGCTGCACGCCGGGCAAGTCTTGCTGGCCACCGGCGCCTGTCAGCATGGCGACCTTGGCTGGTACCGCAGGCGCATCGTGCCGGTGGGTAGCTTCGTGATTGCTACCGAAGTCTTGCCTCAGGCGTTGATCGACCAATTGTTGCCGCAGCACCGCGCGTACGTAACCAGCCGCATGATCGGCAACTACTTTCGCCTGACCCCGGACAACCGCCTGCTGTTTGGTGGGCGTGCGCGGTTTGCCATGTCCGACAGCGTCTCCGACGCCAAGAGCGGCAAGGTGCTGCAAGCGGCGATGCTGAACATGTTCCCGCAGTTGGCGGGGGTAAAAATCGACTACTGCTGGGGTGGGCTGGTGGACATGACGTCCGACCGCCTGCCCCGCGCCGGCCAGCATGGCGGCGTGTTCCATTCCATGGGCTACAGCGGCCATGGCGTGCAGATGTCGGTGCACATGGGCCAGGTCATGGCCGACGTCATGGCTGGCAACACGGCGGCCAACCCGTGGCGTGAACTCGAATGGCCGGCGATTCCCGGGCATTTCGGCAAACCCTGGTTCCTGCCGTTCGTGGGCGCCTATTACCGTTTCCAGGACTATTTGCACTGAGTTGCCGTTGTTGCGTCACCGTCGTTTGCGTTTCCAGGACGCTCCGGACATCCGTGAGCACTCGATTCTTCCGATTATCGACAGGTAGCCTTGCTATGACAGACAACAAAAACACACCCGAGCTCATTTCCGGCCAGGAAAGCCTGCGGGTGTTTGAAAGTCTCAATCGCGGCATGTCACGCCGCAACGCTTTGCAAATGCTCGGCGTTGCCGGTGTGGCCGCCGTCGGTGCGGGCAGCCTGTTCGGCAGTGCCGGTAAGTTGTTCGCTGATGAAGCCGCCGTTGAGGGCAAAGGCAAGCCCGGTGGCAAGATCCGTGTCGCCGGCATGTCCAGCTCCACCGCCGATACCCTCGACCCGGCCAAGGGCGCGCTGTCCACCGACTACGCACGCCACTACATGTTCTACAACGGCCTGACCCGCTTTGATAAGCACCTGGTGCCGCAACTGGAACTGGCCGAGCGTATCGACAATGCCGACGCGACCGTGTGGACGATCACCCTGCGCAAAGACGTGACCTTCCACAACGGCAAGGCCCTGACGGCCGCCGACGTGGTGTTCTCGCTCAGCCGCCACAAGGACCCGCTGACCGGTTCCAAGGTCATGCCACTGATGGAGCAGTTCGCCGAGATCAAGGCCAGTGGACCGAACGAAGTGCAAATTCGCCTCAGCGCGCCAAACGCCGAGCTGCCGTCGATCCTCGCCGTGTCGCATTTGTTGATCGTTCCTGAAGGCACCACCGAGTTCAACAAAGGCATCGGCACCGGGCCATTCACCGTCGGCGAGTTTAAGCCGGGTGTGCGCTCGATTGCCGTGCGCAACAAAAACTACTGGAAACCGGGCCTGCCGTACCTCGACGAGATCGAATTCATCGCCATCGCCGACGAACCGTCGCGGGTCAACGCGCTGTTGTCGGGCGATGTGCATATGATCAACGAGGTCAACCCGCGTTCCACCACGCGCATCGCCGCCAGTGCCAAACACCGGGTCGTGGATGCGCCGTCGGGCAACTACACTGACTTGATCATTCGCCAGGACCAGTTGCCCGGCAAAAGTCCGGAATTCACTCAGGCCATGAAGCTGCTGCTCGACCGTGAGCAGGTCAAGTCCGCGGTGTTCCGTGGGTTTGCGGTGGTCGGCAACGATCACCCGATTGCGCCGGGTTCGCGTTACTTCAACACCGACTTGCCCCAGACGGTCTACGACCCGGAAAAAGCCAAGTTCCTGCTGAAGAAAGCCGGCATGGAAAGCATCACCATGCCCGTCATGGCATCGCCTGCCGCCACCGGCTCGGTGGACATTGCTGTGCTGTTGCAGCAATCGGCCAAACAGGCCGGGCTCAAGCTCGACGTGAACCGCCTGCCAAGTGATGGCTACTGGTCCAACCACTGGATGAAGCACCCGCTGAGCTTCGGCAACATCAACCCACGGCCGAATGCCGACGTGATGTTCTCGCAGTTCTTCCAGTCCAAGGCGCCGTGGAACGAATCCGGCTGGCAGAACGATCAGTTCGACCAACTGCTGATGCTGGCCCGTGGCGAAACCGATGACGCCAAGCGCGCCAAAATGTATGGCGACATGCAGACCCTGGTGCACGACCACTGCGGTATCGGCGTGCCGGTGTTCATCAGCAACATTGACGGCGTGGACCAGCGCGTCAAAGGCTACGGCACCAACCCGTTGGGCGGTTTCATGGGCTACATGTTTGCCGAGCAGGTGTGGTTGGACGCGTGAGGAGGACGGTACGATGAATAGCAATACACTGTGGTTGATCGCCCGGCGCTTCGGCGCCGGGGCCGTGACTTTGTTGATCGTGTCCATGGTCGTGTTTGCGATCACGGCGGTACTGCCGGGGGACGCGGCGCAACAATCCCTCGGCCAGTTCGCGACCCCTGAACAGGTGGCGGCACTGCGCCTGAAGCTGGGGTTGGACCAGCCCGGTGTGTTGCGGTACCTGCACTGGTTGATGAGCCTGCTCACCGGGGACATGGGCGTGTCGGTCTCCAACGCGATGCCGGTGGGTGAACTGATGGCCGGTCGCGTGCCTAACACCCTGATGCTGGCGGGCGTCACTGCACTGGTCTCGGTGCCGGTGGCGTTGGTACTCGGTATCGGCTCGGCGATGGGCCGGGGCGGGCGCATCGACAGCTGTCTGAGCTTTGTCACACTGGCCATGGTCGCGGTGCCGGAGTTTCTGGTGGCGACCCTGGCGGTGCTGGTTTTTGCGGTCAACCTCGGCTGGTTGTCGGCGCTGTCCTACGCCAGCGACATCACCTCACCGCTGCAATTCATGCGTACCTATGCCTTGCCGGTGATGACCCTGTGCTGCGTGATCGTCGCGCAAATGGCGCGCATGACGCGCGCCGCCGTGATCGACCAACTCGACAGCCCCTACGTGGAGATGGCCCGGCTCAAAGGCGTCAGTCCCATACGCATCGTGCTGCGCCATGCCCTGCCCAATGCGATCGGGCCGATTGCCAATGCCATCGCCCTGAGCCTGTCGTACCTGTTGGGCGGGGTGGTGATCGTCGAAACCATCTTTAACTACCCCGGCATTGCCAGCTTGATGGTCGATGCTGTGACCAACCGTGACATGGCGCTGGTGCAAGCGTGCACCATGTTGTTCTGCGCGGCCTACCTGGCGTTGGTGCTGCTCGCCGACCTGTGCGCAATCCTGTCCAATCCGAGGCTGAGAAACCAATGAACCCGCTCATTGCGAAATCCAAGCCCCTGTCCTCCGCCCTGGCCCTCGCCAAGGTTTCCAGCGGCCCGTCGTGGCTGGGCCTTTTGGGCGCCGTTGTGTGCGTCGCCTGGTTGCTGGTGGCGCTGTTGGGCCCCTGGCTGGCGCCACACCCGGTGGGTGAAGTGGTGTCCGATAACATCTTCGAAGGCTTCAGCCTCACTCATCCGTTCGGCACTGATTACCTGGGCCGCGACATGCTCAGCCGGGTATTGGTGGGCGCGCGATTCACGGTCGGGCTGGCGTTGGTGGCGGCGTTGTTGGCCAGTACCTTTGGCACCGGGTGTGCGCTGCTGTCGGTGGTGTCGCCCAAGTGGCTGGACGAAATCATCAGCCGCATCATGGACGCCTTCATTTCGATCCCAAGCAAAATGCTTGCACTGATCATGGTCTCGGCGTTTGGCTCGTCAGTCACGCTGCTGATCTGCACGGCGGTGATCAGTTATATCCCCGGCTCGTTCCGTGTTGCCCGCAGTATGGCGGTCAATATCGAAGCCCTGGAATATGTGCAGGTGGCGCGTACGCGCGGCGAAGGCCGTTTGTACGTGGCGTGCATGGAAATCCTGCCGAATATGCTCAACCCGGTGCTGACCGACCTGGGGCTGCGTTTCGGCTACATCGTGCTATTGCTCAGTGGCATGAGTTTTCTCGGCCTTGGCGTGCAACCGCCAGACGCCGACCTCGGCTCGCTGGTGCGCGAAAACATCGGCGGCCTCAATCAGGGCGCGCCGGCCATCATTATTCCAGCGTTGGCCATTGGCACACTGACCATCGGTGTGAATCTGTTGATCGACTACCTGTCATCACGACGCAGTCGACGCACGGGAGGCCACTGAAATGACCCAATTGATTCGCGTCGAAGACCTGCGCGTCGTTGCTGGCGACGAAGGCAGTGAGATTGAGATCGTCAAGGGTGTGAGCTTTTCCCTGGAAAAAGGTGAAGTGCTGGCACTGATCGGCGAGTCCGGCTCAGGCAAGACCACCATCGCCCTGGCGTTGCTCGGCTATGCACGGCGTGGCTGTCGCTTGTCCGGCGGGGTGGTGCAGGTGGGTGAACACGACATGCTCGCCCTGAGCGAAAAAAAGCTGCAGGGCCTGCGTGGAAACCGCGTGTCCTATATCGCCCAAAGCGCCGCCGCCGCGTTCAACCCGGCGAAAAAACTCATCGACCAAGTGGTAGAGGGCGCGTTGATCCATGGCCTGGGCACCCGGGCCGAGTTGCAAGCCAAGGCCATCGGCTTGTTTCGTGACCTTGCCCTGCCCAATCCCGAGCGCATCGGCCGGCGTTACCCGCACCAGGTTTCCGGCGGGCAACTGCAGCGAGTGATGGCGGCGATGGCGCTGATCAGCGACCCGCTGCTGGTGGTGCTCGACGAGCCGACCACAGCGCTGGACGTGACCACCCAGATCGACGTGCTGCGCGCATTCAAACGCGTGGTGCGCGAGCGTGGCGCGACGGCGGTGTATGTGTCCCACGACCTGGCCGTGGTTGCGCAAATGGCCGACCAGATTGTGGTGCTCAACGGTGGGCAAATCCTCGAGCAGAGCGCCACCGCGCCGCTGCTCAAGACCCCGGCCCATGAATACACACGCAGTTTGCTGGCCGCCGCGCGGCCGGATACCACTATTCGCCCGCCCTGCGGGATTGCCGAAGACGTACCGCTGCTGACCATCAGCGGCCTCACCGCCGGTTACGGCAACAAGAACATGCAGGGCATGCCGGCGATTCGGGTGCTGGAAGACATCGACCTGACGGTGCGTCGCGGCCAGGCCATCGGTGTGATCGGTGAGTCGGGCTCCGGCAAATCCACCCTGGCGCGTGTGGTCGCGGGGCTGTTGACCCCGGCCATCGGAGGGCTGACGTTTGACGGCCAGCCGCTGGGCGGCAGCCTGTCTGAGCGCACCCCGGAACAATTTCGACGCATCCAGATGGTGTTCCAGAACGCCGACACCGCCCTCAACCCGGTGCACAGCGTGGCGACCATCCTCAGCCGCCCGTTGAAGATGTATTTTGGCCTAAAAGGCGCAGCGCTACAGGCGCGTATCGGCGAATTGCTCGACCTGGTGCGCCTGCCGCGCACCCTGGCTGAACGTCGGCCGAATGAACTTTCCGGCGGGCAAAAACAACGGGTCAACCTGGCCCGCGCGCTCGCCGCCAAGCCTGACCTGATCCTGTGCGATGAAGTCACCTCGGCCCTCGACACCGTGGTCGGCGCCGCGATCCTCGAGCTGCTGCGCGACCTGCGCCAGCAACTGGGCGTGTCCTACCTGTTTATCAGCCACGACATCTCCACCGTGCGCGCGCTGTGCGATGACATCGTGGTGATGTACAGCGGCCATAAAGTGCAGGCCGGCAATCGCCAGTCGTTTGCCGAGCCACCGTTCCATCCGTACACCGACCTGTTGATTCACTCGGTGCCTGAATTGCGCCAGGGGTGGCTGGAAAGCTGCGGCACCACCTGCGCGACACTGCCGCCGATTGGCGAGCGGGCCAACGTGCCGGAACTCTGCACCTTCCTCAGTCGCTGCCCGGTCCGGGTCGACGGCCTGTGCAACCGCTCCGCGCCGAACCGGCGCACCTTGGACAACGGCGGTGAAATTCTCTGCCACCACGACAGCGCCCAGTTGCTGAACACCCAGCAGGGCGTCATTACCATGACCTTGGGAGCGTATGCATGAAAGGGCGTTTTGTGAGACTGGCCGAACAGGGCCGGCCGACGGTTAGCCTGACCGTGGATGGCGCACCGGTCGAAGCCTTGCAAGGCGATACCTTGATGGTCGCGCTGCTGACCCAGGGCAACGCCTTGCGCCAATCGGAATTCGACAGCGGGCGCCGCGCCGGCTTCTGCCTGATGGGCGCGTGCCAGGATTGCTGGGTGTGGACCCGCAGCGGCGAACGCCTGCGGGCTTGCTCCAATGAGGTCCGTGACGGACTGGACATTGTCACCACACAACCGGAGGCGACATGGCCACTGCACGGGTAATTATTGTCGGCGCCGGGCCGGCCGGTGTTCGCTGCGCACAAACCTTGCTGGCGGCCGGTATCCAGCCGATCGTGATCGATGAAAATCGCCGCGACGGCGGGCAGATCTACCGTCGCCAGCCAGACGGCTTTACCCGCGATTACACGACGCTGTACGGCACTGAAGCAGCCAAGGCCCAGGCCCTGCACCAGAGTTTCGACCGCCTGCGCGACGCCATCGACTATCGCCCCGACACCCTGGTGTGGAACCTCACGCCGGGGCAGTTGTGCTGCGTGAGCCAGGGCCGCCACAGCACAGTGGATTACGACGCGCTGATTCTTTGCACCGGCGCCACCGACCGCTTGATGCCCATTGAGGGTTGGCACTTGGCGGGCACCTATAGCCTGGGCGGCGCGCAGATCGCGCTGAAAAACCAGGCCGTGTCCATTGGTCATCGCGTGGTGTTCATGGGCAGTGGGCCGTTGCTGTACCTGGTCGCGAGCCAATACGTCAAAGCCGGCGCCGAAGTGGCAGCGGTGCTCGACACTTCGCCGCTGAGCCTGCGCCTCAAAGCCTTGCCCAAACTGCTGGCGCGCCCGGCAGTGCTGTTCACCGGGATCAAGCTGCTTGCACAACTGTATCGGGCCAAAGTCGCAGTGCACCTGGGGATCAAGCCGCTGCAAGTCATGGGCGATGCGGCCAATGGCGTGATGGGCGTGCGGTTCACCACGGGCAGCGGACGGACTGAGACGGTGCAAGCCGATGCAGTCGCGCTGGGTTACCACCTGCGCCCGGAAACCCAACTGGGCGACCTCGCCGGGTGCGCCATGGCATTTGATCATGCGTCCAGCCAGTGGTGGCTGGCGACCGATGAGGCCGGGCGCACGTCGGTAAAGGGCGTGTATGCGGCTGGCGACGGTTCGAAAATTCGTGGTGCGGATGCCGCCGAGCACGCCGGGCGCCTGGTGGCGTTGGCGCTGCTGGAAGATCTGCAGAAACCGATCAATGCAGGTTTACGTGATGAACAACAGCAGGCCCTGGCCGTGATGGATCAGTTCCGCCTTGGCTTGGCCGAAGCGTTCCCGTGGCCCAGCGAACAGGCCAAGGCGCTGCCGGACAGCGCCATTGTGTGCCGCTGCGAAATGATCAGCGCCGGTGAATTGCGCCGCACGGTGAGCGAGAAGGGCGCCTGCGAGGTTAACCGCGCCAAGGCGTTCAGCCGCGTGGGCATGGGCCGTTGCCAGGGGCGTTATTGCTCCCAGGCCGGCGCCGAAGTGATCGCCGCCGCCGCCGGTGTGCAAGTGCAGGAAGTCGGCCGCCAGCGCGGCCAGGCACCGGTTAAACCGTTGTCGATGCTCACCGAGGAGGTTTCGCCATGAGCGTGCAAAAAGCCGATGTGGTGATTGTCGGCGGTGGACTGATGGGCTCGGCGACCGCGTTTTTCCTGCGGCGTCGCGGGCAGTCGGTGATCCTGCTGGAGCGTGACCAGATCGGTCAGTACGCCAGCGGCGTCAATTTTGGCAATGTGCGCCGGCAGGGGCGGTTCCTCGGCCAACTGGCCCTGGCCAACCGTTCCTGGGCCTTGTGGAAACGCTTGCCGGAGCTGATCGACGATGACTTGGAGTTCATCCCCAGCGGGCATATGCGCGTATGTTATCGCGAAGATGAGATCGCCGAGTTGGAGGCCTATGCCGCCGCGCCGGAAGCCGCGCAACTGGACCTGAAAATCTATCGTGGCGCCGAGTTGCGTCAACGCTTCGGCTTCCTCGGCCCGGACGTTAAGGGTGGCTCCTACGCACCCCATGACGGCCACGCCAACCCACGTCTGGCTGCACCGGCGTTTGCCCGTGCCGCCAAGCGCCTGGGCGCGCAGATCGAAGAGCGCACCGAAGTGGCTGAGGTGCAGAAAGTCGGCGCCGACTTCCATCTCACCACCACCGACGGCCGCCAGTTCCAGGCCGCGCAACTGCTGATCACCGCCGGCGCCTGGGGCCAGAAACTCTCGGCGCAGTTTGGCGAGCCGGTACCACTGGACACCCATGGCCCGCAAATGGCGGTGACTGAACCGGTGCCCTATGCGCTGCCAACAGTGATCGGCGTGTACACCAAGATTCCCGAGGAAGTGATCTACTTCCGCCAGATCCCGCGTGGCAACATCGTCATCGGCGGCGGCTACCGCAGCAAACCCGACATGCTTAACCGCCGCGCCTACGTGGAACCGCGCAGCATCCTCAATCAGGTCAACCAGATGCGCCGCCTGCTGCCAGGCGTAGGCAACCTGAACATCGTTCGCGTGTGGAGCGGCATCGAAGGCTATCTGCCGGATTCGTTGCCGATAATGGGGCCCAGCGGCACCGTCGACGGGCTGTTCTATGCCTTCGGTTTTTGCGGCCACGGCTTCCAGCTCGGCCCTGGCGTGGGGGATGTGATGGCCGAACTGCTCAGCACCGGTAGCACCAGCACGCCCATCGAGCCGTTCTCCATCACCCGCTTTGCGGTACCTGCCGAACAACGGAGCCAGGCCTTATGAAACCCCGCGTCCTCGAGATTCTCAAACAACTGATAGCCTTCGACACGGTGTCATCGGAATCGAACATGGCCCTGATCGACTACGTGCGCGGCCTGCTGCTGGGCAAAGGCATCGAGTCGTTGATCGTCAAGGACCAGAGCGGCAAGAAGGCCAACCTGTTCGCCAGCACCGGGCCTAAGGATCAGCCTGGCGTGTTGCTGTCCGGGCACACCGACGTGGTGCCGGCAGCAGGGCAGGCGTGGACCTTTCCCGCCTTTGCCGCCACCGTGCAGGACGGACGCATCTATGGCCGGGGCAGTTGCGACATGAAGGGGTTTATCGCCCTGGCCATCGACGCCATGCTGGATGCCGCCGACCATCACCTGAACCGCCCGCTGCAACTGGCCCTGTCCCATGACGAAGAGATCGGTTGCGTTGGGGTGCGGCGCTTGCTCGACGTGTTGCACCTGGCACCGGTGCGACCCTTTTTGTGCGTGATTGGTGAACCGACCACTATGCAGTTTGTACTCGGCCACAAGGGCAAGGGGTCCTACCGCACTTTTTGCCGGGGCCAGGAGGCGCATTCGTCGCTGGCGCCGCGTTCTGTCAACGCGATCCATGTCGCCTGCGACTTTATCGCCGCCCTTCGCGAGCGCCAGCAGCACCTGCAAAACCACGGTGCCCAGGACAGCGACTACGACGTGCCCTACAGCACGGTACATGTCGGGCAGATTGTCGGCGGCAAGGCGCTGAACATCGTGCCCAACCTGTGCACCTTGGATTTCGAGGTCCGCAACTTGCCGGCTGACGATCTGGATCAGTTTCTTGAGCAGATGCGCGAGCGTGCCGAAGTGATCGTGCGTGAGGCGCAGAAGCTGTCCAGCGTGGCCGCCATCGAGATTGAAACCGTCAACGTCTACCCTGGCCTCGACACGCATCCCAGCGTCGAAGCGGTGCGCTTCCTCAAACAGTTCGCCGCGCCCGACACCGGCACCTCCAAGGTCTCGTTCGGCACCGAGGGCGGCCTGTTCAAGCAGCGTCTGGATGTGCCCGTGGTGGTGTGCGGGCCAGGCTCTATCGAGCAGGCGCACAAGCCCGATGAGTTTATCGAGATCAGCCAGATGGACGCCGGCGAGCGCTTTTTGCAGGGCTTGCTGGGCTCGCTTACGGCTTAGCAGAGCCTGCCGTCCTGGGGTGAATTTCAGCACGGCACGCTGCTGTAACTGCACTTTCGGCATCCTCATCCGTGGCAGCTCCCTAGACTGGAACCTGTCTCGGATCAGGACTCGACCATGCTCAAGAATCGCTTGCAAGACCCCAGCCTGCTGGCTGAATTCGCCTACGTGGATGGCCAATGGATTGCTGCCGACAGCGGCGCCACCCTGGACGTCCGCGACCCCGCTACTGGCGGCCTGCTCGCGCAGGTCCCGGCGATGGATGCGGTGGATACCCGCCGTGCCATCGAAGCCGCCGAAAGCGCCTGGCCCGCCTGGCGTGCGCGCCCGGCGGCAGAGCGCGCGGCGCTGCTGGAGCGCTGGTACCAGGCGATGATCGACAACCTTGACGACCTCGCGCTGATCATGACCAGCGAGCAGGGCAAGCCGCTCAACGAAGCGCGCGGCGAGGTGCGCTACGGTGCCGGTTTCGTCAAATGGTTCGCCGAGGAAGCGCGCCGGGTCTACGGCGAAACCATGCCGGCGCCCAGTGGCGATCGCCGCCTGCTGACCCTCAAGCAACCGGTGGGTGTATGCGCTGCCATCACCCCGTGGAATTTCCCCAACGCGATGATCACCCGCAAATGCGCACCCGCGCTGGCGGCCGGGTGCCCGATCATCGTCAAGCCGTCGGACCTTACACCGCTGTCGGCCCTGGCCCTGGCGGTGCTGGCTGAGCGCGTCGGCCTTCCTGCAGGGGTGTTCAATGTGATCACCGGGCTGCCCGCCGGCATCGGCGCAGAGCTGACCGGCAACCCGGCGGTGCGCAAGATTTCGTTCACCGGCTCCACGGCGGTGGGCCGCTTGTTGATGCGCCAGAGCGCCGAGCACATCAAGCGCCTGAGTCTGGAGTTGGGCGGCAATGCGCCGTTTGTTGTGTTCGATGACGCCGACCTGGAACAGGCGTTGGCTGGCGTGATGATCAGCAAATTCCGCAACGCCGGGCAAACCTGCGTGTGCGCCAACCGCATCCTCGTGCAAGACGGCATCTACGAGCGTTTCGCCGCGCGCCTGGTGGAAGAGGTGGGCAAGCTCAAGGTGGGTAACGGCCTGGAAGACGGCGTGACCATCGGACCGCTGATCAACCCCGCTGCGGTAAACAAAGTGGCGCGGCATATCGAGGATGCCCTCAGCCAGGGCGCTCGATTGTTGTGTGGTGCGATCCCTGCTGGCGACAACCCGTTTGTGCAGCCCACGGTGCTGGGGGATGCCCATGCCGGGATGTTACTGGCCAATGAAGAAACCTTCGGTCCGGTGGCGCCGCTGATGCGCTTTACCGATGAAGCCGACGCGCTGGCGCTGGCCAACGCGACGCCGTACGGCCTGGGCGCCTACTATTTCACCCAGGACTTGAAGCGTTCGTGGCGCTTTGGCGAGGCCCTTGAGTTCGGCATGGTCGGGCTCAACACCGGGATTATCTCGATGGAAGTCGCGCCATTTGGCGGCGTTAAGCAATCAGGGTTGGGGCGTGAGGGCAGCAAGTACGGCCTGGACGAGTACCTTGAAGTCAAAGCCTTCCACATTGGCGGCTTGAATTGACAGTCAGTGAGGAGTGGTTCATGAACAAGGCATTCAGGATCGCCGCGATTGCCGGCGATGGCATTGGCAAGGAAGTGTTGCCCGAAGGGCTACGGGTACTGGAACAGGCTGCGAAGATCTGGGACCTGAACCTGAGCATTGAGGTGCTTGATTGGGCGCACTGTGATTACTACCTGGCGCACGGGCAGATGATGCCCGAGGACTGGTTTGAGCAACTCAAGGACTTTGACGCCATCTACTTCGGCGCGGTCGGCTGGCCGGAAAAAGTACCGGACCATATTTCTCTGTGGGGCTCGCTACTCAAATTTCGCCGCGATTTCGACCAGTATGTGAACATCCGCCCGGTGCGGCTGTTCCCCGGCGTGCCGTGCCCGCTGGCCGGGCGCGAGCCTGGGGATATTGATTTTGTGGTGATCCGTGAGAACACCGAGGGCGAGTATTCGTCGGTGGGCGGCAAGATGTTCGAGGGCACCGAGCATGAGTTTGTGTTGCAGGAGTCCGTGTTTACCCGGCGTGGGGTCGACCGCATCCTCAAGTTTGCCTTCGACCTGGCCCAGACCCGCCCGCGCAAGCGGTTGACGGCGGCGACCAAGTCCAATGGGATTTCCATCAGCATGCCGTACTGGGATGAGCGCACGGCGTTGATGGCAGCGAACTACCCCGAAGTGACATGGGACAAGCAGCACATCGACATCCTGTGTGCGCGGTTTGTGTTGCAGCCGGACCGGTTTGACGTGGTAGTGGCGTCGAATCTATTTGGCGACATCCTGTCTGACCTGGGGCCGGCGTGTGCGGGCACGATCGGGATTGCGCCGTCGGCGAACCTGGACCCGCAGCGGCGGTTTCCCTCATTGTTCGAGCCGGTGCATGGCTCTGCACCGGATATTTATGGGCATAACATTGCCAACCCGATTGCGATGATCTGGTCGGGGGCGCTGATGCTGGATTTCCTGGGGAATGGGGATGAGCGCTATCGGGCGGCGCATGATGGGATTTTGCGGGCGATTGAACAGGTAATTGCCGAAGGGCCGATTACGCCGGACCTGGGCGGGCAGGGCTCGACGCAGGATGTCGGGCTGGCGATCACTGAGAGGCTCGATTTCTAAGCAGAGTACGCTCAAAAATGTGAGAGCGGCGGTGCGACGATTCGACTTGCTCGCACCGCCGCTCCCACATTTTGATCTTCATACATCAGTAACCCAGTGAGCGATCTACCTCACCCACCATGGGTTCGCCGCGCTCAAACCGGCGGATATTTTCCAACAACACCGCAAACGCACTCGCCGGCTGAGTCATCGCAGCAATATGCGGCGTCAGCACAATCTGCGGATGATCCCAAAACGGATGACTTGCCGGTGCAGGCTCCTCCTGCAACACATCCAACACAGCGCCACTCAACCGGCCGCTGCCCAATGCCTCCAGCAAATCCTCTTCAACCAGATGCCCTCCACGACCCATATTGATCAACGTCGCTCCCTGTGGCAGTTGCGCAAACAAGCGCCGATCGAGGATGCCCTTCGTCTGCTCGGTCAGCGGCAGCACACACAGCAGAATGTCGCACTGACTGAGAAACGCCGGCAGTTGCGCTTCTCCTGCATAACACTCCACCCCTGATACCTGGTGCGCGCTGCGTGCCCATCCCGACAACGCAAACCCCAGCGGCGCCAACGTCGCTAGAATCTCTTGGGCCTGGGCGCCCAACCCCATCACCCCAATCCGCCGATTCACCGCCGGTTGCAACAGGTGCGCCTGCCAGCAGCGCGCAACCTGTTGCTGGCGATAACGCAACATATCCCGGTGCAGGCTGAGCACGGCCCAACTGGCGTATTCGCACATGCCACGGGTGATGCCCGGATCGAGCAGACGCACCACCGGCAGCGCCGGCGGCAAGCGAGACAGGTCCAGTTGATCGACACCGGCTGACAGCGCGAACAGCACTTTGAGGTTGGGCAGCAATTGCGCCACATCATCCGGGGCTGTCCAGGCGGCGAGGTACTCGACCTCTTCGGGGTTGCCGATGTCTGGCCAGGCACGCCATTCGATATCCGGGGCATGGTTGGCAAAGAGCGCCTGCCACTGTTTGCCACGCACCGGATCAGCTTTGTAGAGCAAGGCCATGGGGCATTTCCTGCTGGATAAAGGGAAGCCTCATCATCGCCCATACCCCGGCGCAGGATCTGTTGAAAGGCGGGGGCAAAACAGTCGATCCGAATTTCTCACGGGGCAAGTTCGGCTGAGTGCGTTGCCCGCAGGCCGTAATCTGAACAGCATCGCAACCACCTCCAGGTTGCCGGACTCACGATGGGAAATGCCATGAATAGCAAAGTCGACGAAACCCCTCATTTGCTCCGTCAGCGCGAGCAGTTCGTGCCCCGTGGGCTGGTTACCGCGCATCCGCTGGTGATCGACCGCGCCCAAGGCGCTGAGTTGTGGGACGTGGATGGCAAGCGTTACCTGGACTTCGTTGGCGGCATTGGCGTGCTGAATATCGGCCACAACCACCCTAAAGTCGTGGCGGCTGTGCAGGCCCAATTGCAAAAAGTTTCCCACGCGTGTTTCCAGGTCGTGGCTTACCAGCCTTATCTCGACCTGGCCCAGCGGTTGTGTGAAATGGTTGGCGGTGAGCAGGCCTATAAAGCTGCGTTCTTCACCTCCGGCGCCGAGGCGGTGGAAAATGCGGTGAAGATCGCCCGCGCCCACACCAATCGTTCGGCTGTGATCGCTTTTCGTGGCGGCTTCCATGGCCGTACGTTGCTGGGCACTACGCTCACGGGGATGAGCCAGCCTTACAAACAAAACTTCGGCCCGTTTGCGCCGGAGGTATTCCACACCCCCTACCCGAACGCTTATCGCGGGGTGACCAGCGAGGTCGCGCTCAAGGCGCTGGATGAGTTGCTGGCAACCCAGGTCGCACCGGAGCGTGTCGCGGCGATCATAATTGAACCCGTGCAGGGCGACGGCGGTTTCCTCACGGCGCCGCCGGAGTTTCTGCAGGCGCTGCGCGCGTTGGCCGACAAGCACGGCATTGTGTTGATCCTCGACGAGATCCAGACCGGCTTCGGTCGCACCGGCACCTGGTTCGGTTTCCAGCACGCCGGCATCAGGCCCGACCTGGTCACCGTGGCCAAGAGCCTGGCCGGTGGCTTGCCGTTGTCCGGCGTGGTCGGCAAAGCGCATATCATGGATGCGCCGCTGCCCGGCGGCCTCGGTGGTACCTATGGCGGTAACGCCCTGGCCTGTGCGGCGGCGCTGGCGGTCATCGAAGCGTTTGAACACGAGCAGTTGCTGGCACGCAGCCAAGTGCTGGGCGAGCGTTTGCGTCAGGGTTTGCTCGGTTTGCAGGCGCGCTTCGCGAACATCGGCGACGTACGCGGCACCGGTTTTATGCTGGCCATCGAGTTCATCAAGAATGACCCTGAGCGCACCCCGGATGCCGACCTCAATCAACGGGTGATCGACGCCGCCCGCGCCGGTGGTTTGCTGGTGATCAAGTGCGGCGTACACCGCAACGTACTGCGCTTCCTCGCGCCGTTGGTGACCACCGAAGCGCAGGTCGACGAAGCCTTGCAGATTCTCGACGCGGCCTTGGCACGGGTCTTGAACTGAGGCTGTGCCCGCTAGGGGCGAAATGCATCAAGGGAGGCTTGACCCACCATGGGGCTGACAGATTATCGGGCGTTGCTGATTGACTGCGATGAAGTGCTGGTGGATCGGGATTCGGGGGTGTGGGCGGCGTTGCAACCGCTGCTCGACAGCCGTGGTGGGCAGCCAACCCGGGAGACCGTGCTGGCCGAATTCGACGCGGTCGTTGCCGCGCTCTATCCGCGGTTTGCTGAGCTAGGCTTCAGTGGCGTCTTGTGTTTCGCCCATCGCCATCTGGCTGAAAAGTGGGGCCTGCATGCCAGTTGGGAGGAGGGCATGAGCTTTGCGCGTTCGGCGGGCAATTGGTCGCTGTTCGAGGATGCGCCGGGGGCGATGCTGTACCTGCGCAAGTTTTATCGCCTGCTGGTGCGTGGCGACCGCGATGCCGAGGATCGCGGTAAGCTGTGCGAGCGCCTGGGGATTGCACCGGAAGATTTCATTTCCCTGGCCGACGACCCGCAATGGCACAATCCTCAAGCCTTTGATGAACAGCCGATCCTGCACGTGACACGTCCGTCGGTCGGCGCAGAGCACGCGCTGGACCGCTGTTTGATCGGCCGCCACCGGGCCAAACAGCCTTCGCCTTGCGCGGCGGACTATTGCATCAACAGCATGGCGGATCTGGTGGCGCAGCATCAGCTGTCTTTACGGCGCTGATTTTGCTAGAAGATTGTCTTACAAACGGCAGTCAAGAGGTACGCAATGGAAGGGCAAGTCAAGCTGGACCGGATCGACATCAGCATTCTGGTTGAACTGCAAAAGGACGGCCGGATGACCAATGTCAGCCTTGCCGACGCCGTGGGCCTGTCTGCCAGCCCCTGCCTGCAACGGGTCAAGCGATTGGAGTCGGCCGGGTTTATTTCCAGCTACAAGGCGCATTTGAACCTGGCCAAGATCACCGATTCGGTCACGGTATTCACGGAGATCACCCTCAGCGACCACAAACGCGAGGATTTCGCCAAGTTCGAATCCAATATCCGCCTGGTCGACGAAGTGCTTGAATGCCACCTGATCAGCGGCGGCTACGACTACCTTGTGCGCTTCATGACGCGCAGCATCCAGCACTATCAGGAAGTGGTCGAGAGTTTGCTGGACAAGAATATCGGGATTTCCAAATACTTCAGCTACATCGTGATCAAGTCGCCGGTGCTCAAGGACGGCGTGCCGCTGCGCAAGTTGCTGCGGCACTGAAATATCGCCCAATTCAACCTATGGGAGCTGGCTTGCCTGGGATGGCTTCCATTGTGGGGGCCTCATTGACCGATGTGTCAGCCACGCCAGCTCGGCATGGCGCCGTCTATCGCCCAATGGGGGCGGCCAGGTCTCAAGCACACACCGCCGACCCAGCGCGCATGGCTGGCGTGGTCGAGCCAATAACTGTCGCCGCTCAGCACCTGATGCCCCAATGGCGTCAGCGTTAATTCGCGTCGAGGCCAGTCCCGGTCCGGTTCTGTCTCGGTCAATAACGGATGCTTGCCATCAATCAACGGCCGCATCAGCGCATGGAACATCATGTCCCCCAGGAACGGCAGCGGCTCGCGCTTGGCCATCAACTCGGCGAACACCCGACCAAACGGCACCGGCCCGGCTTCGGCAATGTAGGTCAGGGACAGGCGTTCGGTGAGCGATAAACCGTCCCGGATGCCCGGCAGCTCCTGCAACTGGCGCAACAGTGCGGGCGCCAGCAACGGCAAGGCGGCATGTGTGCCGTGGGCCAGTTCCGCCAAGGTTTCGGGTGACGGTTCGCAATACGCCGACCAGGCCTGTTTGGCCAATTGCACCGCGTCATCGTCGATCAAACGCCGTTGCGGCCAAAGCCAGGCCAGCACATCGGGTGCCAATTGGCCGATGCCGATAAAACGTTCGACACCTGGGATCCGGTCGACTTCGATCAGCTCCAACTTGCGCGGCGCCTGCTCAAGACCTGCGAGTGCGCGGATCAGGAACAGTTGGTCGTAGGCATCCGCCTCGCACCACAGCACGCAGTGATCGGCGCTGGTCAAGGCTTGCAGCTGGTCGTATTCATCGGCGACACGGCGCGCTACCTCCGTTTCGTCGAGGGCGAAGGCCTGGCTGATAAACCTGCTGCGCAGGGCGCGGAATGCTTCGCTGGGCACGTCGCGGACCGGCCCCATGCACAGTGGGTCAGTGAGCATTTGAAAGTGTCCCTTGAACCCCGCTATCTGCAGGCTATGCGCGATGTCATTGCCGCAGCGCCAGTGCGTGGTACGGGCTTCATCGCTGGCCGCGAAGTCGGGGTGGCGAGCGGCGAAGTCGATCGCATCGACGTGGGCCTTGAGCTTGGGCCAACTGCTGAAACCCAACTGCTTTGCGATCTGCCATTGAGCCTGGGACAAGGTGGCGGTGGGATCCTGGATTCTCAGGCGCGGCAGCAGTTCCTTGGCACGCTTGCGCTGCTGCCCAAGGTTGAGGCGGCCATCGGTGTTGACGTGGTGGGGCATACGAGCTCCTTGCACAAACCTTTTCCGCTTTAAGGTTGGGAGTCGTAGACAAAAGAGGGTGTTGCAGGGTCTTGGGCGCAGCCCTTTCCGCGGAAGGTGGCGTAGAGAGCGCCAGGCGGGAAATATAGGCAGTGTAAGGCGCGATTGCAAATTCCCGAGGGCACGCTGATCAAACGGTGGAAGCGAGCAGGCCCGCTCCCACAGTTTTTGCTCTGAGGTGTGTCACCTGCCCGCGCTACTTGTCGGTGCGCGCATCCAGGGTCTTCTGATGCTCCGCCAGAAACGGCTGTTCCGCCGGATCAAAGCGGTCGATCCCGGCGGTGAAACGATGCCAGTACGGGTACAGCGGCTGGCGACGCGTCACCGCCTCGATGCGCAAAGACTGCTCTTCGGTGAGTTTCAGTTCTGTCGCCGCAAGGTTGTCACGCAGGTGCTCTTCGGTGCGCGCGCCGACAATCAGCGAGGTGATCCCCGGTCGATCCTTGAGCCATGCCAGGCACGTGCGGGCAACTGAGACACCGTGTTCATCACCGACAGCAGCGAGGGTTTCAATAATGTCCAGGGCGCGCTCCTGGTCGTGCACATAGGGTTCCGGCCAATCGCTGCCCTGACGGGTGTTAGCGGGCGGTTTTTGCCCGCGACGGGTGGAACCGGTCAGCAAACCCTCGCCCATCGGGCCCCATACCAGGGTGCCCACTGACTGATCCAGCGCCAGTGGCAGCAGCTCATACTCGGCTTCGCGGGATTCCGGGGTGTAGTAGATCTGCTGGGTGATGGGCTTGAGCATGCCATGCAGCTCGGCTTTGCCCAGGGTTTTCATCATCTGCCAGGCGGTGAAGTTGCTGGTGCCGAAGTAGCGGATTTTGCCCGAGCCCACCAGCAACCGCAGCGCTTCGAGGGTTTCCTCGATGGGCGTCATACCGTCCCAATTGTGCAATTGGTAAAGGTCGATATGGTCGGTACCCAAGCGTTTTAAACTGGCCTCACACGCACGGATTAAGTGATAGCGCGAGGAACCGGAGTTGTTCGGGTTCTTGTCAACGGGGCTGCGGCCCTTGGTGGCCAGGAGGATGTCGTGGCGCTTGTCGCCCAGGGCTTTACCGACCACTTCTTCGGCCAGCCCGTGGGAGTAGAGATCGGCGGTGTCGACCATGTTCACACCCGCGTCGAACGCGATATCGAACATGCGCTTGGCCTGGGGTACGTCCACCGATCCGCATTTTTCAAACTCTGCGCGGCCCCCAAAAGGCACGGTGCCCAGGATGATTTCGGACACCAGCAAGCCGGAATGGCCCAGTTGTCGGTATTGCATGTTGCCTCCTACTGAACGTTGCACGTGATGGTGTGAACGACGTGGGTGGCGATAGTTTGAATTTTTTCATGAAAACTTCGTGCGTCTGCCTCACCATTGCGTCCATCAGGATTTAAAAGGAACCCCGCGTCCATGAGCGCACTGATCGAAACCCGCGCCCTCATGCGCATGGACGAGCGCCGCCAAGTGCCCTTGCTCCAGCCTACCGATTTCAGCTTGACCGCCAGCGACCGCGTGTCGATCACCGGCGCGTCCGGTTCCGGAAAAAGTGTGTTCCTGCGCGCGCTGGCGTTGCTGGATGCGCCCACGTCCGGGCAGATCCTGTGGAACGGCCAGCCAATCGGCAATGCGCAGATTCCCCACTACCGCTGCCATATCAGCTACCTGTCCCAACGCCCGGCGCTGCTCGACGGCACGGTGGAAGACAACCTGCGCTTTCCCTTCAGCCTCAAGACCTCGCGCAAGCGTAGCTTCGATCTGGCGGCGGTCACCACACTGCTCGGGCACGCCGGCAAGGCCCCGGATTTTCTGGCCAAGCGCGCCGTCGACCTGTCGGGTGGTGAATCCCAGGTGGTTTCGCTGATCCGCACCTTACAACTCAACCCCGAAGTGCTGTTGCTCGACGAACCCACCGCCGCCCTTGATCCAGCTTCCTCGCGCGAGGTGGAAGCGTTGATCGATGCGTGGTTTGCCGGCGATCCCACACGGGCCTCTATCTGGGTGTCCCACGACCTCGACCAGGCCCGGCGCATGAGCGACATCCACTTGCAGATGAGTGCTGGCGTGTTGAGCGCAGTGACACAGGCATGAACTATCAAAACCTCACCGCGCTGGACCTGGGCATCGCCGCCTCGCTGATCCTGATTAACGGTGCGCTCTCGTTGCTGTTGCGCCTGGGCCTGGAGCGCCAGTTGCTATGGGCGGCGGTGCGGACCGTGGTGCAACTGCTGGCCATCGGTTACCTGCTGGGCTGGGTGTTCGAGTTTGCCTACTGGTACGTGGTGCTGCCGTTGATGTGCGCCATGACCCTGATCGCCGGTCTCTCGGCAGCGGGGCGTGGGCAGCGGACTTATCGGGGGCAGCGTGTCGACAGCATCCTGTCGGTGTGGGGCAGTTCGTGGCTGGTAACGGCGGTGGGCCTCTTTGCGGTGATCCGTATTCATCCGTGGTACGAGCCGCAGTATGCGATCCCGATTCTCGGCATGATCCTCGGCAACACCCTGACTGGCGTATCGCTGGGTATCGAACGCATGACCCAGGAGCTGACCTCAGGGCGCAACACCATTGAAATGATCCTGGCCCTCGGCGGCTCACGCTGGGAAGCGGCGCAGGAAGCCATCCGTCAGGCGGTGCGCGCGGGGATGATCCCGGCGCTGAACCAGATGACCGTGGTGGGCATCGTCAGCCTGCCCGGCATGATGACCGGGCAGGTGCTGGCGGGAGAGAGCCCGGTGGATGCGGTGCGGTATCAGATCGTGATTATGTTCTTGATTGCGGCCTCGTCGGCGTTGGGCACGGTGGGGGCGGTGCTGTTGACGTATCGCCGGTTGTTTTCCCCAAGCCATCGGTTCTTGCGCGATCGTTTGCAAGAGCGCTGATGGCGTGGGGAACGCCACTGAACACTGTGGGAGCAGGGGCTCAGTGTTGTTGGGAGGGCTGCATTCCCGGATCAGGCACGCCGAAATCCAACACCACCTTCATCGCCTGCGTCTTGTCCGCCGCCAGTTCAAACGCCTGTAGCGCCTGCTCAAATGGCACCGTATGGGAGATTACCGGGCGCACGTCGATGATCCGGCGGTTGAGCAAGTCCACCGCCTGGGCGAACTCCGGGTGGAAGCGGAAGGTGCCGCGCAGGTCGATCTCGCGGCTCACCAGCAGATTGAGCGGCAGCGACACGTCGCCGCCCAAGCCCACGGTGACCAGCACGCCTCGCGGCGCGATGCATTCCAGGCCGTTGCGCAGGGCCTGGGCGCTGCCGGAGACTTCGAACATGACGTCGAAATAGCCTTTTTCAGTGGTGTAGCGTTTCAGCGCATCGGCACCGCCAGCGAGGTTGTGGGTGCGCGTGGCCCCCATTTTTTCAGCGCAGGCGAGGGCGCTGGTGGACAGGTCCACAGCGACAATTTCAGCGGCGCCAGCAGCGCGCAGGCTACCGATCAACAGGTTGCCGATCGGACCGCAGCCGGTCACCAGCACGCGCTTGCCGAACACCGCGCCGGCCCGTTGGATCGCGTGCAAACCCACAGACAAGGGTTCGGCCAACGCCCCTTCGGCCAGGCTGACTTCATCGGCCAGCAGATGGGCCTGATGGGTCTCGATCACCAGGCTTTGGCGAAACGCGCCCTGGATATGCGGGAAAGGCATGGCGCTGCCGTAGAAGCGCATGTTCAGGCAATGGTTGGGCAAACCTTGATGACAGTAACGGCAACCGCCGCAGGGGCGCGACGGGGACACCGCAACGCGTTGCCCGACCTTGAACGACCCGGCATCGCTGCCCACCGCGTCGATTACCGCCGACACTTCATGGCCGAGCACCATCGGCTCGCGCAGACGCACGGTGCCGAAGCCGCCGTGCTGGTAGTAGTGCAAATCGGAGCCGCAGATACCGCCCCGGGCGATGCGTACCCGCAGTTGGGCGGGGGCGAGGGGCTGTGGTTCGTCCAGGCGGTCGACTCGCAAGTCTTTCGAGGCATGGCAGACAATGGCGTGCATACAATTCTCCAGGGTTACAGCGACGCGGTGATGCCACCGTCGACGTAAAGAATATGACCGTTGACGAAGCTGGCGGCGTCACTGGCGAGGAATACGGCGGCGCCGGCCAGCTCGTCCACCTCACCCCAGCGGCGGCTGGGTGTGCGTTGCACCAGCCAGTCGCTGAATTGCGGATTGGCGACCAGATTGGCGTTCAGCTCGGTCTTGAAATACCCAGGCCCGATCCCGTTGACCGTCAGCCCATGGGGGCCCCAATCGATGGCCATGCCCTTGGTGAGCATTTTCAGCGCGCCCTTGCTCGCCGCGTACGGCGCAATACCCGGGCGGCCCAACTCACTTTGCACCGAGCAGATATTAATGATGCGCCCACGCTTGCGCGGGATCATTGCCCGCGCCACGGCCTGGCCGACCAAAAAGGCGCTGTCGAGGTTGGTGCTGATCAGTTCGCGCCAGTGCTGCTCGCTGTAGTCTTCCAGCGAGCCACGGCGTTGCATGCCGGCGTTGTTCACCAGGATATCCAGCGGGCCGAGGCGTTCTTCGATGTTCGCTACGGCGGCCTGGATAGCCGCGCTGTCGGTCACATCAAAGGCCTGTGTGTGCACCTCGAGGCCTTCCAGCGTCAACAGTGCGGCGGCGTCGCGCAAGGTACTGCGGTTGCGCCCGTTGAGCACCACCCGCGCACCGGCCTGGGCCAGGCCGCGGGCGATCGCCAGGCCGATACCGGCGCTGGAGCCAGTGACTAGCGCAAGCCGGCCATCGAGGCGAAAGTGGTCTAAAACGTTGTGCATGGGGCGGTTGCTCCTGACGCGCTTATTGTTATCAGCAAAACCCGATGATGTCCTGCTTGGTTGGCCTCAGTTCACTCCAGTACAGGCAGTGGGTCCAATGTTCATTTATGATCGGGTGATCAACATCTGTGATAACCGGGGAAGCTTGATGGAGCTAAAGCACTTGCGCGCCTTTGTGGTGCTCGCCCAAGAGCTGCATTTCGGCAGGGCGGCGGCGCAGCTGTCGATTGTGCAACCGGCGTTGAGCATGCAGATCAAATTGCTGGAAAGTGGCCTGGGCGTACGCCTGCTGGATCGCAATCGCCATTCGGTGACCCTGACCGATGCGGGCCGCGTGTTTCTGCCTGAGGCCCAGGCCACTTTGCATCAGGCGGCGCGTGCGGCGGACGCGGCGCGGGCGTCCAATCGCGGCGAAATCGGCCGGGTGCGCCTGGGGTTTGTGTCGTCGGTGCTGCCGCAGTTGTTGCCGGAATTGATTCGCACGGTGCACCGGCGATACCCGCGTATCGAGCTGGAGCTCAAGGACATGCCCGGCCCCGACCAGGCTGCCGCGCTGAAGAACGGCCTGCTGGACTTCGGCCTGATGCGCCTGCCCGCCAGTCACCCCGGCGTACAGACCCGTGCGGTGTTGCACGAGCATTTTTGTGTGGCGTTGCCGATGGATCATCCCTTGGCGTTGAAGCCGTCGATCCACCCCACCGATCTGCTTCGGGTGCCGGTGTACATTCTCGCGCGACGCTATGCGCCGGGTTTCTACGACGAATTTATCCAGGCCGTGGGCATGCCCCTGGAGATCGCTTCTGAGCTGGGCGAATTTACCACCATGCTCGCGCTGGTCTCCGCAGGGCTGGGTGTTGGGGTGCTGCCGCAGCAGGCGGCACGGGCGCTGCCGTCCAATTGCGTGTCGCGGCCTATGGAGCTGGGCGCCTTTCAGGCCACTACTGGTTTGGCTTGGACCGAGCTGGACAGCGCGGTGAAGACCACCTTGTTCAACCTGATCGTGGCATTATCCGGCGCGTGATTGTTTCGCCGGATGAAATGCTGGATTGTAAATCCTGGTGATTCCTGCGGTCGGGGCAGCGGTGGAACATGCGGGGCGTCGATACCCCACGCTGTTGGAGCTTCTCATGATCAAACTCTTTGGTTTCCCGTTGTCCGGCCACTCCCACCGGGTCGAGCTGATGCTGTCCCTGCTGGGGCTGCCCACCGACTATATCCTCGTGGACCTCAAGCAAGGCGCCCACAAAGCCCCCGACTTTATTGCCACGGTCAACAGCTTCGGCCAGGTGCCAGCGATTGACGACAGCGGCACTGTGTTGGCCGATTCCAATGCAATCCTGTTCTACCTGGCGGCCCAATACGGCAAAGGAAAATGGCTGCCGAGCGACCCTTTGGGGCAGGCCCGCGTGCAGCGCTGGCTCTCGGTTGCCGCCGGTCAACTTCACGCCGGGCCCGCCACAGCACGCTTGGCCCTGGTGTTTGGTGCCGAGGTCGACACTGTCACTGCCATTACCAAATCCCACGCTTTGCTGAAGTTGATCGAAGCACAACTGAGCCAAAGCCGCTTCCTGGCCAGCGAGCAACCGACCATTGCCGATATCGCTTTCTACACCTACGTGTCCCATGCGCCGGAAGGCAATGTATCGCTGGCCGACTACCCTCATGTGCGTGCCTGGCTCGCCAGCATCGAGGCGTTGCCGGGCTTTGTCGGCATGCCGCGCACGGCGGTAGGTTTGCAGTCACAGTAACGTTCAAGAGGGCCACCGATGGATCGATTTCATGAAATGCAGGTGTTCCTGGCGGTGGCCGAGGAGGAGGGCTTTGCCGCCGCCGCGCGCCGCCTGAAAACCTCACCCCCGAGCGTGACCCGGGCCATCGCCGCGATGGAGGCGCGCATCGGCACTCAACTGCTGGCACGCACCACCCGCAGCCTGCACCTGACCGAAGCCGGCCAGCGTTACCTGGAAGATTGTCGGCGCATCCTGGCGGAACTCAATGAAGCCGAGGAAGCGGCGGCGGGCAGTTATTCCATCCCCTGTGGCCACCTGACGGTGACCGCGCCGGTGCTATTTGGCGAGCTGTATGTGGCGCCGGTGCTGGGGGAGTACCTCGACCGGTTTCCCTTGGTCAACATAAACGCCTTGCTGGTCGACCGCGTGGTCAACATGACCGACGAAGGCGTCGATGTGGCGGTGCGTATTGGCCATCTGCACGAGCCGGGGCAACAGGCGATCAAGGTCGGCGAAGTTCGTCGGGTGGTGTGTGCATCGCCGGCCTATCTCGACCGGCACGGGCGGCCCCGGCATCCGTCGCACGTGCGTGAGGCCAAGATTGCCACGTCCTCGTCCAGCCAATTGGTGAGCGAGTGGGATTTTGTCGACGCGGATCAGCCGCTGACGGTGCCTATTGAGCCGCGCCTGGTCGTCTCGGCGAACAATGCCGCGATCAACCTGGCGAGGCTGGGCTGGGGCATGACGCGGGTACTGTCCTATCAAGTCGCAGCCTCGGTGGCCGCCGGGGAGCTGGAAATTGTCCTGGAAGCCTTCGAACCGGCACCCTTGCCCATTCAGGTGGTGTTCCAGAGAAGCGGCCGCGTGCCTGCCAAGATCAACACCTTTGTCGACTTTCTCAGCCATCGCCTGAGCCAGGACGCCGCCCTTAACCCGGCGATGAAACGGCGCAGCTGATGGCGCGTTATCGCGATATGCAACTGTTCGCCGCGCTGGCCGGACAACCGAGCCTGGCGTCGGCGGCGCGGGATGCGCGGGTGTCGGGGCCCACCCTGGTGCGGGCGATTGCACGCCTGGAAGCGCGTTTGCGCGTGCCTTTGCTTGAGCGCAGTACGCGCGGCGTTAGCCTGACCGACGCTGGCAGCGCCTACCTGGCAGACTGCGTGCGCCTGCTCACCGCCGTGGACGCCGCCGAAGCCTCGGCCAAAGGGTTGCATGTGCAGGCCGAGGGCAATCTGCGAGTGTTTTTGCCATTCCTGTTCAGCCGCTATGTGATGGCGCCAGTGTTGGCCGACTACATGGACCGCTACCCCGAGGTGCGCCTCGTCGCTCACTACCATGACTATTACCCGAACCTGCATGAAGAGGGACTGGATGTGGCGATCCTCGTCGGCGAACTGCCCAGCTCATCGTTGATTGCACGGCCGGTGGGCCGGGTGCGGCCTATCCTTTGCGCCAGTCCCGATTACCTTGCGGCCAACGGCGAACCCCTGCACCCGGATGACCTCAAGCAACATCGGCTGATTGCCAGTGCCGATCAGGTGTATTGGGATTTCCATGGCTATCAGCTCAAGACCCGCGCGCGCCTGAGCTGCGCCACGGTGCAGGGCGCGATCAATGCGGCCGTGCACGGGGCGGGGCTGATTCGCTGCCTGAGCTATCCGGTTCACGACCATCTGCTCAAGGGCCAACTGCGACAGGTGTTGCCGGACTACGAACCGCCGTCGCTGCCGGTGCACGTGGTGTATCGCGAAGGTCGCAATGCGCCGATGCGTGTGCGCAGTTTTGTCGACCACTGCGTGGCTGCGCTGCGCGAGCATCCAGCCTTTCAACTGGCGTAATAGTGGATTGCCCGGGGTGGTTATTCCCTCGGTGGTTGGCAAGGCGCAGCATCGAGGTATCCAACATGAGGTGCTCGCCATGAACCTGATCGAACAAACTCCCTGGCATGCCGGCGAACGGCAGATGCAAGCAGCGGTTGGCGTGGCCGAACGCATGGCCGTGGTCGGGCCCAAGGTGATTCGTGATCATCTGCCGGAGCAGCATCGGGATTTCTATCCCTTGTTGCCTTACCTGATGTTGGGCGCGGTGGACGAGCAGGGCATTCCCTGGGCGACGATGGTGGAAGGGGCGCCGGGCTTTGTCCACTCGCCAGGCCCACAGACCTTGCAGATCGATAGCCTGCCGTCTGCGGGCGATCCGGCCCGCAACGCTTTGCTCAACGGCGCGTCGGTGGGCGTGCTGGGCATCGACCTCAACACCCGCCGTCGCAACCGCATGAATGGGCGAATCAGCGGGCGCGATCACGATGGTTTTTCGGTCGACGTGGTGCACACCTTCGGCAATTGCCCTAAGTACATCCAACTGCGGCCGATCGATTCCATCGCGCGCAAGCCCGGCACGCAGGTGGAACGCTTCAATGGCCTGGACGACGCGGCACAAGCGATGATCCGCGACGCCGACACGTTTTTTGTCGCCAGTTACGTGGACGTGGACGGCCAACGCTCGGTGGACGTCTCTCATCGCGGTGGTAACACCGGCTTTGTGTGGGTTGAAGGGAACGTGCTGACCATCCCCGACTTCGCCGGCAACCTGTTCTTCAACACCCTGGGCAATTTGCAGGTGAACCCGCTGGCGGGGTTGCTGTTTGTCGATTTTGCCTCGGGGGATGTGTTGCAGGTTGCCGGGCGGACCTCGCTGATCCTCGACGGCCCGCACGTGGCCTTGTTTGAAGGCGCCCAGCGCTTGTGGACGGTGACCGTGGAGCACGTGATCCGCCGCCCGGCGGCGTTGGCGCTGAGGTGGCAGTTCGTGGAGTTTTCCCCGTTCAGTCTGGCGATGGGGCGTTGGTAGGCGGGGTTGTGGCATAGGACGCCTTGGGGAACAACTGATTGGTCATCTCGAAGATTGCCATCCGCGCGCCGCCATTGCAGTGAGCGGGCTTGTCGAATCGTCGCACCGCCCGCGCTGGGCGGCGAAGCCGCCCCAAACAAGGCGCCGCAAAACTCACCTGACACACCGAGACGATCCGTTTTGGGGCGACTTTGCGCCCTAGCGCGGGGCAAGCCCGTTCACTACAAAGGGCCCGGCAACGAATGGTTGAAATGTTGCCAGATATTGAATCACCAGATTGCCCCAACCCAGTGCGTTAGCCTTGTTTTCCCACCGACAACAAGGACTCGTCATGCAGCGAAAAGTCATCAATCCCACAACCGTGTTCAACTCCCTGCAATACGGCTTCAGCCAGGCCCTGGAAGTACCGGAAGGCCGGCGCATCCTGCTTTCCGGCCAGGTGGGCGTCGATGCCCAGGAGCGTACTGTCGGCCCTGGCATCGCTGAGCAGACCGCGACCGCCCTGGACAATATTGAAAAGGTTCTGGCCGAGGTCGGCGGCGATCTGTCCCATGTGGTGATACTGCGGCTGTATATCGTCGAGTCAGCGCGTGACCAGCAGGAGCCGATTGCCCAAGCGCTGCGTGAGCGCTTCGCGCACAACCCTCCGCCGTCTTCGTGGATCATTGTCAGCGGGTTGTCGTTGCCGGAGTGGTTGATCGAGATTGAGGCTGAGGCTGTGATTTCACGACAGTGATCGCAACAAATCCCCTCACCACAGGAAGTGCCTCATCCCACGGGGCCTCCAACGCTTTACATCAAGGGACGTAGGATTGCTGTCGATGTCGCCGCGGTAGCGGTGTTTGGTCGGGAGGATATCCGGGCGGCATTGCAGCAGGACCCCGGGAACGGATGGGCGCGCTGGATACGCTACTGTGCCTGAAATACCTCGGGCCTTTGATAGTCTGCGATCAACAGCTGAGCATCCCTACCATCGCGAATGCGCTCAATTTACTCATCAAGCACCGATCATCCATTTGGCCAAACCATGCCGGCCACTGACGCCCAGCTTGGCAGCGGCGCGCTTGAGGTAGGTTTCGATGGAGCTGTTCTTCACGCTGAGTTTTTCCGCCATCTGCGGCACGGTGCCGCCCGTCAGCAGACCGAGGCACACCTCCTGCTCGCGTGCCGAGAGGGTGATGTCGCCGAGGGACAGGCGCTGGTAGAACTCACGCTGCAATTGCGATTGTTCCAGCAACGTGTGGGCCGGTTCGACTTCGGCGTGCGGCGCCTGGCGCAGGCTCTGCGCATGGCACTCGATCAGTGGCAGCAGGGTGTCCGACAGGCACTTGAGAAACGACAACTCGGCCAGGGAAAACCCGCGATGGTTGGGCGGACGATAAAACGAAATCACACAGCGCCGGTTGCCCTGGCGCGACACCAGGTTGCACTGGTGCGAGTTGCCGCGTGGGTACGCGCTTTTAGCCTTGGCCTTTAGCTGGATCAGCAGCGGGTCCTGCATGCCGAGCATTTCCCGCAGCAACGGGTGGTCGTCCATGGAGTTCAGGGGCAGGGGCGGCGGCAGATCCTGCGTCTGGCCAGCGCTGCCGAGCAACGTGATATCGAGCACGCGGTTGCGTAGCTCGTCGAGGGTCCATTCGCTGAGGTCCACCAGGTGGATCGGTACCCACTTGTCCACCAGGTGCAGCATGTGCGCGGCGAAGTCCGCGTGGCCACTGTTGGCAATCAACTCGCCCATTTCGGCATAGAAATTCGGGCTTTGGGTGTTTGCAATACTGCGGGTCAAACTCATTGCCATCTCATCCTTGATGTCGAAAACCGTCTACAAATTCTCTGGCCTTTGCGGGGCGATCCGTGGCTCACACACCAGAGTGGGTACTCGAAATTGTAGTTAGCTAGGGGATTCGTCCTACGCATGTAGCAGAAACGATGGACACAAAGTGCCATAAAAACAACGTCATTAATTCGACGTTTCTGAGGGGCAATTCCGGACGCGAAAAACCTAGAGATGTTTCTGAGGTTATTTAACGTATTGATAATTAAGCAATAATTACTTTTTTTAAGTGATCATGAGATCCGGCAGCGGCTAAACATAGCCAATGTCCTACAGCTCTTTAATCGTTTCAGCGGATCACCGTCAGCCGAGCAATCAACCAACTGCTGATACGGACCCTATAACTCAAAGTCTTTTTGCTATGCGATTCAGCTATTGAGTTGTTCATGAGGCAACGCATTTAATTCGGGCGTGACAATCCTCCGCAGCACCCTGGCACCGGATGCCGGTGAACCGTGGGTCGATGGGCAGCGCCAACGCTTTAGCTCGCCCTTGTCGGCACGCCGAGTCGGCATTGTGGCCGTGCACCAACAGCCCGACGAACCCACCGCGGCCTTGCCGGAACCCGACACCGAACGCCTGCTTTGCCTGGTCGACAGTCAGCGCACACAAGGCGTGGCCATCCTCTACATATCCCAGCGCCTTTCCGACCTGCAAAGGGTCACCAACCGCGCGATCGTATTGCAGGAAGGACGGTTGACCAGCGACCTCAACACCCGGCACTTGCCGAGTGCGGCTTACACCTTGTTTGGGGATGTGGCCGAGCATCCTGCGGTGACACCGGGCACGTCGTTACCGGTGCAGTTTCTGGAACGGTTCACTGGGGCTGGGTTTATTCGCAATCGGGCCGAGGGGCGGGCGGTGCAGGAGCAGGTGAGGGGGTTGCCAGCCCATAAGACTAGCTCGCTGCTGAACGACGAAGCGGAGTCAAATTAGGGTTACATATCTGTTCGGGCGCGCTATGAATGGTGCCATTTGTCGGATTGTTTTATGCGTGCTTGTAGGAATAATCGTCATCCTGCAAAAAATATCTGAGTTGGAGCTTTCTGTTTCTTATGATTTGGTAAGCCGTATCGTATTGATTTTATAAAAGGTCGTATTTGATGAGGAAGGCTGGAAGAAACTTTGGCACTTTGTGCAATTGTTAGTATTCCGAAAGTGGTGAGTGAAACTTCCTAATTAAAATCGTCAGCTGTCCTGCGCTAAATGTTTATAACTGTTGCGGTTTTCTCCGGGAGGGCTAGAGTGTTTTTTTTTTGCGGGTTGGTAAGCGGTTGAGTATTAGAAAGAAAGGTCCCGTTCCGTGAGGTGAATAATGAATCAGTATTTGTTGTTCGCGCCATGTTCACTCGCGGCGCTCTTTATAAAGGAACAATTGAAAGAGCCTGTTGCATTATTTTGGACAGTGGTATCTCCTGTGGCGACCTACTATTTGATCACCTACACCAAGGTTCCAGTGAGTGATACCGCTGTCGATTATTTGTCCAGCACTTCCTGGTTTTACGCTTTTGTAGCGTCAAGTGTGGCGCTATTTGGTCTGGCGTTTTACATCGTGGGCCGGAGGGAAAGTGGCTTTCTGCGGTCATTCGTTTATACGGGCCGAACAAGAATTATCTTTCTTGTGGGGCAGTTTCTCGCGTATTCGGCCGTTGCAGTACTGTATTGCACTGTCTTCTATGTGCTCACGCGTCATTCTTTGGGTGTGTTTAATGGTGCTGAATACTTAACTGTGGTGGCGCGATTTTATATATGTTTTCTTATTTTTTCCATACCCTCGCTCTTGCTGACGCTGGTGCCGCTGGGTTTCCAGAATGCGAGTACTGTCTTTTCCATGTTATCCCTGACGATGTTGGCGCTTGGAATTGTGAGTGCTGGTTCTTCCAGTCCAGTCATTACCGTCGTCAGTTTTTTTAATCCAATGGGGTGGGCAAACAAGGTTATGTTAGTCGGGTTGGCGGAGTGCCGGCTGGTGGTTTTGATGGTTATCGTTTTGTTGTTGGCTTCGCTCTTTTTGACCTTTCGCTTTTTACTTATCAATCCCGTATGGAGTCGTTATTGATGAAGCGGCTTATCGCAAACTCTCTTGACGTCAGGTATGCCTCTCATATTTTGTTGCATCATGCGACTCTGACAATTGAGTCGGGCTCCATTTCAGGGTTGCTGGGCCCTAATGGCTCCGGAAAAACTACCTTTTTCGATGTGATTTGTGGCCTGAAGAAGATTGCTGGCGGTGAGATAAACAACTCTTTTTCCAAACTGCTTTACCTGTCGCAAATCATCAACACGCCCCCCGTGTTCCGCATGTTCGACATCTTCAAAATGACCATGCTCTTTTGCTCCGAAACAAAGGTCACTCAACAGCACGCTCTGGAGAGGATCGGAAAATGGAGCCCCGGCATTGCAGAAAGGTATTGCGACATTTGGAACAAAAAATCCTCCCTCTGTAGCTACGGAGAAAAGCGTTGGTTTTTTACTTTGTCATTGCTCTGCGCCAACGCGGACCTGGTGATACTGGACGAACCCACGGCGGGTGTAGACCCTGAGTTTCGTTATCACATTTGGCGATGTCTGAAGGGGGCGGCGGCGGAAGGTGTCGCGGTGCTGGTTTCGTCGCACAACGTTGATGAAATCGTCATGCATTGCGATGACTTTTACATGCTTAGTCAGCGGCGATTCAACCGTTTCACAGACGCGCAAAGCTTCATGAGCACATACGGTGGTGACAGTCTGGATGAGGCATTTATCCATGCCGCCAGCCTGCCAAATGGATAGACCACGCCGAATAACAGCAGCAGGATCACCGCGTTCAGTTATCCACAATGCCGCCCTCAGGCCGATTTCGGGTAGATGATCAGTTCCAGGCAACCCTTGTGGTAGCGTTTGCCCCCAGGCGGCAGTTGCCCTGCCTCACGCATTTCACTGGTGCTGTTGACTCGCATCAGCACGCCTACCGAGCCGCGCTGGCGCGCGTCCTTGAGCCAGGTTTGTACGTCCTCCAATTCGACTTTGCGACGTACCGACCCCGCGTATTGCAAACCGTAGCGCAGCTCGCCCTCGGTGTCATACAGCGCCACTTCCGGGCGTTTCAGGCGCCAGGCCAGGGCGCTGGCATTGCTCAGTTCATTGCTCAACAGTGCGTTGGTCTGCTGCAATTCTTCAAGGTGTTCGAGCACGAACTGGTCGGGCATTTCGTTATCTGCGATCCACGCCGGCATGCTCGCTGGCAGCAGGGTCACCAGCAGGCCGATGCCCAGCACCGGCATTGCCCACAACGTCAGCGGGCGAAACGCTTGCAACAAGTTGGTGAGGATCCACACCAGTAACACGATAAAAGCCAGGGACAGGCTGAACATCTCTGCATGGCTGTTGCTGTACATCGGCCGAGCGATTTGCAGGTAGATCAAGCCGATCATGGCGACCATGCCGATCACGAAGTTGAGCAGGCCATTGAGGCAGATTGTGCGGGCGCGGCCGGTGCTGATCAGGTCGACCAGGGTATGCCCCATCAGCAATGCCAGAGGCAGCAGGCACGGCATTATGTAGGTCGGCAGCTTGCCGTTGCTCAGGCTGAAAAAGCCCAGCGGTAGTAGCAACCACAGGGCCAGGAAGGTGATCGCCGGCTGGCGCTTTTCCTGCCAGGTCTTGCACAGGGTGGCGGGCAGCAGACCTGCCCACGGCAGGCAAGACACCGCGATGATCGGCAGAAAGAACCACCACGGACGCACGTGTTGCGCGTTGTCGGCGCTGAAGCGGCGGATGTGTTCATTCCAGAAAAAGAAGCGCCAGAAGTCGGGTTCCTGAAGGTGGATCGCCAGTGCCCACGGCAGGCACACCAACACCGCAACCGCCATCGCCAGCGGGCCATAGCGCAGCAACTCGCCCAGGCGGCGTTGCCAGAGCATGTAGGGCACTGCAATCAGCACTGGCAGGGCCCAGGCCAGGAAGCCTTTGGTCAGGAAACCCAGGCCGCAGGCCAGGCCCAGCACGGCCCAGGCGTATAGGCGAGCACGCGTCGTGGCGCTTTCAAGTGCAAACCACAGGGCGACCAGGCTCAGGTTGACCCACAAGGTGAATTGCGGATCAAGGTTGGAGTAGCCCGCTTGCCCGGCCACCAGGCCGAAACTCAGGTAGAGCAAGGCGCAGGCGAAGCTTTTGCGCGGATCATTCCACAAACGGCGGGCAACCAGGTAGGCAAGCAGCACGCTCAGGCCGCTGGCCACGGCTGAGGCGATGCGCACACCGAACAGGTTTTGGCCAAACACTGCCTGGCCCAGGGCGATCAACCAGTAGCCGCCGGCGGGTTTTTCGAAGTAGCGGATACCCATGAAGTGCGGCGCCACCCAGTTGCCGCTTTGCAGCATCTCCTGGCTGATCTGGGCGTAGCGGGTTTCGTCCGGGGTCCACAAGCCGTGCAGGCCCAGAGGCAACAGGTAAAACGCGATAAAGGCCAGCAACACTACCGGCAGGGGCTTTAATCGATTCATGAACACGTCGCTCCCTGACGCTTAGTGGCGGATGTTTGAAGTAATGAAGTAATAACGGAAATGGCCACAGCCTTCATTGAGTTACGGGAAATAGTCATGACGTCCTTAATGAACAGGCGCAACTAAACATGCCAGAGCAGGGCTGTCTTTTTGCTGAACAGGCCGAAGGGTAAGTTAATAGAGTTGTTTCAGCGCGGCGGGCCAGTCGGGATTGTTGACGATGCCCAAGGTCTTGAATTTACCGTGGGGCAATACCTGTACGAACAGCGCACTGCCGTACTGGGGGAACGTGGCGTGGGGAAAGCCCAGGGTGGCTTCAAAGTCGGCAATGCAACCGCTATGGGTGACGAAAACCAGATTGCGTCCTGGGGTTTTGTGGCTGAGCAGTTCTTCACCCATCGCCGCGCCGCAGACGGCTTGCTGGCCGGAGGTTACTTCGTTTTTGCCAAACATGAAGCGCAGCGTCTGAGCCGTGCGGATAGCGGGGCTGGCCAGTGTGTCGCTGCCCTCCATGCCCAGTGCTTTAAAGGCGTTGCCCAGGGTTTCCGCCTGTTGGCTACCGTTGATCGTCAGGCCTTCCACGGGGCCCAGGCAAGGGTTGGTCGAGCGGTCGCAGCGCTCTTCGTGACGCACCAGCACGATCAGGTCACCGTCGCGCCAGAGGGGCAACACGTGGGAAGTCAGCAGGCGATCACTGACGCCCAGGTCGCGTGGCGAGGCGTGCCAGAGCAGGTTGCCGGCGACCAGCAGGCCGACCACGAATAGCCCCAGCCATAGCGGTCGCAGGCGCTTGATAAAGGCCCGGCGCGAGCGCGGTTTGGTCAGGGTAAGGTCAACCACTTCATTCACCATGGGCATTGTTGGCAGTGTCGTGTTAGTTGGTCGCAACGTGTTGGCGAATGCCCGTAGTGGTGCCGGAGGCTGTCACAGGTGGGCTGTCTTTTCGCTGAACATGTTGTGGTTAAACGTTGTCAGGCGTGGCAACTAACAAGTTGCCGACGAATGACCCATGGCCGGCAATTTAAAGTGCAGTGAGTGGGCAGCCGGTGAAATCAATGTGAAAAATTTGCGTGGCTGGGAGCCGCAACCGTTATTCTCGATTGCCGCCCATCAAACGAGTGTTGCCATGTTGCAGGTGCAAGGAGTGTCTAAAAGCTACGCCACCCCCCAGGGTTCGTTAGCGGTGTTGGCCGGTGTCGATCTGCTCCTGGCCGAGCGCAGCAGCCTGGCGTTGATGGGCGAATCGGGCAGCGGCAAGAGCACCCTGTTACACCTGGTGGCCGGGCTGGATCGGGTGGATGGCGGCAGTATCCAGGTGGGTGAGCAGCGCCTCGATCAGCTCAGCGAGGCGCAACTGGCCCATTGGCGGCGTACGCAAATCGGATTGGTATTCCAGCAGTTCAACCTGATCGGCAGCTTGCGGGTCGAGGACAATCTGGCGTTCCAGGCGCGGCTGGCGGGGCGGTTTGACCCCCAGTGGCAGGCGCAACTGGTGGAACGCCTGGGCCTGGGTGATCTGCTCAAGCGCTACCCGGAACAACTCTCCGGTGGTCAGCAGCAACGGGTCGCGGTGGGGCGGGCATTGGCGTCAAGGCCGGGCCTGTTGTTGGCCGACGAACCCACCGGCAACCTTGACGAAGCCACCAGCGATGAAGTCCTGCAACTGCTGCTCGACTTGCTGCGCGACAGCCCCACCAGCCTGTTGATGGTCACCCACAGCCCGCGCATTGCCGCACGGCTGGACCGGCAGGTGGTGCTGCACCGCGGCCGTGTCGTACCGGCAGGCGCCGCTTGAGATGGCGGTGTTTTATTGGACATTACGCGCGCTGCTCAGCCACTGGCGGCGGCATCCCGTGCAGTTCTTCAGCGTGCTCACCGGCCTGTGGCTGGCCACCGCGCTGTTGATTGGTGTGCAAGCGCTCAACAGCCAGGCGCGTGACAGCTATGCCCGCGCCAGCCAATTGATCGGGGGTGAACCGCAGGCCAGCCTCAGTGCACCTGACGAGGCCGCTTTCCCGCAGGCGGTGTTTGCCCAGCTGCGTCGTGCCGGGTGGCCGGTGTCGCCGGTGGTGCAGGGGCGCGTGCAGCTCAAGGGGCTGGAAGATGTTCGCTTGCAGTTGATGGGCATCGACCCGGTGTCGTTGCCCGGCAGTGGTGCGGTGGCGGGTCAGCGCTTGAGCCAGGCGCAGATGCTGGCGTTTTTCGAGCCGCCGGGGCGCACTTGGATCGCGCCGCAGACCTTGCAGGGCCTAGGGCTGTACGAAGGTCAGCAGCCGACTACCTTGAGCGGTCATACACTGCCGCCGCTGCAAGCCCAACCGGATATGGCGCCCGGCTTGCTGCTCACCGATATTGGTTTTGCCCAACCTGTGCTGGAGATGCCCGAGCGCCTGTCGCGCCTGCTGGTGGACAAGGCTTTTGCCGCCGGCCACCCCACGCCGCCCGCCGGATTGCAACTCAAGCAGGGCGAGGACAACAACCTCGCGCGCCTCACCGAAAGCTTTCACCTGAACCTCGATGCGCTGGGCTTCCTGTCGTTTGTGGTGGGGCTGTTTATTGTGCACGCCGCCATCGGCCTGGCCCTGGAGCAGCGGCGCGGGCTGTTGCGTACCTTGCGTGCCTGCGGGGTCAGCGTGCGGATGTTGATCGTCAGCCTGAGCGTCGAACTCGGCGTGTTGTCATTGCTGGGTGGCGTGCTTGGTGTGGCGAGCGGCTACCTGCTGGCCAGTCTGCTGCTGCCGGATGTGGCGGCCAGCCTGCGCGGCTTGTATGGCGCCGAGGTGGCGGGGCAGTTAAACCTGAGCCCGTGGTGGTGGGGCGCGGGGTTGGGCTTGAGTTTGTTCGGCGCTTTGCTCGCTGGCGCCAGCAGCTTATGGCGGGCGGCGCGCCTGCCATTGCTGGCGCTGGCCAACGCCCAGGCCTGGCATGAGGCGCATGGGCGCTGGTTGCGCCGTCAAGGTTGGGTGGCCAGTGCGGCGCTGCTGATCGCGGTGCTGGCGCTGTGGTTGGGCAATAGCCTGGCCGCCGGCTTTGTGCTGATGGCCGCCTTGTTGCTTGGCGCTGCACTCGGTTTGCCGGTGGTGCTCAATGGCCTGCTCAAGGCCGTGTTGGGGCGCAGCCGTTCGGTGCTCGGCCAATGGTTTCTGGCGGACTGCCGCCAACAGTTGCCGGCTTTGAGTCTTGCGCTGATGGCATTGCTATTGGCCCTGGCCGCGAATATTGGCGCGGGTTCCATGACCTCGGGGTTTCGTCACACATTCAATAACTGGCTGGAGCAGCGTCTCACCGCCGAGCTGTACCTCAACCCGCAAAACCCGACGCAGGCGCAGCAGCTCAGTCACTGGCTGGCGCAACACCCGTTGGTACAAACGGTGTTGCCCACCTGGCAGGTCGCGGTGCAATTGCAGGGCTGGCCGGCGGACTTGTTTGGCGTGGTCGACGACCCGACCTATCGCCAGCACTGGCCGTTGCTTGAGGCGACGAATGATCCGTGGGACCAGTTGCAGCGTGGCGATACCTTGATGCTCAGCGAGCAATTGGCGCGCAGGCTCGGTGTGCAGCTCGGTGATAGCGTGAGCATCCCCACGCCACACGGCGTGTGGGCGCCCAAACTGGTGGGGATCTACGCCGATTACGGCAACCCCAAGGGCCACGTGCTGGTCAATGCCCAGCACCTGTTGGCCCACTGGCCGACGCTGTCACCGGCGCGTTTCAACCTGCGGGTTTCACCGTCGGACGTGGCGCCGCTGGTGCGTGAGGTGCAACGCGCCTTTGCCCTGGAAGACAGTCGCATCATCGATCAACAGCAACTCAAGGGTTGGTCGAGCCAAGTGTTCGAACGCACCTTCGCCGCCACGGCCGCGCTGAACAGCCTGACGTTGGGCGTGGCCGGTGTCGCGCTGTTTATCAGCCTGTTGACCCAGAGCCAGAGCCGCCTTGGCCAACTTGCACCGCTGTGGGCATTGGGTGTCACGCGTCGGCAACTTATGCTGCTCAACCTCGGCCAGACCTGGCTGTTGGCGGTGCTCACGCTGGTGCTGGCTGTGCCGCTCGGCCTGCTGTTGGCGTGGTGCCTGGACGCCGTGATCAATGTGCAGGCCTTTGGTTGGCGCTTGCCGTTGCAGGTGTTCCCGTGGCAGCTGGCTCAATTGCTCGGGTTGGCGATGCTTGCGACCTTGCTGGCCTCGGCCTGGCCGTTGTGGCAGTTGTACCGCAGCCGCCCGGCGGATTTGTTGAGGACGTTTGCCAATGAAGATTAAGTGCCTGTTGTGGGCGTTTTTAGTGTTATTGGGCGCTTGCGACAAAGTCCCAGAGCCGCAGGAAAGCTTTGCCGGGCTGGGCAGTGACGCGGCAGATTTCGCCCAAGTGGTGCCCGGCAAAGTCTTCAGCTTCCCCGAAGACCATGGTTCCCACGCCGGCTTTCGCATTGAATGGTGGTACGTCACCGCGAACCTCAAGGATGAACAAGGCAATGTATTCGGCGTGCAATGGACGTTGTTTCGCAACGCCCTCAAGGCCGGGCCGACGCAAACGGGCTGGCACGACTCGACCATTTGGCTTGGGCACGCCGCTGTCACCTCCGCCACCCACCACTACGCCGCCGAGCGCTACGCCCGAGGTGGCGTCGGCCAGGCCGGCGTCCAGGCGGTGCCGTTCAACGCCTGGATTGACGACTGGAGTTTCGCCACCCGCCCCGGTGCCGCGAGCGCGTTGGCGGACATGCAGCTCAAGGCCAACGGCGCGCAATTCGCCTATGACGTGCACCTCACTTCCAGTCGCCCATTGGTGCTGCAGGGCGACGGCGGCTACAGCCGCAAATCCAACCAGGGCCAAGCGTCGTACTACTACAGCCAGCCGTTTTTCAACGCCAAGGGCAGCGTCAGCATCGACGGCAGGACCTATCAAGTCACCGGCGCCGCTTGGCTCGACCGCGAGTGGAGCAGCCAACCGCTGACCGCCAGCCAGACCGGCTGGGACTGGTTCTCGCTGCACCTGGACCGTGGCGAGCAGTTGATGCTGTTTCGTGTGCGACAAACCGACGGTGCGTCGTATATGACCGGCACTTGGATTGATCACGAAGGGCGTACGCAAACCCTGCACAACGCGGATATCCAGCTGACACCGCTGGAAACCACCCACATTGACGGCCGCAACATTCCTACACGCTGGTCGCTGAAAATTCCTGGCAAACAGCTGGATATCACCCCCCAGGCCGTCAACCCCAAAGCCTGGATGAACCTGAGTATTCCGTACTGGGAAGGCCCGGTGCAGTTTGACGGTGGGGTAGGTTATCTGGAGATGACCGGATATTAGCGTGGTTTTTGTAGGCTCTATTTCTTCGCTGTGTAGGTAACTTCCCAAATGTGAATCGGCCCCCCTGGACTTGTGTTCGGGGCGTGGGCGCTTGCTTATATTTCGACGCCATCTCTATTGCATCCTGGATGTAGGGCATGGCGCAGAGCTATATCAACGACCGCGCGACGGACTACCAGAGCTTGAAAATCCGGTTGATGGGCGGCGCCCTGAGCCGCCAGCGTTCCGACCATTTTGATGTGTTGAACCGGCATTTGCGCACTGGCTTTGTGGCTCAGGGCCAACTGGTGATTATTCCCGACAGCCACAGCGTGAGTTGTTCGGTCGAGGAAGCCTGGCTGATGCGCCATGCCGAAGAAGTCCGCCGAAATCTGGAGCTGAATGCCGCGGCCGGCACGGTGTTGCTCGAGAACTATGACTTGCTGCAGAGCTTCCTGGCGAATGGCTCGATGGGTATCGGCAGCGCGACATCGGCGTGGGCGCGGCACTTGAATGAAGTGGCGCAAACGCTGGAAGAAATCGAGCGGCTGCATCAGCGGTTGAAAGACGGTCGTTTGGACAGGGCGATGTTTATCCAGCAGCGCCAGGCGGTGTTTCGACGCTTAAATGTACAGCTGCAGGGTGCGGCACGTTTTGGTACGGGATTGCGGGGCAATGAGTCGTTGAAAAAGGTGTTGGGGATTTCGACCAAGAGTTATCTGCACAAGGGTGAAATCGCGGGGTATGCGAAGCGGATTCGGGAGATAGCGCAGATGTCGAAGTGGTTGGGTAAAGGGACTTATGTGGGGTTGGTGTTGGATACGGGGGCGGCGGGGTTGGAGATCAAGGAGGCATGTGTGGCGGGAAGGGAGGCGCAGTGTCGGAGGGCGAAGTATGTGGAGACGGGGAAGTTTACGGGTGGGGTTTTGGGGGCAGCGGGGGCTGGGGCGTTGGGTGCTGATCTAACTCGTCGTGCATGCAACATTTTTTTAGGTGTCGCGACTAGAGGAAGCGGTGCTCTGAACTGTGCAATTGTTGGGGGCGCTGCTGGAGGGTATGCAGGAGGCAATCTAGGGGGAGCAGGTGGTGCGTTCTTGGGCGGCAAGGTCATAGAGATAGATGGCGATTTGATCTTTCAACCAGAGGGAGCTTAACGATGTCTTGGTTTTTCACCTACACCATCGTGATGGTGATTGGGACGTTCGTTGTTGTGGGACTGATGTGTTATGCCACGCGTGCAAAACTCGACGAGCTGGAAAGTTACTTCAGTGAAAATGTAGAGGTGCTCAAACTTCAGCAACGCTGGAGAAACCGGCGGCTCGCTAGATTTAATCGTATGTGCCTCATGATCAGTATCCTGACAATGCCAAAACGCCACGTGAAAGACGGTTTTGTGACTGAGGCAGAGTTGGCCGCTATACCTTTAGCACTCAAGCGCTGGGCTGTATGGCTGTATCGTCTCGCGATATTTTTGGCCTCCTACTGGGGTCTTTGGATTACTTGGCTCTAAGAGCGTGTCCTTTTTTACACATTTCCCTGAAAAATACACTGTACATACATCCAGTAATATCATAGATTCCATCCCAGGTGATCGGATGTCACCTGAGCTTCACTTTTTAACTATGGATGGATAAAAAATGAAATCGAAAAAAGCCTTTATGCTGGGCGCGGCCATGGCGGCCTCCTGCTTCGTTTCGGCCTTTGCCCTGGCCGAGCAATACCCATCGCAACCGCTTCCAAAACTCAGTGCCCAGGCCGTCAAACAGGCTGCCGAGAAAGCCCTCAAGCCCGGTGGCAAGCTTGAGTCCAAACAGGTTTCCCCGCAGCTCCAGCAAAAGCTCAAGGCGGCGATGACGGTGAAATCGGCCGCTAAGTCCAAGGTGGCAGCCAGCAAGGCGGCGAAAATCACCACGGTTGCTACCGCCGACAGTGAACTGAAGAAACCCGATCAGGACAAACTCAAAGTCGCCGCTGCCGATTTTGTACCGCTGTTTCCGACGCTGGATGTCAACACCCTCTACACCATCACCGACGTGCAGACCGGCCAGGACTTTCCCTATCACTTCAACCTGCCACAAAGCGCCCGCGTGCTGGTGCAATTGATTGACCAAAGTGCCGGCGCCAACATGTCGCTGACCCTGTTCCGCGATGATGGCCAAGGCGACCCGCAACTGATCGATACCTCCGACAACCCGGGCAATGCCGATGAGTACCTGAGCGGTGTGCTGCCGGCAGGGGATTACTACTGGTACATGGTGGCCAACCAGGCCGACAACGCTCAATTCAGCTTTGGCGTGGGTGTGGAGACCAACATCGATGCCTATGAGCCCAACGACACCCCACAGACGTCGTTCGTACTGCCAGATGCCCTGAACAGAGTGACGGGCAACATCGACAACCCCAACGATATCGATTACTTCGCTTTTCAGGCCACTCGTGGCCAAAACGTGGCGATCGCCTTGAGCGACGACAAGAAGGGCGTGCGGGACCAATGGATCTTCGAGCGTCTGGAGGGGAACAACTGGGTAGTGGTGCCGGCTGATACCAGCCTGACGACCTCCGGTATCGCGCCGGGCTATGTGGCCCAGGTTCGTGTGCGGGCCAACCCTGCTGTGGTCCAGGACCCTACGGCTGAGTACAAGCTGACCTTGGGTTCGGCGCCGCACTTGAACGGCTTTGAGGTGAAGGGCGACAACGTGGTGCGGGTGCCGAACAACGTATTCTGGATGGCGACGCAGGCGGCACGGACCTTGACCTGGTCCACCAATTGGTTCGACTCCACTGGCGTGCCGCTGCTGGGGGTGACCCCAGTGCTACGTGTCGACAAACGCTTTGAGGGCACCGAGTTCCACTGGACCGACTTCAAGGCCACCACCAACAGTGCAGGTGCGTCCCTGTCCAGTGCCGCGCTGGGCGATTGCTTCGGCGAGTACCGTGTGGAGTACCCGGACAGCAGCTCCGGCGTCAAATACAACTGGGCCACTACCTTCAACTTCGGTGGCTGGCGTATCGAGCTGGAGGAGTTCCCAGGTGTGGGCGTGGGTGGCGACAACGTGCCTTACGTGACCCTCGGGCATATCTGCACACAGGACATCCTGCACTGATTCAACGTCGTAAATGAGAAGGGGTAGCCATAATGGGCTACCCTTTTTTTCGCTAACGGCCGTTTTATTGACCTGTTAATGCGAGCGCCAACGGCAAGCGCGCCATGCTCGTGCGCTTCAATGAACCCAGGTAAAGCCAGTCGCCATACTCCCGAGCGGTAGTGATGGGCGAGTAATTGCCTGCACTGCCATCCTGCAGATTGGCGATGACGTTACCCTCAGTATCCAGCCCCAGCACAAAAGCTTTGCGCTCGATGGGTTTGGGCACCACCAGCAGCGCGCGCACCATCACCTTGCGCAGCAGCGGGTAGCCGGCAAAGCTGTCCAGCAGTGGATTGCGCGGCGAGTACAGCGCCACCCAGAAACGGTCCCTGCCGTTGAAGCTGAGGTTGTCCGGCAAGCCGGGCAGGTTGTCGATGAACAAATCATGGGTGCCGGCTCGTTCGCCTTTGAGCCAATAACGGCTGATGCGATAGGCGCCGGTCTCATTCACCAGCACATAGTTTTCATTCGGACCCAAAGCCACGCCGTTGGCGAATTGCAGCTGGTCCAGCAACACATCGGTGTTGCCGTTGCTGAAGTCATAGCGCAGCAGCCGACCATCGCCGCCATGCTCGATCACCGCTTCACCGTCCTGCCCATAACCCCAGCGACTCGATGCATCGCTGAAGTACGCATAACGTCCGCTGGCGTCCACGATGACGTCATCGGTGAAGGCAAACGGCAGGTCATTGGCGCCGGTGCTGAGGGGGGTGAGTTGGCGTTGGGCATCCAGTGCAAGCAGTCCCTTGATCCCATCGGCAATGATCAGGCGACCATCCGGGTGTAGCGCCATGCCCAGGGGGCGCCCGCCGGTATTGGCCAGCACTTCCAGGCTGCGGCTGTCGGGTGAGGTGCGGATGATGCGTCCGTCATGCAGGCCACTGATCAGAAATCCCTGGGCATCCAGCAGCAAGGCCTCGGGCCCGGCGATGTCCTGGGCGCCGATCTTCTGCACACCCCTGAGACGCTGGTTCTCAGCGTAGGGACCGTCTTTCATCGAGGGCGCCTTGGGCGGCGTCCAATTCACCGGTTGCACCTTGGTCGGCATTAATAGCAGAAAGGCGATCACTGCCAGAAACAGCACAAACAGCAGATGGCGCAGTTTTCTTGGGCGGGTACTCATGTGGATTCCTGGTTGTTGTGGGGAGGCGGTTCCCAGTGCAGGGTGCCGAACAAGTAGTCCATCAGGGGAAGCACGATATTGAAATTACGCCCCTGCATCAGCTCACGGCGGTGATGCAGGGCATGCAGCCGGTGCATCTGGCGGATCCACGGCAGGCGCGCCAGCGGGTGATTGGCGGGCAAGTGCTCGCAGGCGTGAAACACTTCGTAAAGTAAATACCCAAGGATCATGCACCCGGCGAACAGCCCGGCGACGTTGGGGCTCAGTTGCTGAAGCAGCCACCAGGCGGGCAAGGTGATTGCCAGGCTGTGCAACACGATCAGCCAGGCCGGGAACAGGATAACGCGCCAGTCCCTCGGGCTGTCGAAAGTCATGTGGCCGGGGGTGAAGAAGCTGTGGTGATCGCCGGTGTGGCGCGCGTAGAACAAACGAGTCAAGGCATGTTTATGGTGGCCGAGGTGGCGGTGCACCAGGTAGATGCAGAGGTTGAAGAACACCAGCGTCAAGGGCACGGTCAGCCATTGCAATGCGGATACGTGGGCGGTGGATGACCACGCAAGGGCGATGCAGGCAACGCCGTAGCCGAACACGAAACTGGCGTGAAGCCAGGGGTTGTAGTGGGGCGCGACGTTAGCGCGGTAGCGGACGCGAAAGGTCTCGGTGGGGTGGCGCATGGCGGGCAGCTCGGTGTTTTTATTGTTGGTGGATGAGCTTAGTTGCTACTCGAATTTGTGCGAGTTTTTGCGTAGTACACAACGCTAATGTGGGAGCGACCGACCAGCGGCCCCTTGCGCCTGCCTAATTTCCTTGCTAGCTTCTCGCAAAATGTTAACGATAACATTTGCTCTAAAAATAAAAACAAAACAGAGACCCATGCCATGAAAATGCTTCCGAAAACCCTGTGTTTATTGGCTGTAAGCATCACCCTCGGCACCGCTTCCCCGGCGTTTGCCGACACTGCCAAGCCGATCCGCATTGGCGCGTCCTTCCAGGAAATCAACAACCCCTATTTCGTCACCATGAAAAACGCCTTGGAAGAAGCCGGGGCGACCATCGGCGCGAAGTTGATCATCACCGACGCCCGCCATGACGTGTCCAAGCAGGTCAGTGACGTCGAAGACATGCTGCAAAAAGGCATCGATATCCTGCTGATCAACCCCACCGATTCGGTGGGCGTGCAGTCGGCCGTCAAATCCGCCCACGCCGCCGGTGTGGTGGTGGTCGCGGTAGACGCCCAGGCGGATGGCCCGCTCGATTCCTTCGTCGGTTCGAAAAACTTCGACGCCGGCTTCCAGGCCTGTGAATACCTGGCCAAGAACATCGGCAACAAAGGCAATATCGCCATCCTCGATGGCATCGCCGTGGTGCCGATCCTGGAGCGTGTGCGCGGTTGCAAAGAGGCCGTTGCGAAGCACCCGGACATCAAGATTGTCAGCATCCAGAACGGCAAGCAGGAGCGTGACCAGGCGCTGACCGTCACCGAGAATATGCTGCAGGCCCAGCCCACCCTCAAGGGCATTTTCAGCGTGAATGACAACGGCTCCCTCGGCGCTCTGTCGGCCATCGAAGCCAGTGGCCTGGACGTGAAGCTGGTCAGCGTCGACGGCGCGCCGGAAGCGATCAAGGCGATCCAGAAACCCGGCAGCAAATTCATCGCTACCTCGGCCCAATACCCCCGCGACCAGATCCGCCTCGCCCTGGGCATTGCCCTGGCGAAGAAGTGGGGCTCGCAAGTGCCGGCCACCATTCCAGTGGACATCACCTTGATCGACCAGGCCAAAGCCAAGGATTTCAGTTGGTAAATCGTCCAGGCCCCACGCCATCCGTGGGGCTTAAGGTTTCCTTCTGAATACGAGGTCGGCGGTATGAGCAGTCTTCTGAAGCTGGAAAACATCTGTAAGCGGTACCCGGGCGTACAGGCCCTCAAGTCCATCAACCTGCAAGTCGAGCGCGGTGAGATTCATGCCTTGCTCGGCGAAAATGGCGCGGGCAAATCGACGCTGATGAAGATTCTCGGCGGCGTCGAGCATCAAGACGAAGGCCAGATCCTGATCGACGGCCAGGCGCAGCAATTCGCGACCTATCGCGATGCCATTGCTGCGGGTATCGGCATTGTGTTCCAGGAATTCAGCCTGATTCCTTACCTCACGGCGGTGGAAAACATCTTCCTCGGCCATGAGCTGAGCAACCGCTTCGGCCTGTTGCGCAAGCGCGAGATGGTCGAGGCCAGCGAGGCCTTGTTCAGGCGCCTGGGCGTGAGCATCGACCTGCAATGCGCGGTCAAGCACCTGAGCGTGGCCGAGCAGCAGTTTGTCGAAATCGCTAAGGCCCTGGCCCTGGATGCGCGCCTGCTGGTGCTCGACGAACCCACGGCCACGCTTACGCCCAGCGAAGCGGACCTGCTGTTCGAGATCATGCGCGAACTCAAGCGCCAGGGCGTGGCGGTGATTTTTATCTCGCATCACCTGGAAGAGATTTTCCAGGTGTGCGACCGCATCAGCGTGCTGCGTGACGGCGGCAATGTCGGCGTCACCGATGTGGCCGACAGTGACATCGACCGTTTGGTCGAAATGATGGTAGGTCGTCGCCTGGAATGCAGTTTTCCGCCCAAGCCGACCAGCGCACGCGGCTCGCTGTTGCTGGAGGTCAAGGACATCCAATTGGTGCGCAACGGCCCCCACAACAGCTTCCAATTGCACAAGGGCGAAATTCTCGGCTTTGCCGGCTTGGTCGGCTCCGGCCGTACCGAACTGGCGCTGGGCATGATGGGCGCGCTGCCGGCAGTGAGCAAAGAGGTCTGGCTGCGCGGTGAAAAAATCACCCTCGATGACCCGGCCCAGGCGCTGGCCCACGGCATCGGCCTGCTCCCGGAAAGCCGCAAGAGCGAAGGGCTGATCACCGATTTCAGCATTCGCGAAAACATCTCGCTGAACAACCTGCCCAAATACCAGAACGCCTCCGGCCTGATCGACAAAAGCCGCGAATGTGCGAGCGTCGAAGGCCTGATGAAACAGCTGTCGATCAAAGCCCCGAGCAGCGAAAGCCGGGTGTTCAACCTCAGTGGCGGCAACCAGCAGAAAGTCGTGATCGCCCGCTGGATCAATCACCACTGCAACGTGCTGGTGTTCGACGAACCCACCCGTGGCATCGACGTGGGGGCCAAGGCGCAGATCTACGCGCTGATGCGCAGCCTCACCGAGCAGGGCTACGCAATCATCATGATTTCCTCCGAATTACCGGAAGTCATTGGCATGTGCGACCGCGTCGCGGTGTTCCACAAGGGCGCCATCGTCAAGGTGCTCGAAGCGTCTGCCGTCAATCCTCAAGAGGTCATGCGCCATGCAACAGGGGGCTCAAGTGAATACGTCCATTAGCAGCGGCGACAGCAGCCGGCTGCGCCTGAACCTGGCGAGGCTAGTGCGTTCGCCGGCGTTTTATCCGTTTGTGGGGCTGGTGGTGGTGACCCTGGTGATGATCCTCGCCAGCGACACGTTCCTCACCGCCAGCAACCTGTCGAACATCGCCCGCCAGGTGTCGATCAACGCGATTATCGCGGTGGGCATGACCTGCGTGATTCTCACTGGCGGCATCGATTTGTCGGTGGGGCCGGTGATGGCCTTGTCCGGCACGCTTACCGCCGGGTTGATGGTCGCGGGGCTGCCGCCAGGTTTGGCGATTGGCGCGGGCATGTTGATCGGTGTGGCCTTCGGCATCGGCAACGGTCTGTTCGTGGCCTACCTGCACATGCCGCCGATCATCGTCACCCTGGCGACCATGGGCATCGCCCGTGGCCTGGGCCTGATGTACACCGACGGTTACCCGATTTCCGGGTTGCCGGAGTGGTTCGGCTTCTTCGGCCGCCAGAGGCTGTTCGGCATTGAAGTGCCGATCCTGATCATGCTGATCACCTACGCCGCCGCCTATGTGCTGCTGCAACACACGCGCATCGGCCGCTACATCTACGCTATCGGCGGCAATGAAGAAGCGGTGCGTTTGTCCGGCGTGCGCGCCGCGCGCTTCAAGTTGCTGGTGTACGGCATCAGCGGCCTCACGGCGGCGATTGCCGGGCTGGTGCTGACCTCACGCTTGATGAGCGGCCAGCCGAATGCCGGCGTGTCGTTCGAGCTCGATGCGATCGCTGCCGTGGTCCTTGGCGGCGCGTCGATTGCCGGTGGGCGTGGGGTCATCGTCGGCACGTTGCTCGGCGCCCTGCTGCTCGGCGTATTGAACAACGGTCTGAACATGCTTGGCGTTTCGCCCTACGTCCAAAGCGTGATCAAGGGCGGGATCATTCTGCTGGCGATTTTTATCAGCCGTCAGCGCCATAAATAAACTCCTAACAAGAACGGGATCAGACACCATGGATAAGCACACCGAAATGCAAGCCGTCGTCTGCCACGGCCCCAAAGACTACCGCCTCGAACGCATCGGCAAACCTCAGGCACGTGCCAATGAACTGGTGATCCGCATCGCCGCCTGTGGCATCTGCGCCAGTGACTGCAAGTGCCACTCGGGCGCGGCAATGTTCTGGGGGGGTGACAACCCGTGGGTCAAGGCGCCGGTCGTGCCGGGGCACGAGTTTTTTGGCTATGTGGTGGAAGTCGGCGAGGGCGGCGAAGAGCACTTCGACGTCACGGTAGGCGACAAAGTGATTGCCGAGCAGATCGTGCCCTGCGGCAAGTGCCGCTTCTGCAAATCGGGCAAGTATTGGATGTGCGAAGTGCACAACATCTTCGGCTTCCAGCGTGAAGTGGCCGAAGGCGGCATGGCCCAGTACATGCGCATTCCCAAGACCGCCATCGTGCACAAGATCCCTGAATCGGTGTCGCTGGAAGACTCGGCGCTGGTGGAGCCGATGGCCTGCTCGATCCATACCGTCAACCGTGGCGATGTCCAGCTTGACGACGTGGTGGTCATCGCCGGTGCCGGCACCCTCGGCTTGTGCATGGTCCAGGTCGCCGCGTTGAAAACCCCGAAAAAACTGGTGGTGATCGACATGGTCGACGAGCGTCTGGAACTGGCAAAAAAATTCGGCGCTGATGTGGTGATCAACCCGTCCCGCGACAACGCTCGCGAGATCATCAACGGCCTCACCGACAACTATGGTTGCGACGTGTACATCGAAACCACTGGCGTACCGGCCGGCGTCACCCAGGGCCTGGACTTGATCCGCAAGCTCGGGCGCTTTGTCGAGTTCAGCGTGTTTGGCGCCGAGACTACGGTCGACTGGTCGATCATCGGCGACCGCAAGGAGCTGGACGTGCGCGGTGCCCACCTCGGGCCTTACTGCTACCCGATTGCCATCGACCTGTTCGAACGTGGCCTGGTCACCTCCAAGGGCATCGTCACCCACGATTTCCCCTTGGATGACTACGCCGAAGCGTTTGAGCTGGCCAACTCGACCAAGTCAATCAAGGTGCTGTTGAAGCCGGTGGCCTGAGCATGAACTACGTGATGGGTGTCGACATAGGAACCCAGAGCACCAAGGCGCTGCTGGTGGATGGTCAAGGCACGATCATCGCCCAGCACAGCCAGGGGTATCGCGTGGATACCCCGAAAGTGCGCTGGGCCGAACAATGGCCGCAGGTCTGGCTGGACGCCGTCGAAGCCTGTGTCGCGCAGTGCATGGGCAAGGCGGGCGTGGCGGCGCAGCAGGTCAAGGCGCTGTGCATCAGCAGCCTGTATGGCGGTTCGGGAATTGCGGTGGATGCACAGATCACACCGCTGCACCCGTGCCTGATCTGGATGGACCGCCGCGCCGGCGAGCAGGTGGCCTGGGTGCGCGAGCAGGTGGACCTGGAACGCTTGTTCGAGGTCACCGGCAACTCGGTGGACAGCTACTACGGTTTCACTAAGATGCTCTGGCTCAAGCAGCACCAGCCTGAGGTGTGGGCGAACACCCGCTACTTGCTGCCGCCCAACAGCTATATCAACTTGTGCCTCACGGGTGAGTTGGCGGTGGACCATAGCAGCGCCGGCAATATCGGTGGTGTCTACGATGTGGCCGCGCGCGGCTGGTCCGGCGAGATGCTCGATGCTCTGGGCATACCGCAGGCGATGATGCCTGAACGCTTGGTGTATTCCGGTGAAGTGGTCGGTGGCTTGTTGCAAGACTGGGCATTGCGCCTGGGCCTGCAGGCCGGCACACCGATTCTGGCCGGTGGCGTCGATGCGGCCATGGCCACCTTGGCAGCGGGCGTGACTCAGCCGGGCAATCACGTGGCGATGGTCGGCACCAGCATGTGCTGGGGTTACCTGAACCAGCAGGTGGATGCACATCACGGCTTGGTGAGCATGCCCCACGTCTACAACGGCCACCGGGACCTTTACATATTCGGCGGTGCGATCACCGCCGGTGCCTCGGTCAGTTGGTTTCGCGAGCAGTTCTGCCAGGCTGAAGAGCAACAGGCCAAGGCCACCGGCCAGGACAGTCTGGCGCTGCTGGAACAGAGCGCGATGAGCATTCCGGCGGGCAGTGAGGGCCTGTTGTTCCTGCCTTACCTGATGGGCGAGCGCAGCCCGGTGTGGGATGACCGCGCAAGTGGCAGTTTTGTCGGCTTGAACCTGTATCACAGCCGCATTCACCTGTACCGCGCGGTGCTGGAGGGGGTGAGTTTTGCCCTGCGGCATAACATCGAGGCGGGCACTCGCGGGGCGCATTCCCTGGACCCGCGTTTGATCGTGGTGGGTGGCGCGAGCCATTCGGATTTGTGGATGCAGATCATCGCGGATATTACGCAGTACCCGGTGTACACCATCGTTCAGGAGGTGGAAGCGGCGTTGGGTGCGGCGTTGTTGGCGGCGCATACGGTGGGGTTGGTGAGTGATGGGGAGATGGATAAAGGGTGGGTGCAGTTGGCGCTGCGGGCGGAGCCACAGCGGGAAAATATCGCAACCTACGACCAAGCGTTTGCCGAGTATTTGAAGCTGTATCCCGCCCTGAAACCGATCATGCACACCCTGCAAACGAACTGATTCAACACAGCCCAAAAATGTGGGAGCGAGCAAGTCGAACCGTCGCACCGCCGCTCCCACAGGGGATCTCCATTGTTCTTGAGATTGTGATCTATGAACGCAGCCTTCGACTTCACCCACCACCGTATCCTCGTCACCGGCGCCAGCAGTGGCATCGGCCGCGAGATCGCCCTGCAGTTGATCGCCAGCGGCGCTGACGTCTTTGCCCTCGGCCGCGACGCCCAAGCCCTGGCCCAACTCGGCTGCCACACCCTCTGCCTGGACATCGCCGACAGCACCGCCCTCGACAAAGCCCTGCAAGACCTGCCGCCGCTGCACGGCCTGGTCAACTGCGCCGGCATCTCGCGCCTGGAACCCGCTGCCATGATTAGCGCCGACGCGTTCGACCAAGTGATGAACGTCAACGCCCGCGCCGCCGCGCAAGTCGCCAGCCGCGTGGCCGCCAAAATGATCAAGGCACATATCGCCGGTAGCATCGTCAACGTCTCCAGCCAGGCCTCGCTGGTGGCCCTGGACGATCACCTCGGCTACTGCGCGTCCAAGGCCGCGCTGGACGCGATCACCCGTGTGCAATGCGCCGAGTGGGGCCGTTTTGGGATTCGCGTCAACAGCGTCAATCCTACGGTCACGCTCACACCGATGGCGACCATGGCCTGGTCCGAGCCGGCCAAGCGTGATCCTGCGCTGGCGGCTATTCCGTTGGGACGCTTCGCTGAAACCGTGGAAGTTGCGCTGCCGGTGCTGTTCCTGCTGAGCCGCGCCGCCAGCATGATCAGCGGTGTCAGCCTGCCCATCGACGGCGGCTATACCAGCCGCTAGCCGTTTTCCAACTGGCCGGCTATCACCACCTTGTCCCGTGGTTTGAACGGGTCTTCGAGGTGGTCAAGCAACAGGCGTACCGCGCTGCTGCCGGCCAAGGACGCGTCGTGGGCCACGCAGGCGATGGGCACGCCGAAGATATCGGCGAAGGGCAGGCGGTCGATGCCGCAAATGGTCAGGCTGTCGTGGGGGATGTTGTGCATGCGCAACGCGCGCAGGGCACCGAGGGTGATCAACTGGTTGAAGCCCATGATCGCATCCGGCGCCGAGTGTTCGGCCAGGTAGTCGAGGGTGTGCAGGTACGACGGCATCAGCGTGTAGTCGCCGGCCTGCACTTCGACCTGCACCTGGGGATGTTCGGCCAGCACTTCGTGCAGGCCCTTGAGGCGTTCGACGGTGATGCGTGAGTGTTCGGGCCCCGTCAGCACCAGCAGGCGCTTGAGGTCGGGCGTCTGGCGCAGCAGGTAGTGCGCGGCCTGGATGCCGCTGTGGTAGTTGTCCAGCACCACGCGGCTGAACGGGCTGTCGTGGATCGTGCGATCGAGCAGCACCACCGGGGTCTTGCCGTTGCCCAGGCGTTCAAGGTAGTCGGGTTGGTAGCTCGGCTCGTCCGAGACCGGCGACAGGATGATCCCCGCCACGCGGTAGCCCAACAGGGTGTCCACGGCTTTGCTTTCCAGTTCTTCCAGCTCGTCGGTGTCCACCAGCATGATGGTGTAGCCGTGCTGCTTGGCCTCGCGGGAAATCGCCTTGATCATTTCGCTGTAGAACGGGTTGTCCACTGAGGCGGTGATCACGCCGATGATCAGGCTTTCACTGCGCTTGAGCCCGCGCGCGAAGGCGTTGGGCACATAGTCCAGCTCCCGCGCTACTTCGAGGATGCGCGCCAGGGTGGCCGGCTTGACCAAGTCAGGTTTGCTCAGCGCGCGGGACACCGTGATGGTGGTCATGCCCACGCGTTTGGCGATGTCGCTGATGGTGACGGACTTTTTCTTGTTCATCGGCAAGGCTGCAAAAGGAAACCCCCGCAGGCTAGCATGCGCGCGGAGTGAGGGTGATTCAAATCAAGGGGTCCCAGCGCTGCGACCAGTCACTTTCAGCCTTGACCACTTCGCGCAGGAACCCCAGCGCCTGTTGCAACACCGCCGAATCTCGCGCCCTTGAATACACCAGGTAAGTGGGAAAGCTGAACTCCGGCGCCTTCGGCACGCGCTGCATCACGCCGCTGTCGAGGTAGCTTTGCACCACGCGGGTACGGAAATAGCCGGCGCCACCGTTCTCCAGGATGTACTGCAACGCGAGTGGCCCGAGGTTGAAACTCAGCGCGGCGCGGGCCTTGTCGGGCAGAGCGGCGTCATGCTGCTGGCGAAAGCCTGGGCCCCAGTCGATATACACATAGGGGGCTGGATTGCTCACCAGTTGCACCAGGATCAGTTTTTCTTCCAGCACCTGCTCCACCTGCAACCCCGGCCAGTACTGCGGTTGGAACACCAGCGCGGCGTCGAGCACGCCCAGTTCCAACTGGCGCAACAGGTACTCGCCTTCACGGATTTCGGTACGCAGCGCATGGCCGGGGATATGTTGGCGCAGCGCCTGGGCCCAGCCGAGCATCAGCGGGTTGCACAGGCTGACCTCGCCACCGATGTGCAGCACGTTGCGATAGCCATCCGGCAAGGGCAGGTCACGCTTGGCGGCTTCCCAGGTTTGCAGCAATTGGTTGGCGTACACCACGAAGGCTTCGCCATCGGCGGTCAGCCTCGCGCCAGCACGGTTGCGCACGAACAGCGTGCTGCCCAACTGGCGTTCCAGGCTCTTGACCCGTGCGGTGATGGCGGTCTGGGTGACGTGCAGTTTCTCGGCCGCTGCAGCCAGGCTGCCGCAGCGGGTGATTTCGAGGAAAGTGCGTGCCAGTTCGATGTCCATGAAGCCCCCGGGGATGAATGGGGGCATTGTAATGGAATGCGGTCAAAACGGTGCGAGCGGGGTTGCTCGCGAAGGCGGTGGGTCAGCCATGCATGTATTGACTGATTCGCCGCATTCGCGAGCAAGCCCGCTCCCGCAGGTGATTGCATTTCAGGCTGGGGTTTTGGGTGTCTGCAAGTGCGTGGTAGGGAATGCTTTGGCATACACCTGGCACACCCGTAAAACCGTTTCATCCGCAAACCGCGCGCCTACCACATGCAAGCCCACCGGCAGCCCATTCGCTGCTAACCCACACGGCACTGAGGCTGCCGGTTGTTGGGTCAGGTTGAAGGGGTAGGTGAACGGCGTCCACTCTGTCCACTCCTGAAAATCCGAGCCCGGTGGCACGTCGTGCCCGGCGTCGAACGCGGTGATCGGCATCATCGGCGATACCAGCACGTCGTAATGTTCATGAAAGGCCGCCATGCGCGCTACCAGGGCTGCGCGTGCTTCGAGGGCGGCGCTGAAGTCATCCAGGCTCAACCGCTCACCGCGTCGTGCGATGCGCAGCAAACCAGGGTCGAGCAACTGTTTTTGCGCCTCGCTCATGGCGCCGGTCAGGCGTGCGGCGCCGGCTGCCCACAGGGTGCTGAAGACTTCCAGCGGGTCGCTGAAGCCGGGGTCGATTTGCTCGACATGGGCGCCCAGTTGTACCAGCCCTTCCACCGCTTGAGCGACGACCTTGGCCACGTGCGGGTCGACGTCCACGTAACCGAAGTTCGGGCTATAGGCGACGCGCAAACCCTTCAGATCCGTACCCGGGGTCAGCCATGGTGTGGTGCGTGGCGCGCCGATCAAGCCATCCCGTGCATCCGGTTGGGCGATGGTCTGCAGCATCAACACGCTGTCCTCCACGGTACGGGTCATCGGCCCCAAGTGTGAAAGGAGGGTCATGGAACTGGCCGGCCACTGCGGCACATAGCCAAAGGTCGGCTTGATACCAAAGGTGCCGGTAAACGCACAGGGAATCCGAATCGAACCGCCGGCATCGCTGCCTTGGTGCAGCACGCCCAGGTTCAACGCCGCCGCGGCCCCAGCGCCACCGGACGAGCCGCCCGCCGTGGTGCGTGTGTCCCAGGGGTTGCGGGTGATGCCGTACAGCGGGTTATCGGTGACGCCTTTCCAGCCGAATTCCGGGGTGGTGGTTTTGCCCAGCAGCACCGCACCGGCCTTGCGCATAAAGGCCGGGAAGGGCGCGTCGACCTCCCACGGCCCGTCGGCGGATGAGGTGCGCGAGCCCTTTCGAGTGGGCATGCCAATCGTCAGCGTGAGGTCTTTGATCGACGCCGGCACACCGTCCAACGCGCCGCAGGGTTGGCCGTCGAGCCAACGTTGTTCCGAAGCGCGCGCCGCGTTCAGCGCGCCTTCCGGGTCCACATGGCAGTAGGCATTCACTACCGGATTGAAACGTTCGATACGCCGCAAGGCGTCTCTGGTGACTTCCACCGGCGACAGGCGCTTGTCGCGAAAATGCTGCAGCAGTTGCACTGCCGTCAATTCGCCGATCTCACTCATGCCACATCCCCCTGAGCCGCCTTGACCATGGCGCGCAGCAATACCGCGCAGCCCGCCGCCAAGTCATCCGGCGCGGCGTTTTCGATTTCGTTATGGCTGATGCCGCCTTCGCACGGCACAAAGATCATCCCGGCGGGGCCCAGTTCGGCGACGAAAATCGCGTCGTGCCCGGCGCCGCTGACGATATCCATATGGCTCAAGCCCAAGACAATCGCCGCGTCGCGCACCGCGTTGACGCAGGCCGGGTTGAAGTCCAGCGGTGGGAAGTCGGCTGTCGGCGTCAGCTCAAAGGTGAGGCCGTGCGTTTTGGCGGTGGCTTCGATCACGCCGCGCACTTCATCGACCATCGCTTGCAGCGTGTCCGCATGCAGATGGCGCAGGTCGATGGTCATGTGCACTTGGCCAGGAATCACATTGCGCGATCCCGGGTGCAGGCTCAGGCAACCGACCGTGCCACAGGCGTGGGGTTGTTGTTGATGGGCGATACGGTTGACCGCGCTGACCACCTCCGCGGCGCCCACCAGGGCATCCTTGCGCAGGTGCATCGGCGTCGGGCCGGCGTGGGCTTCGACGCCGGTGAGGGTGAGGTCGAACCACTTCTGGCCCAGGCAGCCCATGACCACGCCAATCGTCGTGGCCTGGTCTTCCAGCACCGGGCCTTGTTCGATATGTGCTTCGAAATACGCACCCACCGGGTGGCCGACCACCGCGCGGGAGCCGGCATAGCCGATGCGTTGCAACTCGGCGCCCACCGACAGGCCTTGGTCGTCGAGCTTGTCGAGGGTGTCCTGTAAATCGAATTTACCGGCAAACACACCCGAACCCATCATGCAGGGCGGGAAGCGCGAGCCTTCTTCGTTGGTCCATACCACCACTTCAATCGGCGCATCGGTTTCGATGTTCAAGTCATTGAGGGTGCGGATCACCTCCAACCCGGCCATCACCCCATAGCAACCGTCGAACTTGCCGCCGGTGGGCTGGGTGTCGATATGGCTGCCGGTCATCACCGGGGGCAGGGCAGGATTGCGTCCGGCGCGGCGCGCGAAAATATTGCCGATGGCGTCGACACTGACGCTGCACCCGGCCGCCTCACACCATTGCACAAACAGGTCGCGGGCCTGGCGGTCCAGATCGGTGAGGGCCAGGCGGCACACGCCGCCCTTGGCCGTGGCGCCCAGCTGGGCCAGGTCCATCAAGGATTGCCACAGGCGGTCGCGGTTGATCAGCGGGGCGTTGCTCTTGAGCGGTTGCGCAAAACTATTCATCAGCAGTCTCCGGTCAGGCACTCAGGGCCAAATAGCGGTTTTTGATGGTTGGGTCGGCGCGGAAAGCGGCGGCGCTGCCCTCGTAGACCACGCGGCCTTGTTCGAGCACGTAATGGCGGTCGGCGAGCTTGTCGCAGACCATCAGGTTCTGTTCCACCAGCAACACTGGCAGGCCGTCGTCCTTGACCTTGCGCAGGATCTTCACCAACTCGTCGACGATCACCGGGGCCAGGCCTTCGGTGGGCTCATCAAGGATCAGCAACTTTGGATCGTTGAGCAGCGCACGGGCGATGGCGAGCATCTGTTGCTCGCCACCAGAGAGCGCATGGCCGGCGTTTTTACGCCGCTCCTTGAGGCGCGGGAACATGCCGTAGACATCTTCGAGCTGCCAGCGGCTGGTCTTGCGTGCGGCGATGCGCAGGTTTTCTTCGACGGTCAGCAGGCGGAAAATTCCGCGGTTCTCAGGTACCAGCGCCAGGCCCTGGCGAGCAATTTCAAAGACCTTCTGGCCCACCAGTGCCTGGCCGTTGAAATGGATCTGGCCCTGGCGTGGGCAAATAATCCCGAGGATGCTGCGCAGCGTCGTGGTCTTGCCGGCACCGTTGCGCCCGAGCAGCGTCACCAACTCGCCAGGGTTTACGGTCAGCGACACGCCCTCCAGCACGTGGCTCTTGTCGTAGTAGGAGTGGATATTGTCGACGATCAGCATCAGGCAGCCTCCCCAAGGTAAGCACTGCGCACACGTTCATCGGCCCGCACGAATTCCGGCGTGCCTTCCACCAGGATCTGCCCGTGGCTCATCACTGTGATGCGTTGGCTGATGGACATGACAATGCTCATGTTGTGTTCGATCAACAGCACCGTGTGGTCGCGGCCGAGGTCGCTGATCAGCTGGGTCATGATCGGGATGTCGTCGATGCCCATGCCCGAGGTGGGCTCGTCGAGCATCAACAGTTTGGGTTTGGAGCAGATCGACATGCCCACCTCCAGCACGCGTTGCTGGCCGTGGGACAACTCGCCGGCCAGGGTATCGGCGCGGGCGGTGAGTTGCAGGCGCTCCAGCACTTGATCGGCCATCTCCAGGTGTTCGCGCTTGCTGTCCACGCGGCGCCAGAAATTCAGGGCGCGTGCACCATCGCGGCCTTGGGCGGCCAGGCGCAGGTTTTCGCGCACGCTGAGGTTCTGGAACAGGCTAGTGAGCTGGAACGAGCGCGCCATGCCCAGGCCGACACGGGCATGGGCAGGTTTGCGCATCAGGTTCCTGCCGTCGAAATGAATCGCCCCGGCGGTGGCCTGGCGTTCACCGGTGAGGCAGTGGAACAGGCTGGTCTTGCCCGCACCGTTGGGGCCAATGATGGTGTGGATGGTGCCGGCTTCGACCTTGAGGTTTACGCCATTCACCGCATGGAAGGCACCGTAGGCCAGTTCCAGGTCGTTGGTTTCGAGCAGGATGCTCATAGCCCTTCCTCCTTGGCGACAGCGGCGGCCTTGCGACCGCCTCGCACGCGTTCAAACAGCGACACCAGGCCGCCCCACAAACCACCGCGCATGAAGATCACCACCAGGATCAAAATCAACCCTAGCAGCATCAGCCAGCGCGGCCACAGGTCGGAGAGGAAATCCCCCAGCAACACGATGGAACCGGCGCCCAGCAACGAGCCGAACAACGAGCCCGTGCCGCCGACGATGGTCATGATCAGGATGTTCTCGGACATCATCAGGTCGATATTCGACAGCGGCACAAAGTGCAGCAGCATCGCGTACAGCGCCCCGGCAATCCCGGTGACCGCGCCGGACAGTACAAACACCAGGATCTTGAAATGCCGCGTGTCGTAGCCGATGGCCGAGGCACGGGTTTCGTTTTCGCGGATCGCCATCAGCGTGCTGCCGAACGGTGAGGCGATCACCCGGCGTGCGCCGATAAAGATCAGCAGGAACAGCACCGCGACAAAGCCGTAGAAGGCGCGGGCGTCGGCCAGCGACAGCAACACGCTGTCACCGAGGCGGATTTGCGGGCGTGGCACGCTGAGCAGGCCGTTGTCGCCGCCGGTCCAGTCACTGAGCGTATAGGCGACGAAGTAAGCCATTTGGCTGAACGCCAGGGTCAGCATCACGAAGTAGATGCCGGTGCGGCGGATCGCCAGGGCGCCCACCAATAAGGCCAGGAACCCCCCGGCGACGGCGGCGCCGAGCAGCGCCGTGAACAAACCCATTTGCAGGTGGATCATCAGCAACGCCGCACAATACGCGCCGGCACCAAAGAAGATGCCTTGGCCGAAGGATAGTAGCCCGGTGTAACCCAGCAGCAAGTTGCAGGCGAGGGCGGCCATGGCAAAGATCAGAATCTCGGTGGCCAGGGTCGCCGAGGGCAGTATCAACGGCAGGCCAATCAGCACTGCCAATACCCACAGCAACATCGCGCGCGATTGCGTCTTGGCAAACGGCAGGGGGTTTTTCTCGCTCATGTCAGGCTCTCCCAAACAGGCCGTAAGGACGTACCAGAATCACCACGGCCATTGCGCCGTAGATCATCAGGCTCGCGCCCTGGGGCCAAAGTGTGGTCATCAGGCTTTGCACCACGCCCACCAGCAAACCGCCGACCAGCGCACCGCTGAACGAACCCATGCCGCCGATCACCACGACCACAAACGCCACCCCGAGAATTTCCGGGCCGACGAAGGGCTGGGCGCCGCGCAACGGTGCGAACAGCACACCGGCCATGCCGGCCAGGGCTACGCCAAGGGCGAAGGTCATGGAGAACAGGCGGAAGATATTCGTGCCCAGCAGCGACACGGTCTCGGTGCTTTCACTGCCTGCCCGCACCAGGGCGCCGAAGCGCGTGCGTTCCAACAGCAACCACAGGCCCAGGCCAACCAGCCCGGAAAACACGATGAGGAAAAGGCGGTAATAGGGGTACACGAAGTCACCCACCACCAGCACGCCGCGCAGCAGTTCTGGCACGGCGACGCTCTTGCCCACCGGGCCCCAGATCATCACGCTGGCTTCCTGGATGATCAACGCGATGCCCAAGGTCACCAGGATCTGGAACATGTGCGGCAAGTGGTAAATCCGTTGAATCAATAATCGCTCGATAGCCCAGGCCAACGCGGCCACCACCAGTGGGGCGATGAGCAACGCCAGCCAGAAGTTGCCGGTGAGGCTCACGGCGGTGTAGCAGATGTAGGCGCCCAGCAAGAAGAACGCGCCGTGCGCGAAGTTGACGAAGTTGAGCAGGCCGAAAATGATCGTGAGACCGACCGCGATCAGGAAGTAGATCATCCCCAATCCGAGGCCGTTGAGTATCTGGAACAGGTAAAGAGAAAGCATGCAGGAACCCTCTGCAGGAGGCCGCTTGCACGGCCCTGCGCTACCAAATTCAGGGGATCAGCCGAGCGTGCAGCCCGTGGCTTCTACCGGCGGGAACGACTGGCCGGCACTGAGCACCTTGGCCAGGTCGTCCTTGTCGGCCATGTCGCCGGTGGCCTTGCCGATCAGCAGGTAGTAATCCTTGATCACCTGGTGGTCGCTGGCGCGGATCGATTCCTTGCCGGTCGGCCCTTCGAAACTCAAGCCCTGCATGGCTTTGGCCACGGTTTTGCCGTCAAAGCTGGCGGTGGAAATGATGGTTTCGAGCATGACCTTGGTGCTGATGTAATCGGCGGCCAGCGGGTAGGTGGGGTTGATGCCGTACTTCGCCTGGGTCAGCTTGACCAGTTCACGGTTGAGCGGGGTGTCGACCTGGTGCCAGTACTGTGCGCCGAGGTACACGCCTTCAAGCACATCGCTGCCCAATTCCTGGAATTGGTCGAGGCCGGCGGACCATACCAGCAGCACTTTCATGCGCTCCTTGATGCCGAAGTTAACCGCCTGACGCAGGGTGTTGGACGACTGGCTGCCGAAGTTGAGCAGCACGAGCACATCGGGCTTGGCGGCGATGGCGTTGGTCAGGTAGCCGGAGAATTCTTGTTCTTGCAGTGAGTGGTAGCTGTTGCCAATGTGTTCCAGGCCGTTTTCCTTGAGCACTGTTTTTGCGCCTTCGAGCAGCGCTTCGCCGAACACGTATTGCGGGGTGATAGTGTACCAGCGCTTGGCGTCCGGCAGCAGTTTGATCAGCGGCACCATGGTTTCACGGATCGCGCCGTAAGTGGGCACCGACCAGCGGAAGGTCGCGAGGTTGCAATCCTTGCCGGTGACTTCATCGGCGCCGACCGGGGTCATGAACACACCGCCGACCTTGTCCACTTCCTTCGCAACCGCCAGTGCCGACGACGACAGCGTGCAGCCTTGGAAGAACCGCGCGCCGTCCTGCTGGATGGCTTCCTGCACCTTGCGCACGGCCTTGCCGGCGTTGCCTTCGGTGTCGATGACTTTGTAGTTCAGTGGGCGCCCGAGGAGTTCGGGGTGCTGTTCCACCGCCAGGCGCGAACCCATGTCGGCAAATTTGCCATAGCTGGCAAAGGCGCCAGACATGGACTTGAGGCCGTAAAAGGTAAAGGGCTCGGCGGCGAATGCCGACCGGATACTCAGCGGGAGGCTGAGGGCGGCGGCTGCGGTGAGACTGGCTTTCAACAACGTACGACGCTGCATGGGGTGACTCCCTGGTTTAGTTATTGGCAGGAGTGGCAAGGGCGATACGGTGGAGCAAGGGCCTGTGGGCAGGCCTGTTATTGGATAACGCAGGTGTTGGTTGGAATAGGTCAATCTGTGATGTCTTTAGGGGCGGTGATCGAACTCCAGAAGAAAGTGCGGGCTGACTTCACCTTCCAGCGCCGTCATATGGTGTTCCGCATCGCACATATGCTCATGCATCAAACCGCGCACCGCGCTTTCATCCCCGGCACGGAAGGCGATCAGCAACTGCTTGTGATAATCCAGGTTGGCCGCGTCGAACTGCTTGCGCTTGGGCTTGTAGGCCTTTTTCAACACCACCAGGTCGCGCAGCAGGTCGTTGAGAAACTGCGCCATAAAACTCAGCAACGGATTGGGGCAGGCCTTGGCCAGCAGGTTGTGGAACTCCAGTTCCGCCAGGCGTTGCTCGCGCTGGCCGGCCTCGCTGTCTTCCGGGGCGCTGCAGAAATCCACGTTGTCTTGCAGGGCCTGGTAGTCGTCTTCGCTCAAGCGCCCAAGCACCGACACCGCGAGTTCCACTTCGATGACTTTGCGCAGTTGGTACACCTGCTCGCCATCCAGGTGCTGGAAGTGCAGGTAGTTGCGCAGCGCGCGGCTGGCTGGCTCAGTGCCGGCCTGGTTCAGGTAAGCACCACCGCTGGGGCCGGTGCGTGTGCTCACCAGGCCTTCCACTTCCAGGGCCTTGAGCGCTTCGCGGGCCGAGCCCTTGGAACACTGGAAGCTTTCCATCAGCTCACGTTCGGTGGGTAGACGGTCGCCGGGCTTCAAGGCGTCGGTGACGATGGAGCGCTTGACCGACTCGACAATCACATCGGACAGCTTCTGGCGTTTGCGTCGGAGCGGGCGACTTAGCATGGGTTCGATTTATCGTATTAATGCGGATAAATAGCACTTAATAGCGATCCGGATGCAGCGTCAACGCCACGTGTCGTTTTCGGTGGCAACAGGTCGCAAACGGGTGGCGGCTCTGCGGTTACCTGAGTCAAGGCAACGCGTGGACGGCGGTGGCTGCTTGCCAAAGACCAGGAAGTCTGCGACCCAGCGGTTGATGCAACTGCTGGCGGCTTGCTTGACGGGTTCCTTCAGCCTCAGTTGCTCGACCGGCGGAGGCGCTTCCTCGGCCTGTTGCGCGTTGACCAGCACCATGCGCGCCACGCGCTCGGGAAACAGCGCAGCGTAACGGCTACCCAAGCGAGCGGCGTTGTCGTTGCCCAGGTAGAGCAGTTGGGCGTCGCCAAGTTGCGTGCGGACGTACTCCATGTCCTGAGCGGCCTGTTCGATGCCGTTGTCGTTGCTGAGGTCGCGGGGGCTGAGTTCGATCACGTCGTAACGGTTGACCAGCGTGCGATAGGCTGGGTTGGCATAGGCGCCCCAGAGGCTGGTCAGGTGAATGACAAAGGTGCCGCCCCGGTTGTTTGCGGCGGCGTCGCCAGCCTGGGCAAACACCACGCCCTCCCGGTTCAACGGGTCACGGGCGCCGACGCGCGTCAGGTAGAGACGCAAGCTGCCTTGCCGGGGCACGGCGTAATTGCGCGGTACGTTCACGATGCCGCATTGGGTGCGTTGCAGCACCTTGGGGTCCAGGCGCTCAACGGTGGGCAGGTGACAGTCCAGCAGCCAGTCGATGGTGGTGGGAGGGATCAGTGGTTGGGCAGGGGCAAGGCTTGCGGTCAGCCAGAGACAGGCGCACGTCAGGTAGTTTGCAACAGTCATCGAGAGGTCCTGGGCGGCCGTGTGATAGCGGCTTTTTTACCAAGGATCTCAGGTCGAAGAATGTAGGGCGAGAAGACAGCTAATGTACGAAATCGGAGTTTTGTTTATCGGATCTGTGCCTGCCAGCCACCGCCCAGTGCCTTGTACAGCGCGATGCTGGCCTGCAGGCGTGACAGCCGCAGTTGCACATTCTGGTCTTGGGTCGCGTACAGCGTGCGCTGGGTTTCCAGCACCGTGAGCAGGTCTTCGGCACCTGCCTGGTAGCGGCTTTCGGCGATCTGGAACGCTGTCCGGGCTTGGTGCAACTCTTCACTTTGCCAGTCGCGTTGCTGGTCGAGGCGGGTGATGCGGCTGAGGGCTTTTTCCACATCGGCAAAGCCGTTGATGATCGAACCGCGATAGGTTTGCAGCAGTTCTTCCTGGCGTGCGCGGGCCTTATCGCGTTCAGCGCTTAAACGGCCGTTGTTGAAGATCGGGCCGACCAAGCCTGCAGTCAGCGTGTAATAGGGGCTGCGCAACACATCCATGGCCTTGTAGGCGTCGGAACCCAGGGTCGCGCCAAGGGTGACGGCGGGCAGCATGGCCGCGCGGGCCACGGTGACATCAGCCTGTGCCGCCGCCAGTTGCGCCTCGGCCTTGGCGATGTCGGGCCGGCGGCTGAGCAATTGGCTGGGCAGGCCGGCGCCGATGCTCGGCCAGGTCAGTGCCTGAAAGGGCTCGGCGCCCAGGTCCAAGGCCTGCACCGGTTGGCCGAGCAGGGCGGCCAGGGTGATCTGCGATTCTTCGGCCAGTTGCTGGATCAGCGGCAGCTGGCGTTGCTGGCTGGCCACCAGGCTTTTTTGCTGGGCCAGTTCCAGGGCCGTGGCGGCGCCGGCGTCATAGCGCGTCTGTACCAGGTCGAGCACGTTGCGCGCATTGGCCAGGTTCAGCTCGGCGATCTGCTGGCGCTGGTGGGCGGCGAGGGTTTGTGCGTAGCGGTCGGCCACGCTGCTGAGCAGGGTCAGTTCCACGGTGGCCTGGTCAAACTCGCTGGCGCGCAGGCTGTGCAGGGCGCTGTCGCGAGCGGCGGCGCGGCCACCCCAGAAGTCCACTTCGTAGCTGGCGGTGAGGTTGGCGCCGAAGTTGTCGACGGCGTCGTCGCTTTGGGACGCATCCAGGTTCGGTCCACCTGAGCCGCGTATGAGTTTCTGGTGACTGGTCTCAAGGTTGAACTTCACCTCGGGCAACACCGGCGCGCCGGCTATCACCGCACTGGCCTGGGCCTGGCGCACACGGGCCGTGGCGGCGGCAACGTCGAAACTGTCACGGCGGGCCTGCTCGACCAGTCGGTTCAACTGCGGGCTGGCGAAGTGTGTCCACCATTGCTGGTTGGTGGCCTGGGCGGCGTCGCGCTCGGCGTATTGCCAGGCGGCAGGCGGCGCAATAGCCGTGTCGATGGCCGGTGGGTTGCCGGCGCAGGCGCTGAGCAACACGCACACACCGGGCAAGTAAATGGATCGTTTATTCACGGGTCAACGCCTTAACCGGATCGAGCCGGGCAGCTTTACGGGCCGGCATAAAGCCGAATACGACGCCGGTGACCAGCGCGCAACCAAATGCGCCACACACCGCCACCAGGGAAAACTGCACCGCCACCTCGGCCAGTACCAGCACGCCACCCACCATCAGGGCCAGGGCGATGCCGCACAGGCCGCCGACCACCGAGAGCATCACCGCTTCGGTGAGGAACTGGCGCAGGATGTCGCGCTGGCGTGCGCCGGTGGCCATGCGGATACCGATTTCGCGGGTACGCTCGCGCACAGTCATCAACATGATGTTCATCACGCCGATACCGCCCACCAACAGGGAGATCGCGGCAATCGAACCAAGCATCAACGACAGCGTGTTCTGCGTGTGGGCTTCGGCCTGGATCATCGCCGCGTTGTTGGTCAGCTCGTAATCGCGCTTGCCGTTGTGCAGCGTCTGCATCAACTGGTCGATGGCCAGCTCGGCCTCGTGGACCTTGCGCGCATCAGCCGCCGCGATCACCACGTATTCGGGGTTATAGCTGCCGAACAGGCGCACGCTGGCGGCGGTATAAGGGATGGCAATGCGGTCGTCGCTGTCCTTGTTGCCGGAGCTGGCGCCTTTTTCCGCCAGCACCCCGATCACCTGGAACGGCACGTTCTCAATCAGGATGTACTGGCCGATGGGGTCGACCTCGCCCTTGAACAGTTTCTCGCGTACACGATGCCCGATCACCGCCACCGTGGCGGCGGCGCGCTCGTCCTCGGCGGTAAAATAATTGCCCTCGACCACCGGCCAATTGAAAATCTCCGGGAAGTTGGTGTCATTGCCGCCCACATAGGCCATGTAGTCGACATTGCCAAAACGCACCCCGGCTTCGCTGCCGTTGACCGGCATGATGCGCTGCACCTGGGGCAGCGCTGCCAGTGCGTGGACGTCATTGAGCGACACGATTCCCGGCGGCGTACGCGGGTTGGGCGACGAGCCACTGAGGTAGATGATGTTGGAACCGAACGCGCCCATCTGCGCCATGACCTGGCGCTTGCTGCCTTCGCCCACCGCGAGCATCACCACCACCGACGCTACGCCGATAATGATGCCCAGCAGGGTCAACGCCGTGCGGAAGCGGTTGATCCACATCACCCGCCAGGCAGCTTGCACGGCATCCACCAGTTCGGCTTTCCACGCGCCATTGTGCTCGGCGCCGTCGGCCAGGCGTTGGCGCAGGTCAACGGCTTGCAGGGCGCCGTTGGCTAATGCAGGAGCAACTTCGCTGCCATCGGCCGAGTCACTGATGATCAAGCCATCGCGAATCTCGATAATGCGGTTGGCCCGCGCCGCCACTTCGCGGTCGTGGGTGATCAGGATCACCACGTGGCCTTGGCTGGCCAGTTCGTCGAGCAGGCTCATGACCTCGGCGCCGCTGTGGCTGTCGAGGGCGCCGGTGGGTTCATCGGCCAGGATGATGTGGCCACCGTTCATCAATGCGCGAGCGATGGACACGCGCTGCTGCTGGCCGCCGGAAAGCTGGTGCGCACGGTTGCCGGTGCGGTCGGCCAGGCCCAGGCGCGTGAGCAGCGCGTTGGCGCGGGCATGGCGCTCGGTGGCGCTGATGCCGGCATAGATCGCCGGCATCTCGACGTTTTCCTGGGCCGAGCCGGAGGGAATCAAGTGGTAGCCCTGGAACACGAAGCCAAAGGCTTCGCGGCGCAGCCAGGCCAGTTCGTCAGAGTCCAGGCGCGCGACGTTTTCCCCGGCGAACAGGTAGTCACCGACGCTTGGGCGGTCGAGGCAGCCGAGGATATTCATCAGCGTGGACTTGCCGGAGCCCGAGGCGCCGACGATGGCAACGAACTCCCCGGCATGAATCGATAGGTCGATGCCGCGCAACACGTCGACCTGCGGGCTTTCGCCGCCGCCGTAGGATTTGCGGATGTTCTTGAGTTCGATCAGGGGCGTGGTCAACTCAACCCCCGTTGCCGTCGGCCGGGCCGATCAACAGTTGATCGCCCTCGTTCAGGCCGTCGAGCACTTGAACGCGCAGGCGGTCACTGATGCCCAGTAGCACGTGGCGTTCTTCGATACGCCCGCTTTTGGTCACGACCCGGGCGATCTGGCGGTCGGCACTGGACGTGCCCCGCAGCGCGGCAACCGGTGCGGTGAGGGCGTCCTTGACCTGGCTGGCAACGAAAAACACCTGGGTGGTCATCTGCGCCATCAACGCGTTGTCGCTGTTGTCCACGTCCAGCAGCACGGTGTACAGCACTACACGGCCACTGCCGCTTTTACTGGAACTGTTGGGGCTGCCGCTGCCTTGGCTTTCATTCAAGGGCTTGGGCGGGATCGGCAGGATCTGCCGCACGGTGCTGGTCCAGCGCCGGTTGCCGCCGCTCAGGGTGGTGAAGTACGCGGTCATGCCCGGCTTGACGTGGCCGATATCGGCTTCCGAGACTTCCGCCCAGACGGTCATCGGTGACAGTTTGGCGATGCGCAGGATCAGCGGCGTCTGCTGCTGGGCATTCAGGGTCTGGCCGACGCGCGCGTCCACCGCCACGACGGTGCCGGTCATCGGCGCATAGATGCGTGTGTAGCCCAGCTCCGCTTCATCGCTGCGCAGGCTGGCCTGGGCTTGCCGGATCTGCGCCTGGAACATGCTGACCCGGGCCGCAGTGGCGCTCAATTCAGCTTTGGCGGTTTGTACATCTTCTTCACGGGTCGCATTACCGGCGGCCAGGCGTTGCTGGCGCTGGTACTTCTGGCGTGCCAACTGATGCTGGGCGTTTTGCTCCTGCAACTGGGCCTTGAGGTTTTCGATGGCGTACCGGCTGGCGTCGAGCTTGGCTTTTTGCGTGGAAGGGTCTATTTCCACCAGCAATTGGCCTTCCTGGACCTGGTCGCCGGCCTCGACGTGGATCTTGCGGATCTGCCCGGACGCCTGTGCGCCAACATCCACATAACGCCTGGGTTGCAGGGTGCCCAGGGCCGTCACGCTGTTTTCGATATTGCCGCGGGTGACGCTCACGGTGGTGAGGGTGTCACGCCCAGGCGGCAGCACTTGCCAGGCCGCGATGGCGATGATGGGGAGCAGGCACGCGATAGCCAGAAAGGCGCGTCGGGCAGGTCGAGGGCGTTTCATGCTTTGGTTCCAGCCAGGAAAGTTCGGACCGCAGTTGCGGGGAGCTGAAAGGTAGACGAGGGAATTGCGTGGGGATTTAGGCCGTTACATAAGCAGTTACAGCGCCCTTGAAGAAAAATAATCGTCCGTTGATGCAAGTGTGCTTTAAAAGTAGATGAGAATTACTATAAATTGCACGCACTCAAACTGCCATCACCCAAACGCTGTCTTTTTTGCACCCAAGGGCCTAATGCCGCCACCCGGCGGTCGGGAGTCATGTTGGAAAACTACTATCGCGAGCTGGTGTGTTTCCTCAACGCCAAGCTGGGCAACCGTCAGGTGGCCGAGGATGTGGTGCATGACGCTTATGTCCGGGTGCTGGAACGTTCCAGCGACACGCCCATCGAACAACCCCGCGCCTTTTTGTATCGCACTGCGCTCAACCTGGTGATCGACGCCCATCGCCGCAACGCCTTGCGCCAGGTTGAACCTCTGGATGTGCTGGATGCCGAAGAGCGCTTCGCCAGTTGCTCGCCCCACACCCACCACGACCACGGCCAGCGCCTGGAATTGCTCGAACGCGCCCTGGCCGAGCTGCCGCCAGCCTGTCGCGACAGCTTTCTGCTGCGCAAGCTCGACGGCCTGACCCACCTGCAAATCGCCGAGCGCCTGTGCATTTCCCGCGCCCTGGTGGAAAAACACATCGTCAACGCCATGAAGCACTGCCGGGGGCGGATGCGAGAGTGGGAAGCGCACTGATCACCTGTTAGTTAAATTTTATTTCACTGTCCTCGTTTCCTATCAACACATGACCTGTTGTGCAGGTCTTGAAAGGTATTCCCGCCCCACCGCCAAGGGGCTTATCCAGAGGACACTGGAATGACACAGGCTATTGCTTCGCCCGCGGTTCACGACCTGATCGGTATCGGTTTCGGCCCTTCGAACCTGGCGCTGGCCATCGCCCTGCAGGAGCGCGAAAAGGCCCAGGGCAAACTGGACGTGCTGTTTCTCGACAAACAGGCCGACTACCGCTGGCACGGCAATACCCTGGTGACCCAGAGCGAACTGCAGATCTCGTTCCTCAAGGACCTGGTGACCCTGCGCAACCCCACCAGCCCATATTCCTTCGTCAATTACCTGAAAGCACACGACCGCTTGGTGGACTTTATCAACCTGGGCACCTTTTACCCGTGCCGCATGGAGTACAACGACTACCTGCGCTGGGTCGCCGGGCAGTTCCAGGCCCAGGCGTGCTACGGCGAGGAAGTGCTGGCCATCGAGCCGATCCTGCATCAGCAGCAGGTTGAAGCGCTGCGCGTGATTTCCCGCGATGCCCTGGGCGAGCAGCACGTGCGCACCACCCGTTCGGTGGTGGTCAGCGCCGGCGGCACACCCCGTATTCCGGAGGCGTTCAAGGCGCTCAAAGGGGACCGCCGGGTGTTCCACCATTCTCAATACCTAGCGCGCATGGCCACGCAACCGTGTGTCGAGGGCAAAGCCATGCGCATCGCCATCATCGGCGGCGGCCAGAGTGCAGCCGAAGCTTTTATCGACCTGAACGACAGCTTCGCGTCGGTGCAGGTCGACATGATCCTGCGCGGATCGGCGCTCAAGCCCGCCGATGACAGTCCGTTCGTCAACGAAGTGTTCTCGCCGGCCTTTACCGACCTGGTGTTCCAGCAGGAAGGTGCCGAGCGTGAGCGCCTGGTCGCCGAGTACCAGAACACCAATTATTCGGTGGTAGACCTGGACCTGATCGAGCGTATCTACGGCATCTTTTATCGCCAGAAAGTCTCCGGCATCGCCCGCCAAGCGTTCCGCACCATGACGGTGGTCGAAAAAGCCACCCCAGGTCCGTTGGGCATCGAGTTGGTGCTGCGCAATAACGCCAGCGGCGAAACCAGCGTCAATCATTACGATGCGGTGATCCTCGCCACCGGCTACGAGCGCCAGACGCACCGCGCCTTGCTGGCGCCGCTGGAAGATTATCTGGGCGAATTCGAGGTGGCGCGCGATTACCGCATCGTCACCGACGAGCGTTGCAACGCTGGCATCTACATCCAGGGTTTCAGCCAGGCCAGCCACGGTTTGAGTGACACCTTGCTGTCGGTGCTGCCGATTCGTGCGGATGAGATTGCAGCGTCGCTGTACGCACTGGACCGTGGGCGTGGCAAGGGACGCTCGGTGCGTGACGTGTTGCTCGCCACCGCGAGCTGAGTTCCAGCTACAAGCTTCAAGCTTGTAGCTTGTAGCTACCCTCTGATACTGTACAAAAAACCAGTATCGGTGGCCCTCCATGCAGTTGATCGAAAAACTCAGCATCCTCGCCGACGCCGCCAAGTACGACGCGTCGTGCGCCAGCAGCGGCGCGCCCAAGCGTAGCTCCGAGGGCAAGGCGGGGCTGGGTTCTACCGATGGCATGGGCATCTGCCACAGCTATACGCCCGATGGGCGATGCGTGTCATTGCTCAAGGTGTTGCTCACCAACTTCTGTCTCTACGACTGCCAATACTGCGTCAACCGCCGCTCCAGCGACGTGCCCCGCGCGCGTTTCAGCCCGGAGGAGGTGGTCACCCTGACCCTGGACTTCTACCGGCGCAATTGCGTCAGCGGGCTGTTTCTCAGCTCTGGCATCATCCGTTCGTCCGACTACACCATGGAGCAGTTGGTGCGGGTCGCCAAGCTTCTTCGCGAAGATCACGACTTTCGCGGCTATATCCACCTCAAGACCATTCCGGATGCGGACCCGGCGCTGATCGCCGAAGCCGGGCGTTATGCCGACCGCCTGAGCGTGAATATCGAACTGCCTACCGAGACCAGCTTGCAGACCCTGGCGCCGGAAAAACAGATCGTCTCCATCAAGCAGGCCATGCAGACCATCTACACCGGCGAGCAGACCGTGCTCAATGAGCCGCGCGCACCGCGATTCGCCCCGGCAGGGCAGAGTACGCAAATGATCGTCGGCGCCGACGACACCGATGACAGCACCATCCTCCACGGTGCCGAAGCGCTTTACGGCAATTTCAAGCTGCGGCGTGTGTATTACTCGGCGTTCAGCCCCATCCCCAACAGCCCGAAGAGCGTGCCCCTGGCTGCACCACCGCTGATGCGCGAGCATCGCTTGTACCAGGCCGATTTCCTGCTGCGCAGCTACGGGTTCAGCGCCAATGAACTGTTCGCAGGCCCCGGCCACCTGGCCCTGGATATCGACCCCAAGCTGGCCTGGGCCCTGGAACACCGCGAGGTATTCCCCCTGGACCTGAACCGCGCCGAGCCGACCTTGATTGCGCGCATTCCGGGCATTGGCCTGCGCACCACCCAGCGCCTGGTGGACCTGCGGCGTGAACGCAAGATCCGCTTCGAAGACCTGGCGCGCATGCGCTGCGTACTGGCCAAGGCCAAGCCGTTTTTCATCACCAGTGACTATCACCCGCAACAGGCCGAAAGCACCAGCGTGCTGCTACGTGAGCAATTGCGCGACCGCCCCGCACCGCAGCAAATGGGGCTGTGGGGATGATCAGCCTGGAATGCGACAACCTGTTCAGCACCTGGCGCGACCAGGCGCGATGGCTGCTCAGCCATCAGGTCGATCCCAGCCAAGTGAGTTGGGGCGAGGCCGAGGTAGCCGATCTGTTTGCTACCGACCAGTCCATCCCCGAAGGCCTCGGGCCGTTCCAGACGCGGGTGCCCAAGGCGCTGTTGGATCTGCTGGAGTCGGCCGCCTGCTACCACGGCGACCAGCGCTGGAGCCTGCTGTATGAAGTGTTGTGGCGTGTGAGCCATGGCGATCGTACTGCGATGCTGGCAGGGGACAAGCTGGGTAGCGAGTTGCAGCGGCGGATCAAACAGGTCAGCCGCGAGGCGCACCATCTGCATGCGTTTGTGCGGTTTATCGCATTACCTGCTGGGGCGGGGTCGGAGCTGCCGGAATATGTGGCCTGGCACGAGCCTGCACACGACATTCTGAAATCCGCCAGCCAGCATTTCATCGGGCGCATGGGCCGTCATCGGTGGATGATCGCCACGCCGCTGGACGGGGTCTACTACGACGGAGAGCAGCTTATTCATCAGCGCGAGTGCCCCGAGGCGTGGCGGCACCTGGCGCAGAATGTAGAGGATCCGCACAGTGCGATGTGGCTGACCTATTACAGCCACATCTTCAATCCGGCGCGGTTGAACCCCAAGGTGATGGAAGGGCATTTGCCGAGCCGGTTCTGGAAGAACTTGCCCGAGGGCAAGTTGATCCCAGGATTGATCACTGAGGCGCGGACGGGAAAGCAGAAGGATGGGCAGGCGAAGTTGATTGGGGCAAAGGCCGGTCGCCAGATTGCCAGCCCCCACCGAGCGCGGTGACCAATCGCACGCTTGCCTGTCACTGACGGGTCTGTACCGCCTGCAATGTTCGTTGTGCCACGGGCCGTCACGGGCCTGTTCGCGGTAGACCGTCGGGAGGTTTACCGAAGGCACGGTTTAGGTCGGCGCCATTGAGCAACCTTGCAACGCCAGCAGCGTCAGGGCTGCGACAGGTTTAGGAAGTCGCAGCGACTCAGGGCTTCAATTGCATGCCTGGCTAGGCGTGATGCACCGCTGCCTTGTGGGGATTGGCGGGTTTTACGTGGGGGTGATAGTGCCGGCGGGTAATGCGCAACACCCCCCACAACATGGCGCCGGCTACCGCCAGCCAACCGCAGATCAACAGTAAAATCGTTGTTGCAAGGCTCATTCGGGCCTCCTTTCGCCCCGTACGGGGCACACACAGTCTTCTCAAGTGACAGTCTAGCTAGGCGGAGGTTGCCTGCTATTGACCAATGGTCGTGTCTGTCCAACTTCTTTGCTCTATCCACTCCCTTTACTAAGCCTGCGGGCTATACCCGCGTGGCAGAGCGTCCTATGATCAGGGCCCTCACCGGCAGTTGATCAAGAGAGTAGAAAATTGCGGTTACGGTCGAACCTTAAAATATCCGTGTTGCTCGCCTGTGCCCTGGGGCTTGCGGCGTGCTCTGCGACCCCGTCGAGGCTGGTGGGCCTGCCGGAGCGTGTCGAGCTCAATGGCGTGCCGACTTTTCGCGGCGAGGCTTATCAGAGCGGTCCTACGGCTTTAGCCAGCATGCTGTCGCAACAAGGCATTGTCATGACACCGGGCTTGTTGGATAAGCCGCTGCGTTTACCGGGCGCCGAAGCGGACCTTCAACGCAACATGCAGGTGCTGGCGCGTGAATACGGGCTGATGGTGTACCCGCTGGATGCAGAGCTGACGGCGGTGCTGGCGCAGGTGGCGGCGGGTTACCCGGTGATGGCGAGAATTGGCGGCGGGGTGTGGTCTGACGCGCACTACGTGGTCGTGGTCGGGTTCAATCAGCAGAAAAGTACTGTGCTGCTGCGCTCCGGGATGGACCGGCGCCTCTTGATGAGCTTTAGCGCCTTTGAATCGAAGTGGAAGAGCGCGGGGAGTTGGGCAATCGTCACCCAGCGCCCAAGCCAGTTGCCGGCCAATGTGGATGCTCAACGCTGGCGTGATTCGGCTAATGCAACGGCCCAGGCCGGGCAGGAGCGGGCGGCGGCGCAGGCGCTTAAAGTGTTGGTGGAACGCAAGTAAAGAAAACCGACGATCCAGTGTGGGGGCGGGCTTGTGTGGGAGCTGGCTTGCCTGCGATAGCATCACCTCGGTGCCACTGAAACACCTCAGTGCCTGCATCGCGGGCAAGCCCGACTCCCACACAAGCCAGCGCCCACATAGGCAGTACGTGTTTAGCGACGCACTTGTGCAGCGTTCGGGCGGTTCTTCAGGTTCTTATCAGCCTTGTAGCGCAATGCCACATCCGGCACCGAGCCGCTCTTGCCGGTTTCTACCCAGTTACGAATCCGGCTGGCATCGGCGAAGTGAGTGAATTTGCCAAAGGCATCCAGGATCACCAGCGACACCGGGCGGTTACCCATGCTGGTCACCAGCACCAGGCAGTGGCCGGCCTGGTTGGTGAAGCCGGTCTTGGTCAGCTTGATGTCCCAGTTGGCGCGGTTGATCAGGTGGTCGGTGTTGGAGAAGCCCAGTGTGTAGCTGGGCTTGCGGAACGAAACGGTCTTTTCCTTGGTGGTACTCAGTTGGCTGAGCAGCGGGTAGTGGCGCGCGGCGGCCAGCAGTTTGCTCAGGTCACGGGCGGTGGACACGTTATGAATCGACAGGCCAGTAGGCTCGACGTAATGGGTGCTAGTCATGCCCAGCGCCTTGGCCTTGGCGTTCATCGCCGCGATAAACGCTGGGTAGCCGCCTGGGTAGTGGTGGGCCAGGCTGGCAGCGGCGCGGTTTTCTGACGACATCAGGGCGATCAGTAACATCTCTCTGCGCGGCATTTCGCTGCCGATTTTCACGCGGGAGAACACACCTTTCATTTCCGGCGTGTCCTTGATGTTGATATCGATGTACTCATCCATGTTCTGCTTGGCTTCGAGCACGATCAGGCCGGTCATCAGTTTGCTCACCGAGGCAATGGGCACCACCACGTCGGGGTTGCTGGAATAGATGACCTTATTGGTCTGCAGGTCCACCAGCATTGCGCTGCCTGAAGCGATTTGCAGCTTGGAGGTATCACGCGGAGCCTGGGTGGTTTCGGCTGCTTGCGCGAAGGTGCCTGTGAAAGCAAAAAATAGGCTGACAAGAGAGAGACGAATTTTCACGCGGATGAACTCGCTAAAAAAGTAAGGAAATACCGTTCGGGAACGGGTTTTTGATAAATGCCGTTACATTTTAGGAGTATGGATCAGAAACTGTCGAATGTTCTTCTAAAGCCAGATGAAAGTTCCTAAAAACTAAGTAAAAAGTTTTTTGCGGGCAATAAAAAACCCTGCGATAAGGCAGGGCTTTTTCAGTACGCCTGGTTATCAATCGTGCAGGGTTTCTGCGGCGTACAAGGTATTTTCCAATAGGCAGGCACGCGTCATCGGGCCAACCCCACCGGGTACTGGAGTGATCCAGCCAGCGCGGGGCAGGGCGGTTTCGTACACCACGTCACCCACCAGTTTGCCGTCTTCCTGGCGGTTGATGCCCACGTCGATGACGATGGCGCCTTCCTTGATCCACTCACCCTTGACCAGGCCCGGCTTACCGGCGGCGACGACGACCAGGTCGGCGCGGCCAACATGGCCGGCGAGGTCTTTGGTGAAGCGGTGGGTGACGGTCACGGTGCAGCCGGCCAGCAGCAGTTCCATGGCCATCGGGCGGCCGACGATGTTGGACGCGCCGACAACCACGGCATCAAGGCCATAAAGGTCGACACCGGTGCTTTCCAGCAGGGTCATGATGCCTTTCGGAGTGCACGGGCGCAGCAGCGGGATACGCTGGGCCAGGCGGCCGACGTTGTAAGGGTGGAAGCCGTCGACGTCCTTGTCCGGGCGGATGCGCTCCAGCAATTTGGACGCGTCCAAGTGCTCGGGCAAAGGCAGTTGGAGCAGGATGCCATCGATCTTCGGGTCGTCGTTGAGACCGTCGATCAGGTCGGTAAGCGCCTGCTGGGTGGTCTCGGAAGGTAAGTCGTAGGCCTTGGAAATAAAGCCGACCTCTTCACAGTCTTTACGCTTGTGCGAGACATAAACCTGGGACGCAGGATCGCTGCCGACCAGGATCACCGCGAGGCCAGGCGTGCGCAGGCCTTGCTGGCCACGCTCGGTGACGCGTTTGGCGATCTGCTGGCGCAGGCTGGCGGCGATTGATTTGCCGTCGATAAGTTGTGCAGTCATTACGCGTGATTAACCATCGAGAGGGGGAAGAAAAGTGCGCGCATTCTCGCATGCCATGACGTGAGGGCAAAGGCGCTTGGTCTGCAAATTGCCCTAACCCCTTAAATAAAATCAGTTTTTTTCAAAAAAGATTTGACGGGTTTCCAGGCCATCTATACTATTCGTCGCACTTGTCGGGCACAGCCTAGCACTGGTTAAGAAGGTCGAGCAGAATAGAGTGTTGTTCTGTAAGGCTGGAAGCACTTAGTTTGTAATCCTCCAAGAGTACAGATTAATCAGGCGCCCGTAGCTCAGCTGGATAGAGCATCCGCCTTCTAAGCGGATGGTCGCAGGTTCGAGTCCTGCCGGGTGCGCCATTAGGCAGCTTTGGCACAAGTAACGCTAGATGGTGGGCGTAGCTCAGTTGGTAGAGCACGGGATTGTGACTCCCGTTGTCGAGGGTTCGATCCCCTTCGTCCACCCCATATTTTGAAAAGGCGCCAGATTAATCGTCTGGCGCCTTTGCTTTAAGAGCTACAAGCGCGGATGTGGTGGAATTGGTAGACACACTGGATTTAGGTTCCAGCGCCGCGAGGCGTAAGAGTTCGAGTCTCTTCATCCGCACCAAACACGGCTTGGCCATGTCGAAAGGCAGGGCAGGGCTCAACAAAGAAGTAGTTTGGTTTCTTTGTTAACGCAATATGGTGGGCGTAGCTCAGTTGGTAGAGCACGGGATTGTGACTCCCGTTGTCGAGGGTTCGATCCCCTTCGTCCACCCCATATTCGAAAGGCGCCAGATTTAACAGTCTGGCGCCTTTTTTGGTTTCAGCGGTACGAATATTCGGCGGCTGCAGGTAGTGGGTCGCGACGGCAGGGCGTTTCGTCGTATTTATGTATCTCGATGATGCCGCACTGCCTGCTGGCCCTGTTTGAGGGGTTGGCCGCCAAGGGGGATAGACGACTTCTTCTATATATAGAAGAGGCGGCGCAGAGCCCTGGCGTACTTGGCTGTATTTGTCACCGGGGCGAGGTGCGTCAGTGCCTTCGTACCGATAAATTGCCGGCTGTTTTCGGGCGTATTTTCAGTAGGGTGACTTCTTGAGTTTGACCCACTAGAATGCATGCCCTTGATTGGGGTCGGAAATGGCCGGCTAACGTCTGTGCAACGAGGAATATCCATGCAAGTTTCTGTTGAAAATACTACTGCTCTCGAGCGCCGCCTGAGCATCACCGTTCCGGCAGAGCGTATTGAGACTGCGGTCAACAAGCGTCTGCAGCAGACTGCCCAAAAGGCCAAGATCGCTGGTTTCCGTCCAGGCAAAGTGCCAATGAGCGAAATCAAGCGCCGTTTTGGTGCTGATGCGCGCCAGGAAGCTGTTGGTGACGTAATCCAGGCTTCTTTCTACGAGGCAGTGGTTGAGCAAAAGCTGAACCCAGCAGGTTCGCCGTCGATCGAGCCTAAGTCCCTGGAAGCGGGCAAGGACCTGGAATACGTTGCCGTATTCGAAGTGTTCCCAGAATTCGAAGTGGCCGGTTTCGATGGTATTGCTATCGAGCGCATGAGCGCCGAAGTGGCTGATTCGGACCTGGACAACATGCTGGAAATCCTGCGCAAGCAGAACACCCGTTTCGAAGTGGCCGAGCGTGCTGCCCAGAACGAAGACCAGCTGAACATCGATTTCGTTGGCAAGGTTGACGGCGAAGTCTTCGCTGGCGGCTCCGCCAAGGGTACTCAGCTGGTGCTGGGTTCCAACCGCATGATCCCTGGTTTTGAAGACGGCCTGGTTGGCGCCAAAGCCGGTGAAGAGCGTGTTCTGAACCTGGAATTCCCTGCTGACTACCAGAACCTGGACCTGGCCGGCAAGGCCGCCGAGTTCACCGTGACCGTCAATAGCGTTTCCGAGCCTAAGCTGCCTGAGCTGAACGAGGAGTTCTTCACTCAATTCGGCATCAAGGAAACCGGCATCGAAGGCTTCCGCACCGAAGTTCGCAAGAACATGGAGCGCGAGCTGCGTCAGGCCATCAAGTCCAAGGTCAAGAACCAAGTTATGGACGGTCTGCTGGCCGCCAACCCGATCGAAGTGCCTAAGGCCCTGTTGTCGAACGAAGTGGATCGCCTGCGCGTACAAGCTGTTCAGCAGTTTGGTGGCAACATCAAGCCTGATCAACTGCCGGCCGAACTGTTCGAAGAGCAAGCCAAGCGCCGCGTCGTGCTGGGTCTGATCGTGGCAGAAGTGGTCAAGCAGTTCGACCTCAAGCCTGACGAAGACCGCGTTCGCGAAATGATCCAGGAAATGGCTTCGGCCTACCAGGAGCCTGAGCAGGTTGTGGCTTGGTACTACAAGAACGACCAGCAGCTGAACGAAGTACGTTCGGTTGTGCTGGAAGAACAAGTTGTGGATACTGTTCTGCAGAAGGCTAAGGTGACCGATAAAGCGGTCTCTTACGAAGAAGCAGTCAAGCCGGCAGAAGCAGCACAAGCCGACTGATTGTCCAACTCGTTGGAAATACAACCATAAGCCAGCCTCGCGCTGGCTTATGCGTTTTCAAGACATGACTATTTGGGAGTAACTGCAGAGCATGTTCCGTAATTCCTATATTCAGCAGAACTCTGATATCCAGGCCGCTGGCGGCCTGGTCCCGATGGTTGTCGAGCAGTCCGCTCGTGGCGAACGCGCCTACGACATCTACTCGCGCCTGCTCAAGGAGCGAGTGATCTTTCTGGTGGGCCCCGTAGAGGATTACATGGCCAACCTGATCTGTGCGCAGCTGCTGTTCCTTGAAGCGGAAAACCCGGACAAGGATATCCATCTCTACATCAACTCGCCGGGTGGTTCGGTGACTGCGGGCATGTCGATCTACGACACCATGCAGTTCATCAAGCCGAATGTATCGACCACCTGCATCGGCCAAGCCTGCAGCATGGGTGCATTCCTGCTGACCGCAGGTGCTGAGGGCAAGCGTTACTGCCTGCCTAACTCGCGCGTTATGATTCACCAGCCATTGGGCGGTTTCCAGGGCCAGGCGTCGGATATCGAAATCCACGCCAAGGAAATCCTGTTCATTCGCGAGCGTCTCAATACGCTGATGGCCAAGCACAGCGGGCACACTCTCGAAGAAATCGAGCGCGACACCAACCGCGACAACTTCATGAGTGCCGAAGCCGCGCGTGACTACGGGCTGATCGACGCTGTGATCGACAAGCGCCCCGCTTAATATAAGCCGCTCAAAATAGGGCTGGTCGGCATGTCCGACCACTGGTGGGCTTGAAAAAGCCCGCGTAAGCCTTCATCTTGTGTTGCAAGCCTATCGGATTTGGATCGAACGAATGACTGACACCCGCAACGGCGAGGACAACGGCAAGCTGCTCTATTGCTCCTTCTGTGGCAAAAGCCAGCATGAAGTACGCAAATTGATTGCCGGCCCCTCGGTCTTTATCTGCGACGAGTGCGTCGACCTGTGCAATGACATCATCCGTGAGGAGGTGCAGGAAGCCCAGGCCGAAAGCAGCGCGCATAAATTGCCTTCGCCTAAAGAAATCAGCGGCATCCTTGACCAGTACGTCATTGGTCAAGAGCGTGCAAAGAAGGTTCTGGCCGTAGCGGTGTACAACCACTACAAGCGCTTGAACCAGCGTGACAAGAAAGGCGACGAAGTCGAGCTCGGCAAGAGCAACATCTTGCTGATCGGTCCTACAGGCTCGGGTAAGACCTTGCTTGCAGAAACCCTCGCTCGTCTGCTGAACGTTCCGTTCACTATCGCCGACGCCACCACCCTCACTGAGGCTGGTTACGTGGGTGAAGACGTCGAGAACATCATTCAGAAGCTGCTGCAGAAGTGCGACTACGACGTAGAGAAGGCCCAGATGGGCATTGTCTACATCGATGAAATCGACAAGATTTCGCGCAAGTCTGACAACCCGTCGATCACGCGGGATGTTTCCGGTGAAGGCGTGCAGCAAGCCCTGTTGAAACTGATCGAAGGCACGGTTGCTTCCGTACCGCCACAAGGCGGCCGTAAGCACCCGCAGCAGGAATTCCTTCAGGTTGATACGCGCAACATCCTGTTCATCTGTGGCGGTGCATTCTCCGGGCTGGAAAAAGTTATCCAGCAGCGTTCCACCCGGGGTGGCATTGGTTTCGGTGCAGAAGTGCGCAGCAAGGAAGAAGGCAAGAAGGTGGGCGAGTCCCTGCGTGAAGTCGAGCCTGACGATCTGGTCAAGTTCGGTCTGATCCCGGAATTCGTTGGCCGTCTGCCGGTCCTGGCCACGTTGGATGAGTTGGATGAGGCTGCTCTGATTCAGATCCTCACCGAGCCGAAAAACGCCCTGACCAAGCAATACGCCAAGCTGTTCGAGATGGAGGGTGTAGACCTCGAGTTCCGTACCGACGCACTCAAATCAGTGGCCAAGCGGGCACTGGAGCGCAAGACGGGTGCGCGTGGCCTGCGTTCGATTCTGGAAGGCGTGTTGCTCGACACCATGTACGAAATCCCCTCGCAGTCCGAGGTGAGTAAAGTGGTGATTGACGAAAGCGTCATAGAAGGCAAGTCCAAGCCGCTGTATATCTACGAAAACAGTGAGCCGGCTGCCAAGGCTGCGCCTGACGCGTAAGCGTTTCGCAGTTTCGGTATAAACAAGGGGTCCTTCAGGGGCCCCTTTGTTTTTACAGCGTTTTTTACTCCAAAACGTTTACTGCGTTTAACTGCTGGCAATAAGCTTGTTTTTTTTGCATGCAGCCCCCATCTTGGTTTCAAGTTTATTTTTCAACTGTCATAGAGGCGAAATCATGAAGACAACCATTGAATTGCCTCTCCTGCCGTTGCGTGATGTCGTCGTCTATCCGCACATGGTTATCCCGCTGTTCGTGGGTCGCGAGAAGTCTATCGAAGCCCTCGAGGCTGCGATGACGGGTGACAAGCAGATCCTGCTGTTGGCCCAGAGAAATCCTGCTGATGATGATCCAGGCGAAGACGCCCTGTATCGCGTGGGCACCATTGCTACCGTGCTGCAACTGCTCAAGCTGCCTGATGGCACTGTCAAGGTGCTGGTGGAAGGTGAGCAACGGGGTGCGGTCGAGCGCTTCATGGAGGTGGACGGCCACCTGCGCGCTGAAGTCGCGTTGATCGACGAAGTCGAAGCCCCTGAACGTGAGTCCGAAGTTTTTGTACGCAGCCTGCTCTCGCAATTCGAGCAGTATGTGCAGTTGGGCAAGAAAGTCCCGGCTGAAGTCCTGTCCTCCCTCAACAGCATTGATGAGCCAAGCCGCCTGGTCGATACCATGGCCGCGCACATGGCGCTGAAAATCGAGCAGAAGCAAGACATCCTCGAAATTATCGACCTGTCCGCCCGTGTTGAGCATGTGCTGACGCTGCTGGATGGCGAAATCGACCTGTTGCAGGTTGAGAAACGCATCCGGGGCCGTGTGAAGAAACAAATGGAGCGCAGCCAGCGCGAGTACTACCTGAATGAGCAGATGAAGGCCATTCAGAAAGAACTCGGCGACAGCGAGGACGGCCACAACGAAATCGAAGAGCTGAAAAAGCGCATCGATGCCGCCGGCCTGCCGAAAGACGCCCTGACCAAGGCCAGCGCCGAGCTGAACAAGCTCAAGCAAATGTCGCCGATGTCGGCTGAAGCCACTGTGGTGCGCTCCTACATCGACTGGCTGGTGCAGGTGCCGTGGAAGGCCCAGACTAAGGTGCGCCTGGACCTGGCTCGTGCTGAGGATATCCTCGACGCCGATCACTACGGCCTCGAGGAAGTTAAAGAACGCATCCTCGAATACCTCGCCGTGCAAAAGCGCGTGAAGAAAATTCGTGGGCCGGTGTTGTGCCTGGTGGGTCCGCCAGGCGTGGGTAAAACCTCGTTGGCCGAGTCGATTGCCAGTGCCACAAACCGTAAGTTCGTACGCATGGCCCTCGGCGGTGTGCGCGATGAAGCGGAAATTCGTGGTCATCGCCGGACCTACATCGGTTCGATGCCGGGAAGATTGATTCAAAAGATGACGAAAGTGGGTGTGCGCAACCCGCTGTTCCTGCTCGACGAAATCGACAAAATGGGCAGCGACATGCGTGGCGATCCGGCATCGGCCCTGCTCGAAGTGCTCGACCCGGAACAGAACCACAATTTCAACGACCATTACTTGGAAGTCGACTACGACCTGTCCGACGTAATGTTCCTGTGCACCTCCAACTCCATGAACATCCCGCCAGCGTTGCTGGACCGGATGGAAGTGATTCGTCTGCCGGGCTACACCGAAGACGAGAAGATCAACATTGCGGTCAAATACCTAGCGCCCAAGCAGATTTCGGCCAACGGCCTGAAGAAGGGCGAGATCGAATTCGAGCTCGAAACGATCCGTGACATCGTGCGTTATTACACCCGCGAGGCCGGTGTACGGGGCCTGGAGCGCCAGATCGCGAAAATCTGCCGCAAAGCGGTCAAGGAGCATGCGCTGGAAAAACGCTTCTCGGTGAAAGTCACCGCCGACTCCCTGGAGCACTTCCTGGGCGTGCGTAAATTCAGTTACGGCCTGGCCGAGCAACAGGATCAGGTAGGGCAGGTTACTGGCCTGGCGTGGACCCAAGTGGGCGGCGAATTGCTGACCATCGAAGCTGCAGTGATCCCGGGCAAAGGCCAGCTGATCAAGACCGGTTCGCTGGGTGACGTGATGGTCGAATCCATCACTGCCGCGCAGACTGTGGTGCGCAGCCGCGCCAAGAGCCTGGGTATCCCCCTGGACTTCCATGAGAAGCACGACACGCACATTCACATGCCTGAAGGGGCGACGCCGAAGGACGGCCCTAGCGCAGGCGTAGGCATGTGCACGGCCCTGGTGTCGGCATTGACTGGCATTCCGGTGCGTGCCGATGTCGCAATGACCGGGGAAATCACCCTGCGTGGCCAAGTATTGGCTATCGGTGGTTTGAAAGAGAAATTGCTCGCCGCCCACCGGGGTGGCATCAAGACCGTGATCATTCCTGAAGAGAATGTTCGCGACTTGAAAGAAATTCCTGACAATATCAAGCAGGATCTTCAGATTAAACCGGTTAAATGGATTGACGAGGTCCTGCAAATTGCGCTGCAATACGCGCCGGAGCCCTTGCCGGATGTGGCTCCGGAGATTGTCGCGAAGGATGAAAAACGCGAGTCAGATTCCAAGGAAAGAATTAGCACGCATTAATGCGATTAAGCCGGGGGGCTTCCTTGACAGCTTTTTAGAGCCCTTGTTATAAAGCGGCTCTTAAGTGTCTGTAGGCCATTCAGCACTGGCTTTTGTTTTTACCAAAAAACTTAGAATCATACTCAATAGAAATATAAGGGGACTTAGAGTGAACAAGTCGGAACTGATTGATGCTATCGCTGCATCCGCTGATATCCCGAAAGCTGCTGCTGGCCGTGCGCTGGATGCAGTAATCGAATCCGTCACTGGCGCTCTGAAGGCCGGCGACTCCGTGGTTCTGGTAGGCTTCGGTACTTTCTCTGTGACTGACCGCCCAGCTCGCACTGGCCGTAACCCACAGACTGGCAAAGCACTGCAAATCGCTGCTGCCAAGAAACCAGGTTTCAAAGCCGGTAAAGCCCTGAAAGAAGCCGTTAACTAAGCCTCGCTCAAGCCTTACCTACCCGGGTCGGACGCAGGTCTGGCCTGGCAGCGGAGCGGCAGCTGACCTACGTATCCATTGGGTCACTACGCAGGGGGTGTGGGTTAAAACCCCCGTCCGCTCCGCCAGTTACGAGAAGGCGCATCCTCGGATGCGCCTTTCTTCTATCCGGACTCTACCCACGCTCCACGGTTGCCTATTTTTGAAGTTCAACCGTTTCTGGGGGACGCATGCTGCAAAATATCAGGGACAATTCACAAGGCTGGATTGCCAAGACCATTATCGGGATCATCGTCGCATTGATGGCGTTCACCGGTATCGAAGCCATTTTCCAGGCTTCGGGTAACAGTAAACAGGACGTGGCCAAGGTCAACGGTGAAGAGATCACCCAGACCGAGCTGAGCCAAGCCGTCGACATGCAACGTCGCCAGCTGATGCAACAGCTGGGTAAGGATTTCGATGCTTCGCTGCTGGACGAAAAACTGCTGCGCGAGGCGGCCCTCAAGGGGCTGATCGATCGCAAGTTGCTGCTGCAAGGTGCGGCCGATTCCAAGTTTGGCTTCTCTGAAGCTGCGCTGGACCAGGTGATCCTGCAGACGCCGGAGTTCCAGGTGGACGGCAAGTTCAGCGCCGAACGCTTTGACCAGGTGATTCGTCAGTTGGGCTACAGCCGTATGCAATTCCGTCAGATGCTGACCCAGGAAATGCTCATCGGCCAGGTTCGCGCAGGTATCGCCGGCAGTGGTTTCGTCACCGACGCCGAAGTGCTGGCATTCGCCCGTCTGGAAAAACAGACCCGCGACTTCGCCACCGTCAACATCAAGGCCAACCCTGCCGCGGTGAAACTCACCGACGACGAGGTCAAGGCTTACTACGACCAGCACGCCAAAGAGTTCATGACCCCTGATCAAGTGGTTATCGACTACCTGGAATTGAAGAAGTCGTCCTTCTTCGACGAGGTCAGCGTCAAGGACGATGAACTGCAGGCTGCCTATCAGAAAGAAATCGCCAACCTCGCTGAACAGCGTCGTGCTGCGCACATCCTGATTGAAGTCAACGACAAGGTCACCGACGCACAAGCCAAGGCCAAGATCGAAGAAATCCAGGCTCGCCTGGCCAAGGGCGAGAAATTCGAAGCCCTGGCCAAGGAGTTCTCTCAGGATCCAGGTTCGGCCAACAGTGGCGGCGATCTGGGCTTTGCCGGCCCAGGCGTTTACGACCCGGAGTTTGAAACCGCGTTGTACGCGTTGAAGAAGGACCAGGTCTCGGCACCAGTGCGCAGCACCTTCGGTTGGCACTTGATCAAGCTGTTGGGCGTTGAGGCACCGCAAGTGCCGACGTTTGCCAGCCTGAAAGACAAGTTGACCAAAGACCTCAAGACCCAGCAAGTCGAGCAGCGTTTTGTCGAAGCGACCAAGCAATTGGAAGATGCGGCATTTGAAGCGTCCGACCTGGCCCAGCCGGCGTCCGACCTGAAGCTGACCGTGCATACCTCCGCGCCGTTTGGCCGTGAAGGTGGGGAAGGTGTTGCGGCCAACCGTGCCGTGGTCACCGCTGCGTTCAGCCCGGAAGTGTTGGATGAGGGTGCCAACAGCGCCGCCATCGAGCTGGACCCGGAAACCATCATCGTGCTGCGTGCCAAGGAGCATCTGAAGCCTGCGCAACTGCCGCTGGAAAGCGTCAATGCCGCGATTCGTACGCAGATGGCCAAGGAGCGCGCCAGCGCGGCTGCCAAGACTCACGCTGACGAGTTGATCGCCAGCCTGCGTGATGGCAAGACCCCGCTGAACCAGCCGGTCGACGGCCAGGCGTGGAAGGTCACTGAAGCGGCTACTCGTAGCCAGGAAGCGATCGACCCTGCCGTGCTGCAAGCCCTGTTCCGCATGCCCAAGCCTGCGGCCAAGGACAAGCCGACCTTCACCACTGTGACCCTGGCTGACGGTAGCCTAGTGATCGTGCGTTTGAACGGTGTCAACGAAGCCGCTGCACCAACGGACGAAGAAAAGGCGCAATACCGCCGCTTCCTCGCTTCGCGTATCGGTCAGCAGGACTTCGCGGCCTACCGCAAGCAGTTGGAAATCAAGGCTGACATCAAGAAGTACTGATGTCGGTTTGAACAAAAAAGCCCTCGGCCTGAACAGTCCGGGGGTTTTTTATGTGCGCTAGACTGGGCATTCACTGTCGCGGACCAAGGAGTTTTAAGCGTGTTCGATCAAGGAAGTGAGGGGGTGGTGATCCGCCGCGCCAGTGTGGCGGATGCCCCGGCGGTTTTGCAGGTGTTCGACGAAGTGATTGTCTGGTTCGTGACCAGGGGCAATCACGGTCAATGGGGAGCTGAGCCCTGGTCAGCCTCGCCGCGGCGGGTTGCGCAAGTAACCGATGCCTGCGCGATGCCGGGTGCGTGGGTGGCACAGGACAGCAGCGGCCAGGTCCTGGCCGCACTCGTGTTGGGCGAGCCCATGGCTTATGTGCCCGCAGCGACAGAACCTGAGGTCTATGTGCGGCTGCTGATCGCCTCGCGGGATCAGCGCGTACGGGGTATTGGTCGGCGCCTCATGGCGTTCGCCGACGACCGTGCCCGTTCTGCGGGAGTGAGGCGTTTGCGTGTGGACTGCTACGGCGGCGGGATCGGCGACCTGGTTCGGTTTTATGAGTCCTGCGGATATGAGCGCATTTCAATGTTCGACCTGGAGGGATGGCCGGGCCAGTTGTTGGGTCGAAGCCTGTAGTGCGCCGGCCAGGGCCAGCAGCATTAGCAGCACAACCGCCCACGGAAATGCGCCGACACCCCATCCCTGGAGCAACACGCCGCCTGCGAAACCGCCGCCCGCGATGCCCAGGTTCCAGACGGTCACCAGCATCGACTGCGCGGCATCCGCCGACTCGCCTGCCGACTTGGCCAGCGCTGTTTGCAGGAGCGCGGGCAGTCCGCCGAAGGCCAGGCCCCATAGCGCGACGGCGGTGTAGATGACCGCTGGCAGGTCGATCCAGAACGCCAGCGCCAAGGCGACCAGGCCAAACAGCGCGCAACTGATCAGCAGCAGTGCGCGCAACCACCGATCAATCAATACGCCTGCCAGCCAGATGCTCAACAATGCGGCGAGGCCGAACACCAGCAGCACCCGATCGATATCCGCAACAATTCCCGCCGGTACCAGCAGCGGGGCGATATAGGTATAGAGAATGTTATGGGCCAGCACGTAGGTGAAGGTCACCCACAGCACCGGACGAATGCCTGGCAATGTCAGCACTTGATGCAGCCCCAAGCGTTTTGTGCCGCGTTCGCCGGCAAAATCCGGAAGTTGCCAGCGCGCCCAGATCAGTAGCACCAGCGTGAGCCCGGTCATGATCGCAAAACTCAGGCGCCAGCCAACCACGGCGCCCAGAAAGGTGCCGGCGGGTACACCCAGTGACAGCGCCAACGGGGCGCCTAGCATTGCCACCGCAATCGCCCGGCCCTGCAGGTGTGGCGCAACCATTCGGCTGGCGTAACCCGCCAGTAACGCCCAGAGCAGCCCGGCGAATACGCCCGCGAAGAAGCGCGCCATCAAGGTCAGCCCGTAGTGGCTGGAAAGGGCGGTCACGCTGTTGACCAGCGCAAAGCCACTAATGGCCACCAGCAACAAGGGGCGCCGTCGCCAGCCTCGCGTCAACAGCGTCAGCGGGATGGCCGCCAGCAGTGACCCAATGGCGTAAAGCGTGACCAATTGGCCGACCAGTGCGGGCGACACGGCCAGGCCTTCGCCCATCTGCGGCAGGAGCCCGGCAGGCATGGCTTCGGTGAGGATGGTGATAAAGCCGGCACTGGCTAAGGCCAGCAAGCCGCCCAGCGGCAGTGTTTCTTTCTGGGGGGTAACTGGGGCATCGGTGAGGCACGTCATCGCATTTTATCCATGCAAAAGGTCAAGCTCCCAGAGTAGGGGGCTGTGGTCGGCGGAAAAACAGGCTAATGTTCCGAACTTATCGGACCTCAGTGTCCGTAATCTCCAAGGGCACATCATGGACAGTCTCGGCAGACTCTCGGTATTCGTGCAGGTGGCAGAGACCCGCAGTTTCACCGCCGCCGGGCGTGCGCTGGGGGTGTCGTCTTCGGCCGTCGGCAAAAGCATCGCGCGGATGGAAGAACGCTTGGGTGTGAGGCTGTTTCACCGCAGCACCCGCAGCATCACCTTGACCAGCGAGGGCGCGCTGTTCCTTGAGCGCTCGCGGCGTATCCTTGCCGAAGTCGAGGCCGCTGAGCGCGAGCTGACCGAAGCCAGCGCCACGCCCCGGGGCAAGCTGCGCATCAGCGTGCCGCAAGTGCGCGGTTTGTTGATGCCGGTGCTCAGCGATTTTATGCGGGCCTACCCGGATATCGAGCTGGATGTGGATTTTTCCGACCGCATGGTGGACGTAATCGAGGAAGGTTTCGACGCGGTGATTCGCACTGGCAAACCGGAAGATTCGCGCCTGATGGTCCGTCATCTGGGGCATTACCAATTGGTGCTGGTCGGTACACCGGCTTATTTTCGCCAGCATGGCACGCCGAAAGAGCCGCAGCATTTGAGCGAGCATGCCTGCCTGCGCCACAAGTTCTGCGCCACAGGCAAACTGGAACCCTGGCCGCTGCGCATCGCCCCCGGCGCCTCTGAACCCTTTTTACGCGCGTCTCTGGTCAGTACCACCATCGAGTCCCTCAACCATGTGGTGCACGAAGGGTTGGGTATCGCTTGCCTGCCGGACTATATGGTCAACCTCGCAGTGCGCGAGGGGCGCCTGCAAAGGGTACTGGATGACTATCTTGAACACCGGGGCAGTTTCTGGATGTTGTGGCCATCAAGTCGCCATGCGTCGGCTAAATTGCGCGTATTTATTGATCACCTGTGCGCCGGGCTTTTTCCTACAGGTGGCGTCTCGTAGGGCTGTGACGTTTTACCGACAGGAATGCGCGCGCCAAGGCCTCGTTCTGTTGCACAATACCGCCCTGACTGTTTTCCTCGGGATTTTCAATGTCGACATCATTTTACTTGCGTAGCCTTGGGGTGGCGCTAGTGTTGGCGGGCGCCGCGGGCTGCTCGTCACCCAAGACCGCTATCTATGAACATGAGAGTTTCGACGACTCCGGCACGTTTTCGCGGGATTACCCGGTCAGTGATGTCGCCGCGTGCGAAGCCGCGCGCCGTGCCCTACTTAGCCAGGGCTACATCATCACCAGTAACGATTCGAAAGTGGTCGTGGGTAACAAGAGCTTTCAGCAGACGGGCGAGAGCCACCTGCAGATTAGCTTCAACGTGGTGTGTGCCGATGATGGCAAAGGCACCAACCATTCAACAATGTTTGCCAACGCCTTGCAGGATCGCTACGCGCTGAAGAAGGTCAACAACTCCGCGAGTGTGGGTGTGGGTGTGCTGGGGTCCGTGTCGATGCCAATCGGCTCTACCGATGACTCGATGGTGAAAGTGGCCAGTGAGACCGTGTCCGCGCCGAAGTTCTACGATCGTTACTTTGCGCTGGTGGATGTGTTCCTGCCGCAAGAGGTGAAGAAGGCCGAGAATATCCCTGAGAAGCCGAAGGCTGACCTGGGGGTGCCGGAACCTAAAGCCGCCCCGGCTGCCGAGACGGTCGAGAAGGTCGAGCCGCCGAACGACCCGCCTGCCACTTCACAACCCGTGGCGCCGCCTGCCGAGGCCGCGCCGATTGCCCCGCAAGCAGAGCCTGCACCGGCTGCCACGAACCCGGAGCTGCCTGCGCCGACCGAAGCGATTCCGCCCCTGCCGACGCCTGCACAGTAACTCAGACCGCTGCGGGGTTCGTCTTGTCGACGTTGATCCCGTAGCGGCTGATTGCCTCGCTGACTTTATCGCGACCGATCACACCGTCATCCGCCAGCGCCTTCAAGGCCGCCAGCACGATGAAGTGCCGGTCCACTTCGAAGAATGCCCGCAGGGTTTCTCGGGTATCCGATTGCCCGAAGCCATCCGCACCCAATGCCACAAAGCGCCGGCCAGGTACGAAAGGGCGGACCTGATCGGCGAAAAGTTTCATGTAGTCTGTCGCCACCACCACGGGCCCCGTTTCACCGGCCAGGCATTGCTCCACATAACTTATCCGTGGCTCGCTCTCCGGGTGCAGCAGGTTCCAGCGCTCGGCCTCATGGCCATCGCGACGCAATTCGGTAAGGCTGGTTGCGCTCCACACGTTGCTTTGCACGCCAAAGTCTTTCTCCAGCAATTCAGCCGCCGCCATGACTTCCCGCAGGATTGAGCCACTGCCCATCAGTTGCACCTGAGCCTGCTCGCTGGCGTTCAATCGGTACAAACCCTTGAGAATTCCGTCTTCCACGCCATCAGGCATCGCTGGGTGCGGGTAGTTTTCGTTGAGCAGGGTGATGTAGTAGTAAATGTCCTCTTGGTCGACATACATCCGCCGCATGCCTTCGCGAATGATCACCGCCAGCTCGTAGGCAAACGTCGGGTCGTAAGACACACAGCACGGAATCACCGACGACAGGATATGGCTGTGCCCATCGTCATGTTGCAAGCCTTCGCCCATCAGCGTGGTGCGGCCGGCCGTGGCGCCAAGCAGGAAGCCGCGCGCCCTTGCATCGCCTGCCGCCCAGGCAAGATCACCGACGCGTTGGAAGCCGAACATGGAGTAGAAAATATAGAACGGAACGGTCATCAGGCCGTGGTTGCTGTAGGACGTACTCGCCGCGATCCATGAGGAAATGGCGCCGGATTCATTCAGGCCTTCCTGCATGATCTGTCCGTCCTTGCTCTCCTTGTAGTAGCTCAGTTGCCCGGCGTCCTGTGGGGTATAGAGCTGGCCGACGGCGGAATGAATACCGATCTGACGGAACAGGCTTTCCATGCCGAAGGTGCGCGATTCATCTGGCACGATGGGCACGATCAGTTTGCCCAGGTGCGGGTCCTTGAGCAGGGTGCCAAGGATGCGCACGAAGGCCATGGTGGTGGAGATCGCGCGTTCGCCGGTGTCTTTAAGCTGGGTGGCGAAGGCACTCAGTTCAGGGATTTGCAACGATTCGACCGCACTGTGTCGCGCTGGTACGTAGCCGCCGAGGGCCTGGCGGCGTGCAGCGAAGTAGCGGGCTTCTTCGCTATCCGCGGCAGGCTTGATGTACGGGATATCGGCGAGCTGGTCGTCGGCCACTTCCAGGCCGAAGCGGTCGCGGAAGGCTCTTACAGCGTCGGCGCCCATTTTCTTGAGTTGGTGGTTGATGTTCTGGCCTTCGCCAGCTTCGCCCATGCCAAAGCCCTTGACGGTTTTCGCCAGGATCACGGTAGGTCGGCCGCTGTGGCGCACGGCGGCGGCGTAGGCGTTGTAGACCTTGTCCGGGTCATGCCCGCCCCGTGAGAGTTTCCAGATATCGTCGTCGGACATGTCCGCAACCAACGCCAGCAATTCCGGATATTTGCCGAAGAAATGTTCGCGCACATAAGCGCCGTTCTGGGACTTGTAGTTCTGATAGTCGCCGTCAACGCATTCCATCATGCGCTGGCGCAGCAGGCCGCTTTGGTCTTTTTCCAGCAGCGCGTCCCAGCCACCGCCCCAGATCACTTTGATCACGTTCCAGCCGGCGGCGCGGTACAGGCTTTCGAACTCCTGGATCACCTTGGCGTTGCCGCGCACGGGGCCGTCCAGGCGTTGCAGGTTGCAGTTGACCACAAAGATCAGGTTGTCGAGTTTCTCGCGACCCGCCAGGGATATGGCGGCCAGGGATTCCGGCTGGTCCATTTCGCCATCACCGAGGAAGGCCCAGACTTTGCGCCCTTGGTGCTGCTTGAGGCCGCGCAATTCCAGATAGCGCATAAAGCGCGCTTGGTAAGCGGCGGTGATCGGGCCGAGGCCCATGGACACGGTGGGGAATTGCCAGAAGTCCGGCATCAGCCGCGGGTGCGGATAGGACGAAATGCCCTCGCCACCGGCCTCGCGGCGGAAGTTGTCGAGCTGCGCTTCGCTGATGCGGCCTTCCAGGTAGGCGCGGCCGTAGATACCAGGGGAGGAGTGGCCCTGGATATACACCAGGTCGCCGTCAAAGGTATCGGTGCGCCCACGGAAGAAGTGATCGAAGCCTACGTCATACAGCACAGCAGCTGACGCATAGGTCGCAATATGCCCACCAACGCCGGAGTGTTTGCCTGCGCGCAATACCATCGCCATGGCGTTCCAGCGAATAAACGCATTGGTGCGGCGTTCCATGGCCAGGTTGCCGGGGTAGGGCAGTTGGCGGTCCACCGGGAGGGTGTTGACGTAGGGGGTGGTAACCCGCCCATAGAAGTCGCCATGCCGCGCCACGTCGAAATCCAGCAACTGATCGATCAAGTAGTGCGCGCGCGGGCGGCCTTCGGTGGACAGCACAGATTCGATGGACTCCAGCCACTCGCGGGTTTCCTGTGGATCGTCGTCGCGTCTGACTGCGTTGTTCGGGGTCATGTGAAGCTCCAGGGTAGGCGGAATTCAAGTGACGGGCTCCTCGTGGGAGTGTCGTCAATGTAATTGCAATTGCAACTACATGACCGAATCTAGCGCGGGATGAGCTACTATTGCAACCTTCTTGAAATCCCTCGGATGGTGTTGCATGTCGTCGAAAGAGCCTGATGTATGGTTCCGTTTTGTCAGGGCCCACAGGACGGTCATCCGTGAAATCGAACGCCGCCTGGCCGAGGCGGACTTGCCGCCCTATGCCTGGTACGACGCATTGTGGGGCCTGGAAAGCGGCCCCGATGGCACCCGCCGCATGCACGAGCTGGCGGATGTGTTGGCCATCGAGCGCTACAACCTCACGCGTCTGGTCGACCGCCTGGAAAAGGATGGCTTGGTCGTGCGTTCGCGCTCCGATGGCGACGGCCGCGCGGCGTTTGCCTCGATCACCGATGCCGGCCGGGTGTTGCGTAAGAAAATGTGGAAGATCTACGAGAGCACGGTGGATGAGTTGTTTCTGTCGCAGATCGAGCCGGCGCAGCGCCGGGGGTTTGCGGATGCGCTGGAGCGCACAGCGGGGCTGGCGATGGAAGCCGGGGTACAGACCCGCAGCCGGCGCAAAACCTGAGCCTCAGCAGAGATCCAATGTGGGAGCAGGCAAGCCAGCTCCCACAGTTGACGGCATTCCAGTTCATTTGAGTGGGTACCGGGCCATCGCTGTTTCCACCTGCTGAATATCAATGCGCCCCTCATCCGCCAACGCCCGCAGCGCCATCACCACAATCCAATACCGACTCGGCGCACCGGCCTGCACCGACCCCGCTCCCAGCGCCACAAACCGCGCATCCATATGAGCGGCCAACTGATCGACAATCGCCTGCGGATACCCGGTGACGGCTATCACTGGCGCCGCAGTTGCGGCCAGGCATTCACGCAGATGGCAACTGCGCTTGGGCGCTGTGGGGTGCAGCCGATTCCAGCGTTCAGCCGCTGCAGCCTCACGCGCCAGTCGCGTGTAACTGGGGCAACTCCACACCTGGGCCTTGATGTCCCAGTCCTGCTTCAATAACCGTGCGGCATGCAGCACGTCTTCCAGTGCCCGGCCCGCACCGAGCAAACGTACGTCGCCCGTGTGGTCACGCTTGATTGGGTACATGCCCTTGAGCGCGTCCTCGCGATCCTGCGCGCTCAGCACCCCTGCGCTTTGCTGATCATGCAACGCCAGGTAATAAAACCCCGGTTCACCGTCGACATACAGCGTGTGCAAGCCAGCCAACACGATTGCCCGGGCTTCTTCGCCGGACGCCGGGTCGTACGGCGTGCAACGTGGATGGGTAGCGAGCCACAGCGGCAGGGAAGGTTGTGCACCTTTGGGCCAGGGCGAAGGCTGGTTTTCGATGTCGTTACACAGGATGCCGCGCTGCTGGGTCACGTCCGCCAGCGCACTCAACTGTGCCGATGATTGCGCGCTGTGTAGGTACAGCAAGGGTTTTTCGACGGTATTGCGCGCAAACCAGCGGGGCCAGTTCCCCACACGCCGGGAGCGTGACTGGCCGCGAATCACCCACGCCTGTCGGCTGGATTCGAGCGTGTTGGCCATGGTCATCACGGTGTACAGCGGTGAGTTGGGAGGGTCTTCTGCGGCGCTCAAAACGTCGATGCAGCGTTGCGCGCAGTCAAGGGTGGAGGCGGGCATGGGCGAGTCACCTGGTAACAGATGCGCCTACCCTAATCGAATTCTCTATATTATTGCAATTGCAATGATTGCAATCGCACCTCAAGTCCTGGCGACTAAATCCATAAAGCGCTGCTACGTTTAATCCTGAAGTGCAGGAACGTCATGGCGCAGACATTTTTTCGTCATCACGGCACTTTAGGCTTGTGATGAATGTCATTTGTTTGCAACCGCTTTTAATTCAAAAAAGGAGTCCCCCATGGACGATTACCAGGAAGAGCTGCTCGAGTACCAGGCCTTTGAATGGGACCCGCTGGAACCCGCAGACGATGCAACCGAGCTGTAAGACCGACTTCAGGCGGAATGCCGCTGACTGCGGCGAAATTCCCCTGGGGTCTGGTTGTTCCACCGCCTGAACGCCCGCTGGAAGGCTTGGGCCGAGGCAAAACCGAGCAAGTAGGCGATCTCGCCGAACGCCAGTTCCGTGTCGCGAATATAGGTCATGGCCAGGTCGCGGCGGGTATCGTTGAGAATTGCGCGGAACTGAGTGCCTTCTTCGGCCAGTTTGCGGCGTAGCGTCCAGGTCGGCAGCTTCAAGCGTGCCGCCACTTCTTCCAGGTCGGGTTCCCGGCCGCCATTGAGCATCGGCCCGAGCAACCGGGTAATGCGCTCGCGCAGGCTGCGGGTGCGGGTCAATTGCTCCAACTCTCTCTCACAAAGTTGTAACAACAAGTTCCAGGTGCTTGGGCAGTGCTGCGGGTTGCGCAGGGCCAGGGTTTGCTGGTTGAGGCGCAATTGGTTGGCCTCGGCGCTGAAGTGAATGTCTCCGAGCGGGTTGTACTGATCGGCATACACCGGTGCTTCAAATTCGATGTCGATGCGTTGTGCCTGCACCCGATGCTGGGCCAGGCTCGACAACTGATGCAGCCAGCCGGCGATGATCGAGTCGACCACAAAGCGGTTGAAGGCGTTGTAGGGGCTGATGGAGTAGAAGCGCAGCCATGCGCCTTCGGCATCCTCGACAAAGCTCGACTGCCCGCGATAATTGGAGCCATACAGTGCTTCGAAACGAGTCAATGTGCGCGCAGCCTCGCGTACGTTGGGCGCCTGGGCGGCAGTGACGCCCGCGAGCCCTGACTGGCTCAAGCGGCTGAACTGGCCCATGCGCAAACCCAGGCTTGGGTCGCCGGTGAGCTGGATGGCCGCATGGCCAAGGCGCATGTAACGCGGGATCGATAAGCGTGCTCCGGCCTCTGCGAGGCGGGCCGGGTCGAGGCCGTATTGCAGCAGCAGCGGCTGCGGGTCCAGGCCGTGGCTGTGGATGGCATCCGCCAGGGTGTGCACGAAGCCCACCGACAGGTCCCCCAGCCGTACGGGCTTCACAGCCAGATATTCAACAAGCGCGCACCACGGGCGTCGCTATCTGCGCTGATGTGCCCGTTGCTGCTGAGGAAGCTATGCCCAGCAGTGCCCAGGTCCCAGAACTGTCCACGCAGGAACACGCTCATGCCGGCGCTTGCCTGACTGACGGGCGGCTGGCTGATCAGCGTGAGACGGCGCCAGGCTTCGCCTTCACTGAGTTCTTCGGGCTTGAGGCTGATTTCAGTCGGGGTGGAGACGCTTTTGAAACCGCGCCATGGGCGGTCCCAGGTGTCACGTCCCAGCACAAAGGCTGGCACTGCGATCAACTGCGCGCCGTGTTCGTTGAGTTTGCGGTAGTTGTCCGGGTACCAGCTGTCGCTGCCCACCAGCACGCCCAGGCGACCGGCCGGGGTGTCGACCACGCTGACGACGTTTTCATCACCGGGTTCGATAAAGCCACGTTCATCGTAGATCGGGTAGAGCTGACGCTGCGGCTCGCCGACGGGCAAACCGTCGGCGCTGAAGACAACGCTGGCGTTATACAGCGCACCATGGCCGACCTGCAGCTGTCCCTGACTGACGCTTGGGTTGGGCAGGGTGATGGAGCCGGCCACCAAGGTCACGCCAAACTCCTTGGCCAGGCCGCCAAACAACACCTGATAGTCCCGCGCCATGCCATCGGCTTTCATGCGCAGGTAGGCGTCGTCGGTGCGGTTGTCGCCCGTGGCGCTGATCCACGCGCGCGCAAACATCAGTGGGTTGCTGACCGACAGCCAATTCATCGCATCCTTCGCGTGGAGAGCCTGGTAGACCTCGTTCTTCTCGCCTATGAGCATCAGCCAGGTGCCAATATGTTCGGGCAGTACCACGATGGTCTTGTCGTTGATCAGCCCTTGGTCGCGTGCTTTTTGCAGGTAGGCCGACAGCTTCAGGTGCAGGCGCTCCAGGCTCTGGTAGTCGGCCGGAAACAGCTCCGGCTGGATGCCCAGCAAGTTGCCACGGTCAGCCGGCAGGCCTTCGTTGACGGCGAGGGTGATGCGCAGGTCCGACAGGTAATGCGCCACGGGGCGCTCCTGGGTCCAGACCAGATACGCGGCGACGGCGGCAACCAGGGCCATGGTGGCGGTAAAAGCTAGAAGTTTACGCATGGGGCAACAGACAACAGACCGTGTGCAGGGTTCGCCGACTAGGGTAGGGCCCATGGGCCGGCTTGCCAAGGGGCGCTGTGCATTTGGATCAATAACTTGTCAGTTTCAGTCATTGAGCGGTAGTCCGCCGGCTCTTAGTCTGTGGGACATAAACCGATGGCGGGCCGCATGAGCCTGTCACGCCCCCGTGATGATCCGTTGTGGAGCTTGACCATGACCGCTGTTGCCTACCCGCACCTGCTGGCCCCGTTGGACCTGGGTTTTACCACCTTGCGCAACCGTACCCTGATGGGCTCGATGCACACAGGCCTTGAAGAAAAGCCCGGCGGTTTCGAACGCATGGCCGCCTATTTTGCCGAGCGCGCCCGTGGCGGCGTTGGCCTGATGGTCACGGGCGGCATTGGCCCGAATGACGAGGGCGGGGTGTACGCCGGCGCGGCCAAGCTGACCACCGACGAAGAAGCGCAAAAACACAAGATCGTGACCAAAGCCGTGCACGAGGCGGGCGGCAAGATCTGCATGCAGATCCTCCACGCCGGTCGTTATGCCTACAGCCCTAAACAAGTTGCACCGAGCGCGATCCAGGCGCCGATCAATCCGTTCAAGCCCAAGGAGCTGGACGAAGAAGGCATCGAAAAGCAGATCCAGGATTTTGTCACCTGTTCGTTGCTGGCCCAGGTCGCCGAGTACGACGGCGTGGAAATCATGGGGTCCGAAGGCTACTTCATTAACCAGTTCCTCGCCGCCCACACCAACCATCGCACCGACCGTTGGGGCGGTAGCTACGAAAACCGCATGCGCCTTGCGGTGGATATCGTGCGCCGTGTGCGTGAAGCCGTCGGCCCGAATTTCATCATTATCTTCCGCCTGTCGATGCTCGATCTGGTGGAGGGCGGCAGCAGCTGGGAAGAAATTGTGCAGTTGGCCAAGGCTATCGAAGGCGCCGGTGCGACCCTTATCAACACCGGGATTGGCTGGCACGAAGCGCGTATCCCGACCATCGCCACCAAGGTGCCGCGCGGCGCGTTCAGCAAAGTCACCGCCAAACTGCGCGGTGCGGTGCAGATTCCGCTGATTACTACCAACCGCATCAACACCCCGGAAATCGCCGAGCAGATCCTCGCCGAGGGCGATGCCGACATGGTGTCCATGGCACGCCCATTCCTGGCCGACCCGGAATTCGTCAACAAGGCCGCCGCTGGCCGTGCCGATGAAATCAACACCTGTATCGGCTGCAATCAGGCCTGCCTGGACCACACCTTCGGCGGCAAGCTGACCACCTGTTTGGTCAACCCGCGCGCGTGCTATGAGACTGAGCTCAACTACCTGCCCGTGCAGCAAATCAAGAAGATCGCCGTGGTTGGTGCCGGTCCTGCCGGTCTGGCGGCGGCAACCGTGGCTGCGGAGCGCGGCCATCAGGTGACGCTGTTTGATTCCGCCAGCGAGATCGGCGGCCAGTTCAATATCGCCAAGCGCGTGCCGGGCAAGGAGGAGTTCTTCGAAACCCTGCGCTACTTCAAGCGCAAATTGCAGACCACCCACGTGGAGCTTTGCCTCAATACCCGTGTGGACGTGGCGCAACTGGCGGCGGGCGGTTATGACGAGATCATCCTGGCTACCGGCATCGCGCCGCGTACCCCGGCGATCCCGGGGGTCGAGAATGCCAAGGTACTGAGCTACCTGGACGTGATCCTCGAACGCAAGCCGGTAGGCAAGCGCGTAGCGGTGATCGGCGCCGGTGGTATCGGTTTCGACGTCTCGGAATTTCTCGTGCACCAAGGTGTGTCCACCAGCCTGGACCGCGAAGCGTTCTGGAAAGAGTGGGGCATCGACACCCAGCTGCAAGCCCGCGGTGGTGTAGCCGGTATCAAACCGCAACCCCATGCGCCGGCGCGTGAAGTGTTCTTGCTGCAACGCAAGACTTCCAAGGTGGGCGACGGCCTGGGCAAGACTACCGGCTGGATCCACCGTACCGGTTTGAAGAACAAGCAGGTGCAGATGCTCAACAGCGTCGAGTATTTGAAAGTCGACGATGAAGGCCTGCATATCCGCATTGGCGCCGAGGGTGAACCCCAAGTGCTGGCGGTGGACAACATCGTCATCTGCGCCGGCCAGGACCCGCTGCGCGAACTGCAGGACGGCCTGGTCGCGGCGGGCCAGAACGTGCACCTGATCGGCGGCGCCGATGTGGCGGCCGAGTTGGATGCAAAGCGCGCTATCAATCAGGGTTCACGCCTCGCTGCCGAACTGTAAGAACCCAAACGGGGCGGTGTTAGACTACCGCCCCATTTTTCATGCAGATGTTTCCCGATGGGCCCCTTCGATTGGTTTCCCCGCGCACCGCTTGAACCCTTGCAACTGGATTGGCTGCAAGGGGTCGAGCTGGCCGTGTTGCGCCTGGATTGTATCGACCCGCTGATCAGTGGCAACAAATGGTTCAAGCTCAGTGGGCATTTAGCGCAGGCGCAAAACGCCCGCGGCATCATCAGCCTGGGCGGCGCTTACTCCAACCATTTGCACGCGTTAGCCGCTGCCGGCAAGCGTTTTGACTTCCTCACCGTAGGCCTGCTGCGCGGGCATCCACAAGACACCCCTACTGTCCTCGACTTGAAGGCTTTTGGCATGCAATTGCATTGGCTGGGTTATGGCGGCTACCGCGCGCGCCATGAGCCGGACTTTTGGCTGCCGTGGCGTGAGCAGTATCCCCATCTGCATCCCGTGCCTGAAGGCGGCGGCGGTAGTGCGGGTGCATTGGGTTGCTCCGTGTTGGTCGAGCAGGTGCGGGCGCAATTGCCCGCGCGGGGGTGGGCCGATTACGACGCTTGGTGGTTAGCTGCGGGCACTGGCACCACATTGGCCGGCCTGGTGCTGGCAGAGGCGGGGGCACACACGGTGTACGGCGCCATGGCGGTGCCGGATGATCACGGTGTGGCGCAGAACGTCGAAGCGATCGTGCAGGGAGGTTATGAACTGTTGGACGCTAGTCGCGGGGGCTTTGCCAAAGTTGATCCGTTGCTGCTCGATTTTATCGACGCTACGCAGCAGGCCTGCGGTGTGCCCTTGGAGCCGCTCTACACCGGCAAGGCGTTACTGGCGTTGAAGCTGCAGATCGAAGCCGGGCGCTTCTCCCCCGGCACACGCCTGATCTTCGTCCACACCGGCGGCCTGCAGGGCTGTCGAGGGTTCAATGCCTGACGCAGAACCCTTGTGGGGCTGGCTTGCCTGCGAAGAGGGTGTATCAATTGACATTCTGTAGCTGACCTACCGCCTTCGCAGGCAAGCCAGCTTCCACATTTGAACCGGTAACCCCTGATAAAACCAGGTCGCCTGTCAGACCGTCACAGATACAACGCAGCACATGCTACCCATGCCGCAATAGAGGTCCATCATTCAGCTGTTTTCCTGGCAAACCGACCCGGTATCATCCGCAACGCCGTGTTATCCCGCAGGATGTAATGGTGAGCAATCCCCGCCAGTGCATGCAGCCCGATCAGCCAATAACCGACTTTGCCGAACCAGACATGCCAGCCTTCAATCTGCTTGGCGAGGTCCTTGTTCTCGCCAATCAACGGCGGCAACTCCATGCCATAGAAACTCACCGAATGCCCCTCGGCACTGACAATCAGCCAACCGGCAATCGGCATGCCGATCATCAACGCATACAACGCGACATGCATCAGCGTAGCCAGCAAACGCTGCCATTGTGGCGGTGCAGGTAGGATCTTCGGTGCCACGCCCAGGCTGCGCGCAAATAACCGCAGCCACACCAGCACAAACACGGTAAGGCCAAACATAAAGTGCATTTCGACGATCAACGTTCGCGCACCGCTGCCTTTCGGAAACTGGCCGCGCAGTTCAATGCAGGCGTAGACCACTGCCAGCAGCACCACCATCAACCAGTGCAACGCGATCGACAGGGTGCTGTAGCGCGTATCGGAGTTTTTCCACGGCATCGCTGTGTTCCTCACTTATCAGGTCATACCTCCGTTCTTTAATGACGAAGTCCTTTTAATGTAAGCCTGTTTTGTGCGTTTTACCCGGTGCGACTGCGCTTTTCTTGACCTCGGTCAGTGGCTCTGCGGCATTTCCCCACGCGCCAGGCGCGCATTGATGTCGGCGATCACCGAAGGCAGGTCGTTGATGGTGTCGATCAGGTAGTGCGGGCGCGAGCCTTCGAACATCGCTTCGACGCGCTTGCGCTCGCTGGCCAGGGTCGCGGCGTCAAGGGCGCTGAACTGCGCGTAGGTCAATCCCAGTGCGTTGCCTGAACAGGTCAGGGCAACGGTCCACATGCCGGCGCGGCGGCCTTCGAGGATGCCCGGCACCGTGTCGTCAACCTTTACGCACGCTGCCACATCATCGATACCCAGCGCGATCACATTAGTCAGCGCCTGGGCCGGCCAGGGGCGACCATTGGGCACTTCATCGGTGGCCACTACATGATCGGCGATATAACCGTTGGTGGCCGCCAGTGCGACGACTTTATCCATCACTTGTTTGGGGTAGCCGGAGCAGGAACCGATCTTTATGCCTTGCACGCGCAGCCGTGCGATGGTGTCGAGGGCACCGGGAATAAGCGTCGAGTGCTCGGCGATCTTCTCGATCTGCAATGGCATGAAGCGTTGGTAGATGGCGGTTACGTCGTCATCGCTCGGCGTGCGGCCGAAGGCTTTGCGGTAGCGTTCGGCGACCTGCGGCTGGTCGCACAGGGTGCGGATGTGGTCCCACTTGCCCATGCCCATCGGGCCTCGGGCTTCTTCGATGGAGACTTGCACGTCGAATTCGGCAAAGGCTTCGACAAAAATCTGCGTCGGTGCGAAGGAGCCGAAGTCGACCACGGTGCCGGCCCAGTCGAGGATCACAGCTTGCAGGGCGTTGGGGTTCTGGTAGTTCATGCGTTTGTTCCGAAGGAAGAGAGGGTGATGCCCATGGCTTGCAGTACTTCGCCAATGGCGGTGACGGCGGCGTTCATATCGGTGGCATCGACATGGCCGATGCAGCCCACGCGAAAGGTTTCCACCTGGGTCAACTTGCCCGGATACAGGATGAAACCCTTCGCCTTGACTCGTTCGTAAAAATCCTTGAATTGATAGCGCGGGTGTTGCGGAGCGTGGAAGGTGACGATGATCGGCGCCTGGATCGCCGCCGGTAGGAAGCTGCGCAGGCCCAGTTCGGCCATGCCATCCAGCAGCACCTGGCAGTTGCGTGCATAGCGTTGATGGCGCGCGGGCAGGCCGCCTTCTTCAACGTACTGCAGCAGCGCTTCGTGAAGGGCTGCGACCACGTGGGTCGGCGGGGTGAAGCGCCATTGGCCGGTCTTGGTCATGTAGCTGTGCTGGTCAAACAGGTCCATCGCCAGGGAATGGCAGTTGCCTTGGGCCGCGGCCAGCGCGGTTTTTTCGGCGAAGACAAAACCCATCCCCGGCACGCCTTCCAGGCATTTGCCGGAGGCGGCAATCAGAGCGTCGAACGGCACTTCTCGGGCGTCGATCGGCAGCGCACCAAAGGAACTCATGGCGTCGATGATCAGGCGCTTGCCGTGGTTTTTAATGACTTGGGCGATTTGCGGCAGTGGGTTGAGAATACCGGTGCTGGTTTCGCAGTGGATCAGCGCGACGTGGGTGATGGCCTTGTCGGCCTGCAGCAGCCGGTCGACGTCGGCGGCGGTGGTCGGTTTGTCTTCGGCGGTTTCAAAGGTGCTGAAATCGCGGCCGAGCACTTCGCAGATCCGTGCCAGGCGCTTGCCATAGGCACCGTTGATCAGCACCAGCACCTTGGCGTTGTGCGGTACGAGGGTGCCGATGGCGGCTTCGACAGCGAACGTGCCGCTGCCTTGCAATGGCACGCAATGGTGACTGTCGGCGCCGTTGAGAATCGCCAACAGGTGTTCGCACGCACTGGCGGTGAGCTGGTTGAAACGGTCATCCCATGAACCCCAATCCACCATCATTGCCTGACGGGTCCGGGCGGAGGTGGTCAGGGGGCCAGGGGTCAGCAGGATCGGCGCGGTGGTCATCTCAAATTCTCGCAAGGCATCGGGGGCTGAAGCTACGGCGCCTAAATTGCAGTTTGGCTTGTCATCAATCAAATTGTTTGTTGTTATACGAGCTATCAGTGAGGCCGATAGCTATGAATCTGTTTCAATTGCGCGCATTCGATGCCGTGGCCCGCGAAGGCAGTTTTACCCGTGCGGCGGCGCGGCTGTTCATCAGCCAACCGGCGGTAACCGGGCATATCAAGGCTCTGGAAGAGCACTACCAGATCCCGTTGCTGCGGCGTACCGCACGTCGGGTAGAGGTGACGCAGGAGGGCGCGCGCCTGGCGGCGATCACGCGGGCGATCTTCGGCCTGGTGGATGAAGCACAGGCGATGCTGGAGGCCAACCGGCAATTGCTCACCGGGCGCCTGGAAGTGGCGGCGGACGGCCCGCATCTGGTGATGCCGATGATCGCCAGCCTGCGCGCGCGTTACCCTGGGATTACCGTCAACCTGCGCTTGGGCAACGCCCAGGAAACCCTGGCTGCGTTGTTGTCCGAGCATGCGGATGTGGCGGTGCTCACCGAAGTGGAGCCGCGTAATGGCCTGCATCTGCTACCCCTGAGCGAGTCGCGGATCTGTGCGCTGGTGCCTGCCAGTCACCCCTGGGCGACGCTGCCCAAGGGTATCCGCCTGGATCAGCTCAACGACGTGATCATGGTGCTGCGCGAGCCCAGCTCCATCACCCGGCGCACCTTTGATGACGCCTGCCTGGCTGCCGGTGTACAGCCCAAGGTGCTGCTGGAACTCGACAGCCGTGAGGCGGTGACCGAGGCCGTTGCTGCCGAATTGGGCGTAGGCGTGGTGTCGTCGATGGAAGTCAGCCCCGACCCGCGCGTGTGCGCCGTGCCGATCCAGGGCGAAGGGCTGCTGAATCACCACATGCTTGGCTGCATGGAGCGGCGGCGCTCATTGCGCTTGACCCAGGCATTTTTCGAGTTGGCACCCTGACGGTTTTTTGGTGGAACGATGCGTTCTTGCGCTATAAACTCTGCCCCCAAAGCGCCGGCCAGTAGACGTTTCGGCGCGATGGACGAAAAGAGAGTGAGTCATGGGCGCACAGTGGAAAGTCAAACATAAAGAAGCGGCATCCAATGCCAAGGGCAAGATCTTCGGCAAGCTGGTGAAAGAAATCACCATCGCCGCCCGCAATGGCGCCGACACCGCGACCAACGCCCACCTGCGTCTGGTGGTGGAACAGGCCAAAAAGGCCTCGATGCCCAAGGAAACCCTGGAACGCGCGATCAAGAAAGGCGCCGGTCTGCTCGGCGAAACCGTGCAATACCACCGTGTGACCTACGAAGGGTTCGCCCCGCACCAGGTGCCGCTGATCGTCGAGTGCGTGACCGACAACATCAACCGCACCGTGGCTGAAATCCGTGTGGCGTTCCGCAAGGGGCAACTGGGTGCCTCCGGCTCCGTGGCGTGGGACTTCAACCACGTCGGCCTGATCGAAGCCTCGCCGGACAGCCCGGACGCCGATCCGGAAATGGCCGCGATTGAAGCCGGGGCCCAGGATTTCGAAGACGGCGAAGAAGAGGGCACCACCCTGTTCATCACCGAAACCACCGACCTGGACGCCGTACAAAAGGCCTTGCCGGAGCAGGGTTTCACCGTGCTGTCGGCCAAGCTGGGTTACCTCTCGAAAAACCCGGTGAGCGGTTTGAGCGCCGAGCAGATGGCCGAAGTCGAAGCCTTCCTGGAAGGCCTGGACAACCATGATGACGTGCAGGATATGTTCGTCGGTCTGGCTGGCTGAAACGCGGTAAAAAGTGCGGCAGCTGGCTTGCCTGCGATAGCGGTGTATCAGTCACTGAAAAAGTGAATGACACGAGCTCATCGCAGGCAAGCCAGCTCCCACATTTGAATCGAGTTTCAGTCCCGGTTCAGCAGTGCTTCGATTTCCTCGAACCCTGGCCGCGCCAGTACATCAGGCTGACAGCAGCTTTCTTGCAGCGTCATCAATTCGCTGCTCACCGGCTCCTCAACCCGCTCCAACAACTCCCCCAGCAACACGCCGAACGCTCGCACTTCAATGCGCTGCAACGCCTTGGTTTCCAGGGTGCTTGCCGTGCCATGGAATGAAGCCGCGCCAAAGTCCCCCAGCAGGCAATCACCCGCTTCATTCCATAAAATATTGTGGCCGTAGAGGTCGCCATGGGTAATGCCATGACGGTGCAAATGCGCAGTCACCGAAGCGATGCCCCGTGCCATGCGCAAGGCCACTTCAAGACTGAGGCGCATGCCCGGTTCGTAGATATCCCGGGTGCACGAGGCCAGGCTCGGCAGGGCTGCAAGGTTGCGGTAGCTCGGGTCGATCAGGTCCATCACCAATGCGGCCTGGTCATCAGGATGGCCGATAACGCGGCCTTCTACCGTGATCAGGTTGGGGTGCAACCCGGCGGCGATGCAGGCTTGCATTTCGTGCAACGGTGAGCCGTCGCTGGTGATGGTGCCTTTATAGAGTTTGACTGCGACGGGTTTGCCTGACGGTTTCCACAGCGCTTTGCGGATAACGCCGGAAGCGCCTTCACCGAGGACTTCGGCCAGTTCCAGTTCGGACCAAGGAATATTGGGGGTGGCGTCATCACCTGCCACCTCCATCGCCATTTCCACCGGGTTACCGGCATAGGCCAGCCAGGTCAGGCTTGGCAGGGCCAGTAGCCATTCCGGCAGCTGGGTGAGGCGGTTGGAGGCGATGCGCAGCAATTCGAGGTTGTGGCAGTGGGCCAGGCTCTCCGGCAGGTGCACCAGGTGATTGCCGGCCAGCATCAGCTTTTGCAGCAGCGGGCGCTTGCCCAGTTCGTCGGGCAATTGGCTGATGCAGTTATCGGTCAGGATCAGCCAGCGCAACAACGGCGGCAACGCGGCGGCAGGCACGTGGCGGATCTGGTTGGCCTTGAAGCCGATCATGCTCAGTCTCGTGCATTCGCCCAGGCAGGCTGGCAGTTCAGTAAAGAGGTTATCCGAGCAAAACAGCACGCGCAGGTGAGGCAGGCGGTGCAGATCGTCGGGCAGGCTGCTCAGGGCGTTACCGCTGAGGTTGAGGATCTCCAGCGAGTCGGCCAGTTCGAAAATTTCCCGGGGGAATTCGGTCAGTCCACAGGACAGGTCCAGCCGCGTGATACCGGCCAGTTGGCCGGCCTTGAGTTGGGCGAGGGTATTCATGAACGGCGCAGTCACTCGGCAAGGTGGCGTGAATGGCGTTCATGATACCGGGTCGCGCGAGCGTTGCGGGCCGGCCTGTTGCAATTGTCCGAGACGGCTGGCGGTGCGGGCGAGGTCGATGGCTTTGCCACCCAAGGCAAGGTTGAGGGGCTGCTCGCCGATCAGAATCAGTTGCTTGTCCCGGTCGTAGAGTACGTCCACCAGATTGATGAATCGCTGCTGCACGGCAATCGGGCACTCCGCCAGTTGTGGCAGGCCGTCGATGATCCAGTCATCGTAGTCCTGGCAGAGCAGCAAGTAGTCCGTCACTGCCGTCAACTGTTCGCACAGGTCGTTGAAGGTGAAGGCAATGGAGCGGCCTGTATGGCGGCGACATATCAAGGTTCGAGTGCCGACGGGCAAGGGCTGAGGCGTGCAGTCTACAGCGGTCAAACCGAGTGCTTCGCGCTGGCTCGCGGTCCCCGGCCAGACGTAGTGACCGCTGGTAAAGCGTTGCGCGCTCCGAGTCTGGGGCAGGCTGCGAAAATCCTGGGGCGAGCTGACTTCCAGCACCTCCATACGCGCGGCGATCAGGTCGATCACCGGCTTGAAGCGCTCGTGATACAGGGGGTTGGGTAGCAAGTCTTGCGGCGCATAGTTGGACGTTACCAGCACCAGCACACCGCGTCCGAACAGGGCCTTGAACAGCCGAGATATCAACATGGCATCGCCGATGTCGTGGACGTGGAATTCGTCGAAACACAGCACCCGGCAGTCCGTCAGCAGTTCATCCAGGGTCAAGACCAGGGCATCGTCTTGCCCGCGATGCTTGAACATGCCGCGATGCAGTTGGGCAAAAAAGTCATGGAAGTGCACACGTTGCTTCTCGGTAATCGGCAACGCCTGAAAAAAGCCATCCAGCAGCCAGCTTTTGCCGCGGCCCACCGGCCCGTGCACATACAGGCTGCGGGTGGGCTGGCCGGCGAGCAGGGTCTTGGTTTCACGGGCCAGGGCGGCAATGGCGCGGGTTTGGCCGCTGCTCAGAGTAAAGCCCTGTTGCTCGGCTTTTTGCTGAAAGAATGCAGGGATGGGCGAGTCGTCGAGGCTGTCGGTTCTTTTACCGAGGAGGCGACGGATAAGGGGAAGCACGGCCAATGCAAGTCACTCTGTATTTCAGTGGTCGCTTACTGTAGGGCGCCCGCCGCGATTTGACCAATAGAGCTAGGTGCCGCTGGGCGGCACCTGGCTCGATAGCATCGTGTTGGGCGTGGGCTTCTAGAACTTCAGCATCTGCGGGGTCGGCTGGCCCACGGGGCTGACCACCGCATAGTTGTAGCCAGCGCCGGACCAGTATTGGGCCTGCAAGCCATCGGCGCGGCGGCTGCCACTGGGCAGGAAACCGTTATCCGGGCCAGGCGGGCGGATGTAGAAACTGATGCGCCGCCCTTGCGGGTCTTCGTAGAGCACCATGGCGGCGGCACCTTGCTCGGTAGTGAGCAGGCGCCCGCTGACCGGCCTGAAGCCCGATGCGCTCAGGTCAGGCAGGCGGTGCGCCTGGTTGAAGTAGCGGTCTAGCCAAGCCTGCATCGTGCCGTCGCCCTGAACCTTGTAGTCGGCGGGCATGATGCCGTCCTGGGCAAACAGGCGGAAGGCTTGCATCGCATCGGCCATCGGCAACAGAGGCGGCTGAGTGGCTTCACGGGCGTGCCAGCCACCCAGGCCACCGAGGCTGACGGCGATCAATAGCATGGCTGCCGTAGCGAAATGGCGGCGCGATTGGCGCTTGATGCGCTGGCGAATCAGTGCCGGGTCCAGGTCCGGGTTAGCCGGCTGTTGCAGGGCACCGCCCAATGCGGCGCGCAGCAATTGCGCGTCGTGCTGCCAGGCGTGGACCTGGGCGGCGACGTCCGGATGGGCCGCCAGATAGGTTTCCAGGACACGGCGATCACTTTCCAGCAGTTGGTGATCGACGTAGGCATGCAAATCGCGTTCGCTGGGGGGCAGGCTGATCATTTGAGTATCCGCAGGGAAGGGCTGGCAATTTCGCCATCACTGAGTTGACGCAGGGCTTGGCGTGCTCGGGACAGGCGCGACATCACGGTACCGATGGGGACATCGAGGATCTCGGCGACTTCCTTGTAGCTCAAGCCTTCGACCGAGACCCACAGCAGCAGGGCGCGCTGCTCGGTGTTGAGTTGATCGAAGGCTTGCAGGGTTGACTGGGCGATCACCGTACGTTCGACCGACGGCTGTGCATCATCACGCCCGGTAAAGAATTCCAGCATGCGTGCGTAGCGCCGTGTGCGGCGGTGGGTGTCGAGAAACTGCCGATAGAGGATCGAGAACAGCCACGCGCGCAAGTCGCCTTCGACGCGTTTGTCGGCCCAACTGATGATCGCCCGTTCCAGGGTCGACTGCACCAGGTCGTCGGCGCTGCTGGTGTTACGCGTCAGGGACACGGCAAAGCGCCGCAGCCTGGGGATGAGTTCACGTAACGGTTCGTCGAGTTCATGCATGGGGAGCTGGCTGTTCACTACGCTGGGACTAGAGAGACGTGCGGCGATGAAGGTTATTCCCGTTGCCGGGAAATAAATCCAAGGCCAGGGAATAGAGCCAATCGGCGTTCGTCTTAATGCTCCGACCTTATGTTCACCCCTACGGCCTTTGGCCCTGGAGTTTCTTCATGGTAGATCACTCATCACCGCCCCGTCCCCCCTTGAGCACGTCGAGCCTGATCGCGCGCCTGGCGGGTATCGGAGCCGTGGTTGCGGTTATGGCGGGGGCATTTGCCTACGTCAATGGCACCCTCGACCCACAGCGCTTGCGTCCGAAAACCCTGGTCAATGCCTTGGAAACCAACAACGGTGTCCACCCAGGCTTCCGGCGTAACCATGCCAAGGGCGTGTGCGTGGCCGGGTATTTCGAGAGCAGCCCCGAGGCGCGTGCCTACTCCAGTGCCCAGGTGTTCAACGAGGCCAAGACCCCGCTGATCGGCCGGTTTGCCTTGCCCAGCGGCAACCCCTATGCGCCGGACAGCAGTGTGCCGATCCGCAGCTTTGCCGTGCAATTTAGCCAATCCAACGGCCAGCAGTGGCGCACCGGCATGAACAGCATGCCAGTGTTCCCGGTGGGTACGCCCGAGGCGTTCTACCAGATGCTCAAGGCCGGTGCGCCGGAGCCTTCCACCGGCAAGCCCAACCTGGCGAGCATGCCGGCGTTCTTTGCGGCTCATCCCGAGACGGCGCCGTTCCTGGCGTGGGTCAAGACCGCCAAGCCTTCCGCCAGTTATGCGACCGAAACCTACAACGGTATCAACGCGTTTTACCTGGTGGGCGCCGATGGCAAGCGCCAGGCCGTGCGTTGGGGCGTGGTGCCACAGCGTCAGGATGCAGCGGGCGATACCGCACCTGCGGGCAGCGATTTCCTGGAAAAAGACCTGGTGCAACGCCTGTCCGCTGGACCGTTGCGTTGGCAGTTGAACATGACCTTGGCCAATCCCGGTGACCCGCTGGACGATGCGAGCAAGACCTGGACCGGCGAGCATAAAGTCATCAATGCCGGCACCCTGGTGCTGCAAAGCAGCCAGGCTCAGGCCGATGGCGATTGCCGCGATATCAACTTCGACCCGCTGATTCTGCCCAGTGGCATCGAAGCCTCCAATGACCCGTTGCTCGCGGCACGTTCGGCGGCGTATGCCAGCTCGTACCTGCGCCGCGCCGGTGAAGTCAGCCCGTTGCACAGCGCCCCTCAGGAGTCGAAGCCATGAATGACCAACCACGGGTTTTCGCCCCCCTGGCGCGCCTGCTGCACTGGCTCATGGCGCTGATGGTCATCGCCATGCTGTTTATCGGCGCGGGCCTGGCGGCGTCGGTTTCGGAGCGGCATGAATGGTTGATCCACCTGCACAAGCCGCTGGGTATCGCGATTCTGGCGCTGGTGATCGTGCGGCTGGTGGTGCGCTTCTCCACGCGCCAACCACCGTTGCCCGCCGACGTACCGCTGTGGCAAGTGTTGGCAGCCAAGGCGTCTCACCTGGTGCTGTATGCCTTGATGCTGGTGTTGCCGCTGCTGGGTTGGGCGATGATTTCGGCGGCGGGCGACCCGGTGATGCTTAGCAGTTCAGTGCAGTTGCCGGCGCTGGTGGGGGCAAATGCGCCTTTGTTTGCGGTGCTGCGCAAGGCCCATGGGTTCCTGGCCTATCTGCTATTCCTCACCGTGTTGTTGCACTTGGCGGCGGCGCTGTTCCATGGGCTGATTCGCCGTGACGGCGTGCTTCAAAGCATGACCGGCAGCAAAGACTGAGACCGGTTTCGGGGGCAGTGTGGTCAGCCAGTAGATCAACGCCAGCAGGTTGATCGCCGCGCCCAGGCCGCACACCCCGATCCACCCGGCCCAGGCATACATCGCCGTGGCACTGACCGATCCCACCGCACTGCCCACTGAGTAAAACACCATGTAACCCGCCACCAGCCGACTCTGTGCATCGGGGCGTACCGCATAGATCAGGCTTTGGCTGGTGACGTGCACGGCCTGCAAGCCCAGGTCGAACACAATCACCCCCAGCGACAGTGCCCACAGAGACGATTGGGTAAAACCGATGGCAACCCAAGAGAGCAGCATGAGCAGCAGTGCCGTGCCGCTGACCCATTGGGCGAAGCCCTTGTCGGCCAGGCGTCCGGCGTGCGCGGCACCCAGGGCTCCGGCGGCACCGGCGAGCCCGAAGAGGCCGACCTGCGTGTGCGAAAGCGACAGCGGCGGGGCGCTCAAGGGCAGTACCATTGGCGTCCACAGGACGGTGCCGGCGGCGAAAATCAGCATCGCCAGCACGGCGCGGTCACGCAGGACTTTTTCCTCTTTGAACAAGCTGAAAACCGAGCGGATCAACGCGCCATAGGTGCCGGTTGCCTGCGGTTGCTCCGTGCCTGGCAGCACTCTCCACAGCAGGATCGCCATCAATAACGTCAGGCCTGCCGACAGCAGGTACACCGAACGCCAACCCGCCAGGTCAGCCATGGCGCCTGAAACCGAGCGCGCCAGCAGCAAGCCGACCACGATACCGCTGGTAACCAGCCCGACCACGTGCCCGCGCTGTTCAGGCGACGCCAGATGGGCCGCGAATGCCACCAGCACCTGGGCGATAACGGCCAGCAGCCCGGTGAGCACCATGCCGGCCAGCAACCAGAAACTGTTGCAAGACAACGCCACCACCAGCACGGCGAGCGTGGAAAGCAGCAGTTGGGTGACGATCAATTTGCGCCGGTTGAGTAAATCCCCGAGAGGCACCAGCAGCAACAGTCCCACGCCATAGCCGACCTGGGTGAGGGCGATGATGATGCCAACGGTGGCGTGATCCATGGCGAAGGTCTCGGCCATGGCGTCGAGCAGCGGCTGCGCGTAGTAGACGTTGGCCACCGACAGGCCACAGGCGATGGCGAACAGCAACACCACGGCGCCGCTCAAGGGGGATGAGGGCATGCGGCTTATCCTTGTGTGGTTCTAAAATGAAACCAGTTGCACGGTAAGGATTCCGGTTTTATATTGCAACCACATTATTGATCCAAGACAGGCAGCCTGATGGTCAACCTCACCCGTTTTGAAAGTGCCGAATGCCCGGTGGCGCGTTCGTTGGATGCCATTGGCGATGGTTGGTCGTTGCTGATCATTCGCGACGCGTTTGATGGCATCCGTCGCTTTAGTGAATTCCAGCGCAGCTTGGGGATGGCCAAGAATATTCTGTCCACGCGCTTGCGCAGCCTGGTGAACCATGGCGTGCTAGAGGTCGTGCCGGCGTCGGATGGTAGTGCGTATCAGGAGTACGCCCTCACGGAAAAGGGTCAAGGCCTGTTCAACGTGATCATCGGGTTACGGCAGTGGGGGGAAGGGTTTTTCTACGGGGCAGGCGAGGCGCATTCGGTGATGGTAGACCGCGCCCAGGGTGAGCCGCTGCGAGCGCTGGAATTGCGCTCCGCGGATGGACGCTTGCTGGGGCCCGAGGATTGTCGGCGGGTGCCCGCCGAGTCGGTTTAACGCAGCTCGTCGACGATAGAGGCCACGGTGCTCAACACATCCTTGCCCAACTGCATCGAGCGTTTACCTGACCAACCGGTGTGCGGGTTGGGGGCGTCGTCGTTGTCCTTGAAGGGCATTTCCAGGGTCAGGGACAGGCAGTCGTATTGCTCGCCTACCGCGTTGCAGGCCAGGCTCATGTTGGCTTCTCCCGGCAGGTCGCGGGTGTAGCCGTAGGTGGTCTGGAAGTCGCGGGTCAGGCCACTCAAGTGGCTGCGGAAATGTTCTTCCAGCGCCACGATGCGCGGGGTATAGCCGGGGTTGCCTTCACAGCCAGCGGTGAATACGTAGGGGATTTCCTCGTCGCCGTGGATATCGAGGAACAGGTCAACGCCGTACTTTTCCATTTGTTGCTGCACGAACAGCACTTCCGGGCTGTTCTCCTGGCAGGCGCTCTGCCAGGCGCGGTTGAGGTCCTGGCCCATGGCGTTGGTGCGCAGGTGGCCGTGGAAGGCGCCGTCCGGGTTCATGTTGGGCACCAGATACAGGTCGGCGACTTTCAGCAGCTTTTTCATCTCATCGTCGCCGTCCTGTTGCAGGCGTTCGATGATGCCTTCCATAAACCATTCGGCCATGTGCTCGCCGGGGTGCTGTTGAGCGATGATCCAGATCTTGCGCCGGCCTTCGCCCCCTTTACCCCGCCGTAGCAGCTGGATATCACGGCCTTCAACACTTTTACCGGTGACCAGCAGTTGGGTGCCAGTGCGGTTCAGGGCCTGCTCGATCAGCCAGTCGTGACGCTCGCGGCTATAGGGTTCGAAATAGGCGAGCCAGGCATTTTTTTCGCGGGTCTCGAGGCTGATATGCAGGATTTCCCCATCAAATCGCGAAGGTACCCTAAACCAATTGATGTGGTCGTAGGACGCCACGGCGTTGTAGCCGCTCCATGCGTTGGGGTAGGAGGACTGTCCCGCGTTGCTCAGGCGAAAGGTATGGGTGTGGCCCACATGCATGCCTTCGGCCTTGAAGTGGAACCATTGGTAATGCGCGCTGCATGTATCGGGTTTGATTGCCAGCAACAACTGATAGGCATCGTGGGCATCCAGTACCTGGATATTGCCACTGTCGAAGTCGGTGCTGATTTTGATGGAGGTCAAGGCCACGGTCATAGTCTGGTTGCCTGAATATGAGTGTTGTGGCGGCTATATTACACAGGAGTCTGGTAAAGATCGGATGCAAAATTGTTGCGAGAGGGAGGGGGCGTCTTCCTTGACGCCGCGGCAGCTTAGAATCTATGAGATTGATTCTCAAGCGCTAATTCGCAAAGATGTGGGCTAGAGCTATCCGCTGGCTTTCTTTTGGCGATGGTCGTTTGCTACCATGCGCGCCATCAAGTCGCACACAGTCTTCATTAGCCTGAAGCCACGCCAGGGAAACTGGCAAAAAAAAGACCCGGCCAAAGAGCCGGGTCAAAAACCGTGATTAGCCTGATGAGGAGATATTCCAAGAGTCCGACCTAAGGTCCCTTGGTCTATCGACTGATCTCGCGATCAGCTAGGCCCAATAATAATCATTATCATTTGCAAGTCAAATGTTTTTATCCTTGGGATAGAAATATTTTTTCTAACCGCCAGTTATCTATTCGCTTGAGCCTCTGGCACTTGCAACGACCGCTCCACCATCGCCTTCGCCATATCGATCAAATACACCACTGAAAACGCCATGTCACGATGACTGCCCTGATGGCTGCTCGCTGATGCATAGGCCGTGGCCGCAGCGCTGCGCAACAGCTCCGAGGCGTGCACCAGGGCATCCTCCTGGCTGATGCCTGCATTGATGGCAAACAAGGCCTTTTCAGGGGTTGATGTCGACATATCCTCTTTCAAGTAAAAGTCCAACGCACGCTTGGCGGCACCGCTGCTGAGCAGGTCGTGCAATTCGTCGTCTTCCGGGATTTCAGGCAGGAGAAGCGGGCTTGTCGTCATAAGGGGCGGTACTCTGGGTGGGTGTCGAAAACCTTATGTCCGATGATAGTACGTATCGTATTTATGTCGTTTTATGGATTACTACAAACTGTTTATTGCCCTGAAAACTACGTCACGTATTGTCAGCCCCATGGATAACTGGATCGCGTTGGTCAAGGCCAACATGGAAGACCGCAAGGTCACGCAAGGTGAGTTGGCTGAACGCTTGGGTATGTCCCAGGGGGGCGTGGGCCATTGGCTCAACAAGCGCCGTGCACCCAGCCTGGCGGACATGAACCGGGTATTGGCGGCGTTGGGCCTGGGCTACCTGGAGGTCGCGCTGGATATTCGCGAGCGGGTCGATGAAGTGCCTCAGGAGAAAAACTACAACCCGTATTTCCGCTATCCGGTCAGCGACTGGAAAGGGCTGTGCGAAATCCGCGAAGAGCGAATGCCTTATGGCACCGCCCGCTTCGAGTTGACGGATTATCATGCCCACGGCGATGCCTTTTGGCTGCCGGTCACAGGCGATGCCATGACGGCACCCAGCGGGCTCAGCGTGAGTGCGGGCATGATGATTCTGGTCGATCCGGCCATTGCCGCCGAGCCCGGCAAGCTGGTGGTCGCCCAATGGGCCGATAGCCCGCAGGCGACCTTCCGTCAGCTGCTGGAGGAGAGCGGCCAGCTCTATCTGGTGCCGCTCAATCCGACTTACCCGAAACGGCAGTTCACCGGCGATTGCCGCATTCTTGGCGTCGTTGTGCAGGCCACGGCAAAGTTCTAGCCCGCTGTTTCCAGCTCCACCAACGCGCAACCTTCGGCAACCATTTCGCCTTCCTGGCAGAACAGCGCCTTGACCACTCCAGCCTGGGGCGCGCGAATGCTGTGTTCCATCTTCATAGCCTCCAGCACCACCAGTTGCGTGCCGGCCTCCACGTTGTCCCCGACCTGCACCAGCACGCGCACGATGCTGCCGTTCATCGGTGCCGTAAGGCCACCTTGATGAGCGCCGCTGGCGTCGACCGCTGCAATCGGGTCAAACAGGCTGACGGCATGCACCTCGCCGTCCCAACGCAGGTACACCGTGCGGTCGTGGCGCACAGCCAGATGGCCAAGGCGCACGCCCTGGTGCTCGATCAACAACTGTTCACCGCGCAATTGCGCGGTATCGGCAGCGAGTGTCACCAGCCGATCCTGACCATTGCAGCTCAAATGCAGCGAAACCTCGGCAGGTAAACCGGCACGAAAGCCTCGCTTATCTGCCCAAGGCCCTTCACCGGCCGGCAAGGTCTGTATGAACGCCGCGCCCGCTGCCTGCCAGAACTCATTGCTCAGTTCGCCAGGTGTCGGCAGCAGCTCATCCTGATAGCGCGGAATAAAGCCGGTATCCAACTCGGCTGCCGCAAACGCCGGATGCCCGATAATGCGCCGCAAAAAGCCCAGGTTGGTCTTCAGGCCACCCACGGCAAACTCATCCAGCATGCCCAGCAGGCGCAGGCGCGCCTGTTCACGGTCCTCGCCCCAGGCAATCAGCTTGCCCAGCATCGGGTCGTAGTAGGGCGACACGCTATCGCCTTGCTCGACACCGCTGTCCACGCGGCGGCCAGCGCCCGACGCCGATTCGCGGTACAGCGTCAGGTGCCCGGTGGCGGGCAGGAAATCATTGGCCGGGTCCTCGGCATACAGGCGTACTTCGATCGCATGGCCGATCAGCGGCACCTGCTCCTGGGTGATCGGCAGCGCCTCGCCCTGAGCGACACGAATCTGCCAGGCCACCAGGTCGAGGCCGGTAATCGCCTCGGTCACCGGATGCTCCACCTGCAGACGCGTGTTCATCTCCATGAAGAAGAACTCACCGCGAGCGTCCAGCAAAAACTCCACGGTACCTGCGCCGACATACCCGATGGCCTGGGCCGCACGCACAGCGGCTTCGCCCATGGCTTTGCGTTGTTCAACACTCAAGCCTGGAGCCGGCGCTTCCTCGACGACTTTTTGGTGGCGCCGCTGTATCGAGCAATCCCGTTCATTGAGGTACAGGCAATGCCCATGCTGATCGGCAAACACCTGGATCTCCACGTGACGCGGCTTGAGCAGGTATTTTTCAACCAGCATCTGCCCATTGCCGAAAGACGACAGCGCCTCACGTTGTGCCGAGGCCAGGGCCTCGGCCAGTTGGCTGACGTCCTCGACCACCTTCATGCCTTTGCCACCGCCACCGGCCGTGGCCTTGAGCAGTACGGGGTAGCCGATACGCTCGCAGGCCGCGCGGAAGGTTTCCAAGTCCTGGGCCTCGCCGTGATAACCCGGCACCAGCGGCACGCCGGCGGTTTCCATCAGCGCCTTTGCAGCCGACTTGCTGCCCATGGCATCGATGGCCGAGGCGGGCGGCCCGAGGAAGATCAAGCCGGCGGCTTCAATCGCGCGGGCAAACCCGGCGTTCTCCGACAGAAAACCATAGCCTGGGTGAATTGCCTGGGCGCCACTGGCCTGGGCGGCGGCGATCAGTTTATCGATTTGCAGGTAACTGTCAGTGGCCTTGCTGCCGCCCAGGTCGACACGGATATCTGCCTCGCGACTATGTCGCGCATCGCGGTCGGTGGCGCTGTGTACGGCCACGGTTTTCAGGCCCATGGCCTTGGCGGTGCGCATCACGCGGCAAGCGATCTCGCCACGATTGGCTACCAGCAGGGTCGTCAATAGGCTCATGAAAGCGGCTCCTGGAGCTTCCAGTTCGGAGGACGTTTTTGCAGGAAGGCGCGCAAACCTTCCTGGCCCTCGGCACTGACGCGAATGCGCGCAATCGCATTTTCGCAATAGCGGCGCAGGGCCGGGGTGAGGGCGCCGTTGCCGACTTCGCGCAGCAAGTCTTTGCTGGCACGCATTGCCGCCGGGCTGTTTTGCAACAGGTTGGCGACCCACTGCTCCACCTGCTGGTCCAGCGCGTCGATTGGGTAGCTCTCCGCCAGCAAACCGATATCCCGTGCGCGCTGGCCGCCAAAGCGTTCAGCGGTCAGCGCATAGCGCCGTGCCGCGCGTTCACCAATGGCCTGTACCACAAACGGGCTGATCACCGCCGGCGCCAAGCCAATGCGCACTTCCGACAGACAGAACTGCGCATCGTCCGCGCCAATCGCCATGTCGCAGCAACTGATCAGGCCCAGTGCGCCGCCGTAGGCCGCGCCTTGTACCACCGCCAGTGTCGGGATTTTCAGCTTGGCCAGGTTGTACATCAGCTCCGCCAGTTCGCGGGCGTCGTCCAGGTTGGTGTGGTAATCCAATTCGGCCGATTGCTGCATCCAGGCCAGGTCTGCGCCGGCACTGAAGTGCTTGCCTCGCCCGCGCAGGACTAAAAAGCGCAAGGACGGATCGCCTTGCACTTGGTCGAGGGCGATGATCAGTTCGCGGATCATCTGGGCGTTGAATGCGTTGTTCTTGGCTTCACGACTGAGCCACAGCGTGGCAAAACCACGGCTGTCGGTGATCAGTTCGAGGGTATTGAAATCGCTCATGGGGTGCAGCTCCATTTACATGCGGAACACGCCGAAGCGGCTCGGCTCGATGGGGGCGTTCAGCGAGGCGGACAAGGCCAGGGCCAGCACGTCACGGGTCTGCAACGGGTCGATGACACCGTCGTCCCACAGGCGCGCGCTGGAATAGTAGGGGTGGCCCTGGGTTTCGTACTGGTCGAGGAGTGGCTGCTTGATCGCGGATTCTTCTTCGGCGCTGAAACCAACGCCCGCGCGTTCAGCCTGCTCACGTTTTACCTGCACCAGCACGCCGGCCGCCTGTTCGGCCCCCATCACGCCGATGCGTGCGTTCGGCCACATCCACAAGAAACGCGGGTCATAGGCACGGCCGCACATGCCATAGTTACCGGCACCAAAGCTGCCACCGATGATCACCGTGAACTTCGGCACCTTGGCGCAGGCCACTGCGGTGACCAGCTTGGCGCCGTGTTTGGCAATGCCGCCAGCTTCGTATTTCTGCCCGACCATAAAGCCGGTGATGTTCTGCAGGAACAGCAGGGGAATGCCGCGCTGACAGGCCAACTCGATAAAGTGCGCGCCTTTTTGCGCCGCCTCGGCAAACAGAATCCCGTTGTTGGCCAGTATCGCCATCGGGTAGCCGTGCAGGTGCGCAAAGCCGCACACCAGCGTGGTACCGAACAGTGCTTTGAACTCATCGAACACCGAGCCGTCGACCAGCCGTGCGATCACTTCGCGTACGTCAAAGGGCTGCTTGGCGTCGGCCGGGATCACACCGTAAAGCTCTTCGCAGCTGTACAGCGGTGCTACGGGCGTGCGCTGCAACAGTTCGCCCTGCTTGCGCCAGTTGAGGTTGGCCACGCTGCGCCGGGCCAGCGCCAGGGCGTGTTCATCGCTGTCGGCGTAGTGGTCGGCCACGCCAGAGATCTTGCAGTGAACATCGGCACCGCCGAGGTCTTCGGCGCTGACTACTTCACCGGTGGCAGCCTTCACCAAAGGCGGTCCGGCGAGGAATATCGTCGCCTGGTTGCGCACCATGATTGCCTCGTCCGCCATCGCCGGCACATAAGCACCGCCGGCGGTGCATGAGCCCATTACCACGGCAATCTGCGGGATGCCTTGGCCGCTCATATTGGCTTGGTTGAAGAAGATCCGCCCGAAGTGCTCGCGGTCCGGAAACACTTCATCCTGACGTGGCAGGTTGGCGCCACCGGAGTCCACCAGGTAAATGCACGGCAGGCGATTCTGCTCGGCGATGGTTTGCGCGCGCAGGTGCTTTTTTACAGTCAGGGGGTAGTAGGAGCCGCCTTTTACGGTGGCATCGTTGGCGACAATCATGCATTCGACGCCCTCCACGCGGCCGATCCCGGCAATTACGCCAGCGGCGGGCACATCTTCGCCATACACCTGATAAGCGGCCAATTGGCTGAGTTCGAGAAACGGCGAGCCTGGGTCGAGAAGGCGGTTGATGCGCTCGCGTGGCAGCAATTTGCCGCGCGACGTGTGCCGTTCCTGAGCCTTGGCGCCGCCGCCTTGCTGCACATGGGCGAGCAGGCTGTGCAGGGCGTCGACCTGTTGGCGCATCGCCGCGCTGTTGGCGGCAAACTCCGCCGAGCGTGGGTTGAGCTGGGTGTGTAAAAGCATGGCTTACTCCGTAGGCGTTGCGAGCTACGAACTGCAAGCTGTCAGCCACAAGCTGCAAGTAAACGCGGTCCTCTTGCAGCTTGAAGCTTGGCACTTGCGGCTGACGAAATTCATTTCGTCTCGTTAAAGAGTTCGCGGCCGATCAGCATCCGGCGGATCTCACTGGTGCCGGCGCCGATTTCGTACAGCTTGGCATCGCGCAGCAGGCGCCCGGCAGGGAATTCGTTGATGTAGCCGTTGCCACCGAGAATCTGGATCGCATCGAGGGCCATTTGTGTGGCGCGTTCGGCGCTGTAGAGGATCACCCCAGCCGCATCCTTGCGCGTGGTTTCGCCACGTTCGCAGGCCTGGGCCACCGCGTAGAGATAGGCGCGGCTGGCGTTGAGTTGGGTGTACATGTCGGCGACCTTGCCCTGGATCAGCTGGAATTCGCCGATGCTCTGGCCGAACTGCTTGCGGTCGTGGATGTAGGGCACGATCAGGTCCATGCAGGCCTGCATGATCCCGGTGGGACCACCGGAGAGCACCACGCGTTCGTAGTCCAGGCCGCTCATCAGCACTTTCACGCCGCCATTGAGTACACCGAGGATGTTTTCTTCGGGCACTTCGACGTCATCGAAAAACAGTTCGCAGGTGTTGGAGCCGCGCATGCCTAGCTTGTCGAACTTGTTGCTGCGGCTGAAGCCTTTCCAGTCGCGCTCGACGATAAACGCGGTGATGCCGTGGGCACCTTTTTCCAGGTCGGTCTTAGCGTAGATCACGTAGGTGCTGGCGTCAGGGCCGTTGGTGATCCAGGTCTTGCTGCCGTTGAGCACGTAATGATCGCCGCGCTTATCCGCGCGCAGTTTCATCGAGACCACATCGGAACCGGCGTTCGGCTCGCTCATGGCTAACGCGCCGACGTGTTCGCCGCTGATGAGTTTGGGCAGGTACTTGAGTTTCTGTTCGTGGTTGCCGTTGCGGTTGATCTGGTTTACGCACAGGTTGGAGTGCGCGCCATAGGACAAGGCCACCGACGCCGAACCGCGGCTGATTTCTTCCATGGCCACCACGTGCGCCAGGTAACCCAGGCCGGCGCCGCCGTACTCTTCTGGCACAGTAATGCCTAACAGGCCCATGTCGCCGAACTTGCACCACAGGTCCGCTGGGAACAGGTTGTCGATATCGATCTGTGCCGCACGGGGCGCGATTTCCTTGCCCACGAACGACTGCACCTGGTCACGCAGCATGTCGATGGTTTCACCGAGAGCGAAGTTCAGGGACGGGTAACTCATGGACGGGCACCTTAATGTGAGCGTTGTTTTTGTGTGGATGGCGCGCCAGGGGAGGGCGTTCACCTTTACGTTAACGTAAGCTTGCGTTAAGGCGCTGTCAATCGTAGTTTACGTTTACGTCAACCTACAAAAAAGACAACAGGGGTCGTTATGGATCAATCGAATCAGAGCTACAGCCGTGGCGTTCAGGACAAGACCTTGCTGGCCATGACGATTGGCCAGGCCTTTGATCGCACCGTTGCACAGTTTCCCGATGGCGAGGCGCTGGTGGTGCGCCATCAACAGCAGCGCTACACCTGGCAGCAACTGGCGCAGGCCGTGGATTTACATGCCCGCGCATTCCTCGCGCTGGGCATGCAGATCGGTGATCGCCTGGGTATCTGGGCACCCAATTGCGCCGAGTGGTGTATCAGCCAGATCGCCAGTGCCAAGCTGGGTGTGATCCTGGTCAATATCAATCCGGCGTACCGCAGCAGTGAATTGGAGTACGTGCTCAAGCAGTCCGGTTGCCAGTGGCTGGTATGCGCCGGGTCGTTCAAGACGTCCGATTACCACGCGATGCTCCAGGAATTGAAGCCCGAGCTGCGCGGCATGATCAGCCTCGACCCCAGTCCGCCTACGGGATTCCTGCCCTGGTCGCAGTTGGCCGCGCTCGGCGCTGGCATTGCGCCCGAACAGTTACACAACCGCCAGGCCAGCCTGCACTTCGACCAAGCCGTGAATATCCAGTACACCTCCGGCACCACCGGCTTCCCCAAGGGCGCGACCCTCAGTCATCACAACATTCTCAATAACGGCTACATGGTCGGTGAAAGCCTGGGTTTGACCGCGCAGGATCGCCTGGTGATCCCGGTGCCGCTGTATCACTGCTTTGGCATGGTGATGGGCAACCTGGGCTGCATCACCCACGCCACCACCATGATTTACCCCAATGACGGCTTCGACCCTCTGCTGACCCTCACTGCCGTCGCCGAAGAGCGCGCCACCGGCCTGTACGGCGTGCCGACCATGTTTATCGCCATGCTCGATCACCCACGTCTCGGCGACTTCGACCTGTCTACCTTGCGCACCGGCATCATGGCCGGTGCGACGTGCCCTATCGAAGTGATGCGCCGGGTTATCAACGAGATGCACATGAGTGAGGTGCAGATTGCCTACGGCATGACCGAAACCAGCCCGGTGTCCCTACAAACCGGCGCGGATGATGACCTGGAACGTCGCGTCACCACGGTCGGCCGCACCCAGCCGCAGCTGGAAAACAAGATCATCGACGCTGACGGCAATACCGTCGTACGTGGTGAAATCGGCGAGTTATGCACCCGTGGCTACAGCGTGATGCTCGGCTACTGGAATAACCCCGATGCCACCCGCGAGGCCATCGATGACGCCGGCTGGATGCACACCGGCGACTTGGCGAGCATGGACGCCCAGGGTTATGTATGCATCGCGGGGCGCAACAAGGACATGATCATTCGCGGTGGCGAGAACGTATACCCGCGCGAGTTGGAGGAGTTTTTCTTCACCCATCCGGCAGTGGCGGATGTGCAGGTGATCGGCATTCCGGATGAACGCTTCGGTGAAGCCATCGTCGCCTGGGTCAAGTTTCATCCAGGCCATGTGGCCAATGAATTGGAGCTGCACACCTGGTGCAAGGGGCGAATCGCGCATTTCAAGACGCCCAAGCATTTCAAGATCGTGGAGGAGTTTCCAATGACGGTCACGGGCAAGGTTCAGAAATTCCGCATGCGCGAGATCAGCATCGAGGAGTTGCGCGACGACGCCTGAAGCGTGGTGCATGTCTACTGCTTACCGGTTCGCGCGCCTGTTGAGTATGCGCAGGGATCAAATCCTGGTGAATGGCGCGATGCAAAGCGCGTTTTACGAGCGCGAACTCAAGCAGCTAGGGGCTGAGCGGCGGGCGCTGGCACAATGAGCGCTGCACACCTTGACGCGGCGGGTGTTCAACAACGTCGCGGCCTCAGGTGGGACCGCCCTGTAATCGCACGGTGCAGAAAGCACAAAGGGGACCCGAGGGTCCCCTTTAATTTGTCGTTGCGTGCTCTTTTTTTATTATTGAGGGGCGGTCTATTGTTGTTTTTGGTAACCGTTACCCTTTACCGCTGTTTTTGGCGACCCCCATTCGGAGTCAAGAGCAAACGTATTTTTTTGAGCGCTGACCTGCTTCTTCGTTATCGATCCAACCAGTGGGTAGCTACCTGAGGTAGTTTTATTTTTCTCTAACCGGTTGCGGGTTTCGGCACGCCGTACCCTGCGAAGCACATCTTCTCCAAAAAAATCTGTTAGCTGCGTCTCTGCCGTGTTGTTTTTGTTATGTCAGAGTCGTTTCGTCTTATTTTTATTAGGTTTGGCGCTTTTTATTCTTGTTATGCCATAGAGATAGCAGAAGCCGTGCCAACTTTATAATTTCCTTTAAAATCAATGGCTTGATTTTTATGTAGGGGTTGGCCTACGGCAATCACGCCGAAATATGTTTCCGTGTTACTCGATGTGTAGGTGTGCGGTAACACATTGTCACGGCTACGCTACTCAACCGGCGTTGAGCGCCTTGGCCACACGCGACCCTGTCGGTCGGCCCAGCACGTTGCTGATCTGCTGGCCCGCACGAATCAACGCCTCCAGGTCGATACCGGTTTCGATGCCCAAGCCGTTGAGCAGGTACACCACATCTTCGGTAGCAACGTTACCGCTGGCGCCTTTGGCATACGGGCAACCGCCAAGGCCCGCGATTGAGCTGTCGAACACTGTGATTCCTTCCAACAGGCTGGCGTAGATATTCGCAACGGCCTGGCCATAGGTGTCATGGAAGTGCCCGGCCAACTTTTCTCGTGGCACGTGGGCGCCGACCACCTCGAACAGTCGCCGCGTCGCGCCCGCCGTGCCGGTGCCAATGGTGTCGCCCAGGGACACTTCATAGCAGCCCATGGCATACAACTCGCGCGCGACCATCGCCACCTGTTCCGGCGCGATCTGGCCCTCATACGGGCAACCCAGCACGCACGACACATAACCACGCACGCTGATCCCATGTTGCTTGGCCGCGGCCATGATCGGCGCGAAGCGTTCCAGGCTTTCGTTGATGGAGCAGTTGATATTGCGCTGGGAGAACGCCTCGGACGCCGCCGCAAACACCGCTACTTCCTTAACGCCGGCCGCCAACGCGTCCTCAAAACCCCGCAGGTTAGGCGCCAGGGCACCATAGGTCACGCCAGCTTTACGCTGAATCTGTGCAAACACCTCGGCAGAACCAGCCATCTGCGGCACCCATTTGGGCGATACAAAACTGCCGACTTCGATGTAGCTCAAGCCCGCGGCACTGAGGGCGTCCACCAGTTGAACTTTGTCCGCCACGCTGATGGGGTGGGCTTCGTTCTGCAAACCGTCGCGCGGGCCGACTTCCACCAGGCGTACGTGTGAGGGGAGGGACATGGCAGTTACCTTCTGATCAATGGCCAGCTTGGCTCATGGTGTGGGCCAGGGCCTGGGTGCAGCGCTCTTCCGCGGTGTCCAGCTCCAGCTTCATTTGTTCGATATCCAGCAGTTGCTGTTCCAACTGTTCACGGCGCTCGGCGATCTTGGCCAGCATGCTGTTGAGTTGGATGTGGTTGCCGCCGGAGGGGTCGTAGAGCTCGATCAGCTCGCGGCATTCGGCCAGGGAGAAACCGATGCGCTTGCCACGCAGTATCAGCTTGAGGCTGACCTTGTCGCGCGCCGAGTAGATGCGCTCCTGGCCCCGGCGTTCCGGGGCCAGCAGGCCTTGTTCTTCGTAGAAGCGAATGGCGCGTGTGGTGATGTCGAGCTCGCGGGCGAGGTCGGAGATGCTGTAGGTCGTGCTCATGGATGTGCCCGAGAAGATGTCTTGGGCGCTAAGCTAATGGCTGCTTGACGTTAACGTCAAGGATCGCGCTCACTACCGTCAGGGTTGTTTGCCGTCCAGTTTTTTTTCATGGGCCGTCACCTGCTGACACAACTCGATCATTTGCTCACGCATCCATCGATTGGCAGGGTCCTGGTCAGTGCTTTCGTGCCAGTACAGGTGGGTTTCGACTGGCGGCACATCGTTGACCGGCAGGTTGAACCAGTGCAGTTCGTGGCGTCGAGCGAAGCGTTCTGGCACGGTCATGACCATGTCGGTCTGCTGCAGCACTTGCGAGGCCATCAGGTAGTGCTGGGAGCGCAGCGCGATCTTTCGCTGGATGCCCATTTTGCCCAGTGCCAGGTCAACGTGCCCCAAGCCGTTGCGACGGCTGGAGATATGGATGTGGGTCAGCGTCAGGTAGTCATCCAGTGTCAGCTTGTCTTTGCCAGCCATGGGATGACCCTTGCGCATAGCGCACACATAGCGGTCTTCCATCAGCTTGACGTGGCGCACCTGTGGGTCGGTGTTGAGCGGCGCATCCACCGCAAAGTCCAGGCGCCCGGCGGCCAATTCCTTGGTGGTCTCGCGGCGTTTGGACAGGAAGCTCTCGATCACCACCGTCGGCGCCAAGCGGCGCAAGCGCTGGAACAGCGGCGGCAGAATCACTGCCTCGGTGAGGTCGGTCATGCTGATGCGGTAGGTCTTGGCCGCCTGCTGCGGGTTGAAAATCCGGCTTTCCTGCACTGACACCCGCAGCAACGACAGGGCATTACGCACGGGGCCGATGATGTTCTGCGCCATCGGCGTGGGCACCATGCCTTGAGCCGTACGCACGAACAGCGGGTCGTTGAAGGTCTCGCGCAGGCGTGCCAGAGCGTTGGACACCGCCGGTTGGGTGATGCCGACAATCTGCCCGGCGCGGGTCAGGTTGGCTTCGGTGTAGATCGCGTCAAAAACGATAAACAGGTTGAGGTCGACCTTGCTCAGATTCATTGGGTTGCGCTCTTATTGTTAGGGTGCCGATAGGCCGATCATATATCGGTGATGAATGTTAATACACGCCGAGAATAGGCTAGGTAAATTATCAACGCTGTTCTAGCATCGATTGCATGACCTAAACAACCTCTCAGAGAAGGGAGCTGCTCATGGATTTCGCCTATTCGCCCAAGGTTCAGGAACTGCGTGAACGCGTCACTGCATTTATGGATGCTTACGTTTATCCGGCCGAGCCGGTGTTCGAACGCCAGGTCAGCGAAGGTGATCGCTGGCAACCCACCGCAATCATGGAAGAGTTGAAAGCCCGCGCTAAAGCCGAAGGCCTGTGGAACCTGTTCCTGCCGGAATCCGAACTGGGCGCTGGCCTCACCAACCTTGAATACGCGCCGCTGGCCGAAATCATGGGTCGCTCACTGTTGGGTCCAGAGCCGTTCAACTGCTCCGCTCCCGATACCGGCAATATGGAAGTGTTGGTGCGCTACGCCAACGAAGAGCAAAAACAACGCTGGTTGGCGCCGCTGCTGCGCGGTGAAATCCGCTCAGCCTTCGCCATGACCGAACCGGACGTAGCGTCTTCGGACGCCACCAACATGGCTGCCCGCGCCGAGCGCCAGGGCGACGAATGGGTGATCAATGGCAAGAAATGGTGGACCTCCGGCGCCTGCGACCCGCGCTGTAAAATCCTGATCTTCATGGGCCTGAGCAACCCGGATGCGCCGCGCCATCAGCAACACTCGATGATCCTGGTACCGGTGGACACCCCCGGCGTGAAGATCGTGCGCCCGCTGCCCGTGTTCGGCTACGACGACGCGCCCCATGGGCATGCTGAAGTGCTGTTCGACAATGTGCGCGTGCCCTATGAAAACGTGCTGCTCGGCGAAGGCCGTGGTTTTGAGATTGCCCAGGGCCGCTTGGGCCCAGGCCGTATCCACCACTGCATGCGCTCCGTCGGCATGGCTGAGCGTGCACTGGAATTGATGTGCAAACGCTCCGTCAGCCGTACCGCGTTCGGCAAGCCGCTGGCCCGTTTGGGCGGCAATATCGACAAGATCGCCGACTCACGCATGGAGATCGACATGGCGCGCCTGCTGACCTTGAAGGCGGCGTACATGATGGATACCGTGGGCAACAAGGTCGCGAAAAGTGAAATCGCCCAGATCAAAGTGGTCGCACCAAATGTGGCCTTGAAGGTGATTGACCGTGCGATCCAGATCCACGGCGGCGCGGGCGTCTCCAACGACTTCCCGCTGGCCTATATGTACGCCATGCAACGTACGCTGCGGTTGGCGGATGGGCCGGATGAAGTGCACCGCGCCGCGATTGGCAAGTTTGAGATTGGCAAATATGTGCCTAAAGAACTGATGCGCGGCGGTCAATAAGACCGCGTCGCCTGCATTCGCGAGCAAGCCCGCTCCCAGAGTTGACCGCATATCTTCAGTAAGAATGCGGTCGAATGTGGGGCTTGCTCGCGAGGCGGCCAGTCAAAACACCACAAGACTTAGATCTCAATACACCCAAACCTCCACCCGCCGATTCTTGATCCTGCCTTCATCCGCCGTATTCGCCGCCACCGGCATCTGTGCCCCAAACCCACGAATATCGCGCAGTATCACACCGTTCTTCACCAGCTCCCGACGCACCGCCATCGCCCTCAACTTAGACAACAACGCCGCCCGTTGCGGGTCATTGTTGACATCACCAAACCCCACCAATGTCACCTGCTTATCCAGCTTGTTGTGACTTTTCAGGTACGCCACCACCCGCTGCAAATCCTGGCGCGCTTTGTTGTCCAGGCTGGCACTGCCTTCTTCGAAGCGAAAATTCACGGTCAAACGCTGAGCGTCACGCGCGATGGCTTGATAGTCCTCGAGCATCGACGCGCGCGGCTCGACGGCGATCGCCTGTACCTGCTGCGCGATAAACCCGTTGGCCGCGACAATCGCCTGGCCCTTGCTGCTCTGGGTGAAGTCCACCAGTGCCTTGGCCCATGGGTTGCGCCCCGATGGCGGCAGGTAGAAAAACAGCCGGCGCGACAGCGGGTAATCCTCGGTGGCAATCAGGCTGTTGAGCGGCAACATGGGTTGCGAGTCGCCATCCACAATCGCCACTGCCTTGGCCTGACGCACGTAGGGCAGGCCGATAAAACCGATGCCCTGCGGGTCCTGGCTGACCGCGTCGGACAGCTGTTCGCTGGACTCGAAACGTTTGGCACCTGCGGCGAGCGGCTTGCCACGCAAGCGAAGCACCAGTTCCTTGAAGGTGTCGTAGGTGCCGGACTGATCATCGCGCGCATACAAATGAATCGGCCCGCCGACCCCACCTAATGCTTCCCACGTGCTGATTTCGCCATTGAAGATCTGCGCCAGTTGCTCGGTATTCAAGGCGTTCAACGGGTTTCGCGGGTTGAGGATGATGGCCAGGCCGTCGATGGCGATCACCTGTTCGGCGTCGGGGCTTTTCAGGTCGCCGAGGGGGTCGAGGTCGACCAGTTCACTGTCCTTGATCGGACGAGACGAGGCCGCCAGGTCGGCCGTGGCTTTTTTCAGCGCCATGAAACCGGTGCTGGAGCCGTGGGCAGCGACCTCGATCGACACGGTCTTGCCTAGGCGCGTCTTGCCGGTCACGCGTTGTTCATTGGCACCTTGCGCCGGTTCAATGCGAACGGCCTGCAGGCCCTGATGTTCCATCAATCCCTTGACCAACGCCGGCCCCAGCGCCGCGCCAATGGTATTGGAACCCTGGATGCGTAATGCAGGGCCTTGATCGGGAGCGGGTAGGGGGGCGGAAACAGCGTAGAGAGGAAAGAGCGCCAGCAGAAACAGAACGCGCAGCATCATGCCGGCACCTTCTTAAGCCAAAGGGAGTGCCGCGAGAATAAGTCAGGCAGGTTTCAACAATGTGACTGATAAGCCATGGATCCAATTGTGGGAGCCAGCTCCCACATTGGACGATGTTGTCAGCTCAATTCAAGCCAGATCGGCGCATGGTCAGACGGCTTCTCCAGCCCGCGCAGATCATAATCTACGCCCGCATCCTTGACCCTTGGCAGCAAGCCATTGGACGCCAGGATCACGTCGATCCGCAGCCCGCGCTTAGGCTCATCTTCAAACCCACGGCTGCGGTAGTCGAACCAACTGAAGCGGTCGGCCACGTCCGGGTTGAGGTGGCGGAAGCTGTCCACCAGGCCCCAGTTCTTGAGGCGGGCCATCCATTCGCGTTCTTCGGGCAGGAAGCTGCACTTGCCCGTCTTGAGCCAGCGCTTGGCGTTGTCGGCGCCGATGCCGATGTCGCAGTCTTCCGGGGAAATATTCACGTCGCCCATCACTACCAGCGCCTGGTCATTGCTGAACTGGCTTTCCAGCAACTGTTGCAGGTCTTCATAGAAGCGCTGCTTGGCCGGGAACTTGGTCGGGTGGTCGCGGCTTTCGCCCTGGGGGAAATAGCCATTCATGATGGTGACCGGTTGGCCGTTTTCGTCGGCGAAGGTGCCCCAGATAAACCGGCGCTGGGCGTCTTCTTCGTCGGTGGCAAAACCCTTGTGCAGGCTCAACGCCGGCAGGCGCGAGAGCAGAGCCACACCGTAATGGCCTTTTTGCCCATGGTAGTACACATGATAGCCAAGGGCCTGTACTTCGGCCAACGGGAACTGGTCGTCGTGGACTTTGGTTTCCTGCAGGCCGATCACATCCGGCTGGTGCTTCTCGATCAGCGCCGCCAGCTGATGAGGACGGGCGCGCAGCCCGTTGATATTGAAGGAGACGATTTTCATGGTCGGCAGTCCAGTCCTGGCAAAAGGGCGATGCTAGCCGACAAGTCGGACGGGGGCCAGCGTGGCGGTAGGGCAGTTGCGCTGCTAATGTCTGGGAACGACTCGTGCTGCGTGGGTTCGTACCCATAAGAACGCCGCCTTCTGAGCGGTGCCCAGGGAGATTCACGGTATGCCAGACACTTCGACCGCCATTGGCGAAATCCGCTTGCTCAACAGCGGCTACTCCCGCGAGGCCCGCTCCCTGCTGTACCAGGCCTACCGGCATGAGCCAACGTTTGCCTATATCTTTGAAGCGGAACGTTCAGGTTATGAGCAGCGAGTGCGCGCCACCGTGCGCGAACTGGTCAAGCAGCATTTCTTCCAGAAGCTTCCGGCCATCGGCCTATTCGTCAATGACCGGCTCATCGGCATCGCCCTGATCGCCCCCCCGCAGCGGCGCCTGGGGATTACCGAAAGCTGGGCCTGGCAAATCCGCATGTGGCTGAGCACCGGCGTGCGCGGCACGCGGCTTTACCTCGACTACCACCATGCGGTGCTGGCGTGCCTGCCAAGTGAGTCGGTACACGTGCTGCCGCTGCTGGGTATTCACCCGCAATTCCAGGGCAAACACTACGGCGAGCAGTTGCTGGAAGCGGTGCACAACTGGTGTGCCGACGACCCGCACTCGTCCGGTGTGGTGCTGGACACCGGCAATTCTCGCTACCTGGATTTCTACAAGCGCCAGGGGTATGAAGAGATCGGTGAAGTCGCTGTAGGACCTGTCGTGGAGCACGTGTTTTTTCATCCCAACCCGCAGTCGTCACATGCTGCAACGGCTTGATGCAGAATTTTTCAGAATTTTCCGAGTTCTAAAGTGCTCTCCAGCTCGTGTAGCATCCGCGCCTATGAAGTTTCCAGGAAGATTTACCAGCGGCTTGATTCTGCTGTTCACAAGCTGCGGCGCGTTGGCGCAAAGCGAATTGGACGTGCGGATCAATCCCTCAAACGATGCGTTGAAAGCCAACATCGAAGGCTACATCGGCGGGGTGGGCGATCGTGATGAAGAGGCCTTGCTGCGGTTCAGCCGTGGCGCCGAGGAGCAGGCGCGTAAAGCAGCCCAGGCCCTGGGCTTCTATCAGCCAAAGATCGAAAGTGATGTGAAGGACGGCAAGAACCCGCGCCTGATCCTCACCATCGAGCCCGGCGAGCCGGTGCATTTGCGAGACGTGACCCTACGGGTCGACGGCCAAGCCGCAGACCTCAAAGCTTTTCGCGTGCCCGTCAGCGACGACCTCAAATCCGGCGCCGTGCTCAACCACGGTCATTACGAAGACGCCAAGCGGCTGATCCAGAACCAGGCCTCGCGCTACGGCTTCTTCAGCGGGCGTTTTACCAAACAGAAACTGTTGGTGGACCCGCAGGCGGGCGTCGCCGATATCGAACTCATCTATGACAGCGGCCCGCGCTACACCTTGGGCAAGGTGAGCTTTGCCGGCGACACGCCGTTTGACGAAGAGCTGCTGCAACGCATGGTGCCGTTCAAAAGCGGTACGCCCTACGATTCCGAATTGATCGCCGAACTCAACCAGAATCTACAAGCCAGTGGTTTTTTCGAAGGCGTGCGCGTGGACGCTGCGCCGGCCGCCTCGACGAATGACATCATCCCGGTGGCCGTGCGTCTGGAAACCCGCAAGCCGCGGACCATGGGCCTGGGTTTGGGCTTTTCGACCGACGTTGGCCCGCGCGGCAAAGCCAACTGGACCCGTCACTGGGTCAACCCCCAAGGCCATAGCTATGGCTGGGAAGCCGAGCTGTCGGCACCGCGGCAGAACGTCGGCCTGTGGTACGACATTCCGCTCGACCCCCCGCTCACCGACAAACTGCGCTTCTCCGGTGGCTATCAGAACGAAGAACTCGCCAACACCGACACCGTGAGTAAATTGCTCACCCTCGGCCCAGAATGGCATAGCAAGTTGCCCAGCGGTTGGACCCGAGTAATCTCGCTCAAGTATCAGCGCGAAGAGTATCGCCTGGGCAACGACTCCGGCTTGAGCAACCTGGTGATGCCGGGTATCAGCTACGCCTACCTGCGCAGCGACAACCGCATCGACCCGCACCACGGCTATCGTCTGCAATTCGACACCAAGGTCGCCAAAGAGGGCTTGGGCTCCGACACCAACCTGCTTTACGGCACGGCCATGGTCAAGGGCCTGACCACCTTGTGGGACAACCACCGCTTTCTCGCCCGCGCCCAGGTCGGCGGCAGTGCCACCAACGGTTACAAATCGGTGCCGCCGTCGTTGCGCTTTTTTGCCGGTGGTGACCAGAGCGTGCGCGGTTATGAGTACCAGACGCTGTCGCCCGAGAACGACCGCGGCGACCGCATCGGTGGCCGCTACATGGTTGCCCTCAGCGCCGAGTATCAATATTCCATCGCCGAGAAATGGCGGATCGCGACGTTTATCGACCAGGGCAACTCGTTCAATTCCCTGGACCTGCCCAGCCTGAAAACCGGCGTCGGCGTCGGTATCCGCTGGGTCTCGCCGGTCGGCCCGATCCGCCTTGACCTGGCCCATGCCCTCGAAGATCCGGGCGGCGTTCGATTGCACTTTTCCATGGGGCCTGAGCTGTGATGCGTGGTGTGAAAATAGCGGGGCTGGCCGTGCTTGCCATCCTTGCCGTGCTGTTATTGGCGCTGTGGGCGTTACTCGGCACCCAGGCCGGCAGCCGCTGGGCATTGGCCCGCGTACCGGGGTTGAGCGTAGAGCATTTCCAGGGGCATTTGGGCGGCCAGTGGAGCGCCGACCATCTGCTGTGGCAACAAGACAGCAGCCGCGTCGAACTCCAGGCGCCGACGGTGGATTGGTCGCCCGCCTGCCTGTTGCGCATGACCTTGTGCATTAATCGGTTGGACGTGGATCAGGTCAGCCTGCAATTTCCGCCGGGCACTGAGGAAAGCAGCGGCCCGATCCAGTTACCCGACCTGAAACTGCCCGTAGCCATCCAGTTGGGCGACGTTCGCGTCGGTAGCCTGCTGTTCAACGGCAGCGAAGAACTCAGGGGCCTGCAATTGGCGGCGCATTGGACGGCTGCCGGTCTGCAAATCGACGCCGTGCACCTGCAACGGGACGACTTGGTACTGGACCTGGCCGGCTTGCTGCAACCCACCGGCGATTGGCCGCTGAGCGCCACTGGGAATGTAAGCCTGCCGTATGCGCCAGGCGGCGCACCTTGGAAGGTGGCGTTGAAGATCGATGGCGATTTGTTAAAGACTCTCACGCTGGATGCAGACAGCAGCGGCTATTTGCCAGCCAAGCTCACTGGCGAACTGCAACCCTTGGCAGAAAACCTCCCGGCCCAATTGCACATCACCGCCGACAGTTTCAAGCCCAGCGCCGATCTGCCGGACACCTTGCAACTCAACACACTCGACCTCACCGCCAAAGGTGACTTGAAGCGCGGCTACCAATTGTTGGGCAAGGCCGTGCTCCCTGCGGAAAAAGGCCCGGTGGATGTGCTGCTGCAAGGCCGGGTTGACGCCAAGGGCGCGCAGATCGACGGCCTGGACCTGAATGCCGGAGACAAGCAAAGCCTTAAGCTGACGGCCCAACTGGATTGGCAGCAAGGTTTCAGCGCCGACGCCAATATCGATTGGCTGGACTTCCCCTGGCATCGCCTCTATCCGGTTGTCGACGAGCCGCAAGTCGTATTGCGTACGTTTAATGGTGAAGTTTCCTACAAAGACGGTAACTACCTGGGCAACCTCAAGGCCGACCTCGACGGCCCGGCGGGCAAGTTCAATGTGGTCACGCCGTTCAGTGGCGACCTCAAGCAAGTCTTCCTGCCCGAGCTGAAACTCACCGCCGGCCAAGGCAAGGCCGAAGGCCACTTGAACCTGCAATTCGCCGACGGCATCGCCTGGGACACCGCGCTGGACCTGTCGGCCCTGAATCCGGCGTACTGGGTTGCTGAGCTGCCCGGCACTTTGGCCGGCCCCCTGCGCAGCAAGGGCGAGTTCAAGAACGAGCAGCTCAAGCTGAATGCAGACCTCGACCTCAAGGGCCGCCTGCGCGGGCAAACTGCCGTGCTGGCGGCCAAGGCTGAAGGCGCGGGCGAGCAGTGGACCCTGGCCAACGTGGATATCCGCCTGGGCGACAACCGCATCAACGGCAGCGGCAGCCTGCAACAACGCCTGGCTGGGCAGATCGATATCAAGCTGGCGCGCCTGGCCCAGCTGTGGCCGCAGTTGCGCGGGCAGGTTAATGGCCGACTCGACGTGGCCGGTAGCCTCAAGGCCCCCCAAGGCAAGCTCGCCCTCAAAGGCCAGCAATTGGCGCTCGCCGACAATCGCCTGCAAAGCCTTACCCTCGACGCCAGCCTCGATAGCGCCCAGCGCGCCAGGATCGACCTCAAAGGCAGCGGCATTCAGAGCGGTGACACCCAGGTCGGCACCCTGACAGCCAGCGCCCGGGGCGATATCAAGAACCAAAAGGTCCAACTGGACCTGGCCGGCCCCTTGGTCAAGCTGGCCCTGGCGTTGGATGGCAACCTCGACAAAGGCAATTGGCGCGGGCGCCTCGCCAGTGGTGATGTGCAAGCGGGCGGCCAGGACTGGAAGCTGCAAGCACCGGCGAAGATCGAACGCATGGCCGATGGCAAGCTGACGTTTGCCGCACACTGTTGGGTCTCCGGCCCCGCCAGCCTGTGCGGCGAAGACCAGCGGCTGATGCCCGAGCCAAAGCTGCGCTACCACCTCAAGCAATTTCCCATCGACAGCCTGGCGGCGTTTTTGCCCAAGGATTTCGCCTGGAAGGGCAAGCTCAACGCCGACCTGCAGCTCGATCTGCCGGACAGCGGCCCCAAAGGCGTGGTCTCGGTGGACGCCAGCGGCGGCACCTTGCGCGTCAAGGACAAGGACCAGTGGCTGGATTTCCCCTATGACACGCTGAAGCTGGAAACCACGCTCAACCCCAAGCGTATCGACACCCAGCTGAACTTCCGTGGCGGCAAGCTCGGCGAGCTGATGTTGCAAGCGCAGATCAACCCGTTGCCGAAGAGCAAACCGATCACGGGCACGTTCACCCTTGCCGGCCTGGACCTCGCGGTGGCGCGGCCGTTTGTGCCGATGGTGGAAACCCTCAGCGGCAAGCTCAATGGCAACGGGCGCATCTCCGGCGGCTTGTTGGCACCTCAGGTCAACGGCAGCGTGAACCTGGTGGGCGGCGAGATTTCCGGTCCTGAACTGCCCATTAGCCTGGAAGGCCTGAACGTGCAGGCGCTGATCGCCGGTGAAAGCGTGCAGCTCAATGGCGGCTGGCGCAGTGGCAAAGCCGGGCAGGGCAGCCTCAAAGGGCAGATAGACTGGGGCAAGGCCCTGGTGGTGGACCTCAGCCTGCAAGGCTCGCAGTTGCCGGTCACGGTTGAACCTTACGCCGTGCTGGAAGTGGCGCCCGACCTGAAAATCACCCTGAAGAATGACAAGCTCGCCGTGGCCGGTAACGTGCACATCCCGCGTGGCGATATCATCGTGCGCGAGTTGCCACCGTCCACCGTGAAGGTCTCGGATGACACCGTGATCGTGGGCAGCCAGACCGAAGAGGGCAAGCCGCCGATGGCGATGGCCATGGACATCAACGTGGTGGTGGGTGAGGACAAGCTCAACTTCTCGGGCTTTGGCCTCACCGCCAAGGTGCAGGGCCAGGTGCACATCGGCGACAACCTCGACACCCGTGGCGAGCTGTGGCTCAACGACGGCCGCTACCGCGCCTACGGGCAGCGGCTCGATGTGCGGCGTGCACGGCTGCTGTTCGCCGGTCCGTTGGACCAGCCGTATCTCGATGTCGAAGCGATCCGCAAGACCGACGATGTGATCGCCGGTATCCGCCTGAGCGGCAGCGCCGAGCAGCCCACCACGCAAATCTTCTCCGAACCGGCCATGAGCCAGGAACAGGCGCTGTCCTACCTGGTGCTTGGCCGTCCGCTGAGCTCCACCGGTGAAGACAACAACATGCTTGCCCAGGCGGCGTTGGGCCTGGGGTTGATGGGCAGTGCCGGGGTGACCTCGGACCTTGCCACCAAGTTGGGCATCAAGGATTTCGACCTGGATACCCAGGGCAGCGGCAACAACACCGCCGTGGTCGCCAGCGGCAAAATCACCGAAAAGCTCAGCCTGCGTTACGGGGTAGGGGTATTCGAACCGGCCAGCACCATCGCCTTGCGCTATTTGTTGAGCAAGAAGGTGTATCTGGAGGTGGCGAGTGGTGTGGCCAGTTCGCTGGATATCTTCTACAAACGCGATTTCTGACCCCGGCGCGATTCAAAGCTGTGGGAGCAAACAGATGTGGGCGCTAGCGGCCACATCCGTTTGCATTTCAAACCGCTCATCGTGAAATTACCAAGCAAGCTAACTATTCCATTTGACATTCGCTGCCTAAGCAGTAATATCTCGTCACACATTCACTGCCTAGGCAGTAATAAGGTGACTTCCGATGAAACACTTCACCCCGGATAACTTCCACAACTGCCACCTGGGGCTCTTGCTCGGGCGCGCCGCAATCCTCAAAGACCGCATCATCGACACCCACATGGAACCCCACGGCATCACCGCCGCGCAGTTCAAGGTGTTGATCATCATGGCTCAGTTCGGCGTCGACACCCCGGCGGAGCTGTGCCGCCACCTGTCTTTGGACAGCGGTTCAATGACCCGCATGCTCGACCGCCTGGCGCAGAAGGGGCTGCTGGATCGCAAGCGTTCAGAGCTGGATCGACGTCAAGTGCAGCTTGTGCTCACGTCCGACGGCCAGCGCCTGGCAGACATGCTGCCGTTCATCGGCGCCGATGCGTTAAACCAGTTGGCCGGCGCATTGGAACCGGGTGAGTTGGAAACCCTGGAAAAGATCCTCAAGAAAATTCTGATAGCTGCAGGTGATCCCATCACTATCCAGCGGGTAGGTAACCAATGAACACACGCGCCCTTTGCCTGGTGCTGGTGGCCATGAGCATGGCCGGTTGCGCCAACTACAGCGGCCTCGACACCCAGGGCAAACGCCTTGACGCCAATACCTTGCAAACCGGCAAGTCCTTGGGTGGCGTGACCCTGTCGAGTGCCGCCTGGCCCAGCGCCGACTGGTGGAAAAACCTCGGCGACCCGCAGCTCGACGGCTTGATCCAGGAAGCCCTGCAAAACAGCCCCGACATGCAAGTCGCCAGCGCCCGTGCCCATCAGGCCGAAGCCGCCGCTTACGCCGCCAATGCCGAGCGCATGCCGACCCTGGATGCCAGCGCTGGTGTGAGCCGCTCGCGTCTGGCCAAAGACCAGGACCCGCGCGGCGAAGGCGATGCCTATTCGACCGTGCGCAACATCGGCGCCAGCTTTAATTACAACTTCGACCTCTGGGGCGGCCAGCGCGCTGCCTGGGAAGCCGCGTTGGGCGAGGCTCGCGCCGCCCAGGTTGATCAGCAGGCGGCGCGCCTGACCCTGGCCGCCAACGTCGCCAAGGCCTACAGCGACTTGGGCCAGGCGCATATCGTGCGTGACCTGGCCAATGACGACCTCAAACGCACCCGGCAGATGCTTGACCTGAGCAAACGCCGCCTGGACTCGGGTGTCGACAGCCAGTACCAGTACCAACAGACCGAAAGCCTGGAAGCCAGCTCGCAGTCGCAACTGATCGACGCGGAAAAGCAACTGCAGAGCGCGAAAATCGCCCTGGCGGTGCTGCTCGGCAAAGGCCCGGACCGTGGCAATGAGCTGGCCCGTCCCAACGTACTCAAGCCCAGCGCGGTCGCCGTGCCTTCAGTGCTGCCGGCTGAGCTGCTGGGCCGTCGCCCGGATCTGATCGCCGCGCGCTGGCGCGTCGAGGCAGCGGGCAAGAGTATCGATGCCAGCAAAACCCGCTTCTACCCCAACCTCAACCTGAGCGCGAGCGCCGGGGCCGAGTCGTTGCTGGGGGATGCGATGTTTGGTTCGGCCAGCCGCTTTTTCAATATCGCGCCGACGATCTCGCTGCCGATCTTCGACGGCGGCCGCCTGCGCGCCGACCTCGATGCCCGCGACGCCGACTACGACCTGGCCGTGGCCCAGTACAACAAGACCCTGGTGCAAGCCCTTGGCGATATCGGCAACACCCTTTCGCAACTGCGCGATACCGGCCGGCAGATCCAGGCTCAGCAACACGCAGCGGACATTGCCCAGCAGTCCTACGACACAGGCGTTCAACGTTACAGCGCCGGGATCGGTAACTACCTGGATGTGCTCAGCATCGAGCAGCAGTTGCTGCAGGCCCAGCGCCAACTGGCGAGCCTGAATGCGGCGCAGATCGATCTGTCGATTCAATTGATGCAGGCCCTGGGTGGCGGATACCACGCCAACAATGTGGCCGCGACCACCCCAGCCACACGCTCGGAATAATTTGAGGTATTTGTCATGGCCACTGCCGACAGCAACACCGCAACTGAACAACCCAAGGACAACAACCCACGCAAACGCAAAGTGATGCTGATCGGCCTGGCGCTGATCGTCATCCTTGGCGTCGTGGGCGTGTGGGGCTGGTATGAGCTCTACGGCCGCTTCAACGAAAGCACCGACGACGCCTATGTGAACGGCAACGTGGTGGAAATCACCCCGCTGGTCACCGGTACCGTGGTGAGCATCGGCGCCGACGATGGCGATTTGGTCCATGAAGGCCAAGTGCTGATCAACTTCGACCCGAACGACGCGGCCGTCGGCCTGCAAAGTGCCCAGGCCAACCTGGCCCGCACGGTGCGTCAGGTGCGTGGTTTATACAGCAACGTCGACGGCATGAAGGCCCAAGTCAATGCGCAGAAAGCCGACGTGCAAACGGCCCAGGACAATTACAACCGTCGTAAAACCCTGGCCCAGGGCGGGGCGATTTCCCGGGAAGAACTGTCCCACGCCCGTGACAGCCTGACGGCGGCGAAAAACGCCCTGACCAACCTTGAGCAGCAACTCAAGACCAGCAATGCGCTGGTGGATGACACCGTGATCTCGTCCCACCCGGACGTGCAGGCCGCCGCCGCGCAACTGCGCCAGGCGTACCTGACCAATGCACGCAGCACCCTGATTGCCCCGGTCACCGGCTACGTGGCCAAGCGCACCGTGCAACTGGGCCAGCGCGTACAGCCCGGCACGGCGTTGATGGCGGTGATTCCACTCAACCAGCTGTGGATCGATGCCAACTTCAAGGAAACCCAGCTGCGCGATATGCGTATTGGCCAGCCGGTGGACATCGAGTCGGACATTTACGGCAGTGACGTGAAGTACAGCGGTACTGTGGACAGCCTTGGCGCCGGTACCGGCAGCGCATTTGCCCTGCTGCCGGCGCAGAACGCCACCGGTAACTGGATCAAGATCGTGCAACGGGTGCCGGTGCGCATCCACATCAACGCCGACGAGTTGGCCAAACACCCGCTTCGGGTGGGCTTGAGCACCGTGGTCAATGTGGACCTGCACGACCAGAGCGGCCCGGTACTGGCGCAACAGGCGCCGCAAAAGGCGTCGTTCACCACCAATGTGTATGACGGCCAATTGGCCGAGGCGGATGCCATGATCAAGCAGTTGATTCATGACAACAGCACCGCCGCACCCAAGGCTGCGCAACGCTGATGAGCAATAACGCCTCCTTCACGCCACCCAGCCTGTTGATGGCCACTATTGGCCTGTCGCTGGCGACCTTTATGCAGGTGCTCGACACCACCATCGCCAACGTCGCGTTGCCGACTATTTCCGGCAACCTCGGCGTGAGTTCGGAGCAGGGCACCTGGGTCATCACCTCGTTCGCCGTGAGCAACGCCATTGCCCTGCCACTTACCGGTTGGCTGAGCCGCCGTTTTGGCGAGGTGAAGCTGTTTCTGTGGGCGACCATTCTGTTTGTGCTGGCCTCGTTCCTGTGCGGTATTTCCACCTCGATGCCCGAGCTGATCGGTTTTCGGGTGCTGCAAGGTTTGGTCGCGGGGCCGCTGTACCCCATGACCCAGACCTTGCTGATCGCCGTGTACCCGCCGGCCAGGCGCGGCATGGCCCTGGCGTTATTGGCGATGGTCACGGTGGTGGCGCCGATTGCCGGTCCCATCCTCGGCGGCTGGATCACCGACAGCTACAGCTGGCCGTGGATCTTCTTTATCAACGTGCCCATCGGCATCTTTGCGGTGCTGGTGGTGCGTTCGCAGTTGAAGAAGCGCCCGGTCGAGACCAGTTACCAGCCGATGGACTACGTTGGGTTACTGAGCCTGATTGTCGGTGTCGGCGCCTTGCAGATCATTCTCGACAAGGGCAATGACCTGGACTGGTTCGAATCCAACTTCATCATCATTGGCGCGGCGATTTCGGTGATTGCGCTGGCGGTGTTCGTCATCTGGGAAATGACCGACAAACACCCGGTGGTGAATCTGCGACTGTTTGCCTACCGTAACTTCCGTATCGGCACCATTGTGCTGATTCTGGGCTACTCGGGCTTCTTCGGTATCAACCTGATCCTGCCGCAATGGCTGCAGACCCAGATGGGTTACACCGCTACCTGGGCAGGCCTGGCGGTGGCGCCGATTGGCATTCTGCCGGTGCTGATGTCGCCGTTTGTCGGCAAATACGCGCACAAGTTCGACCTGCGCCTGCTGGCAGGCCTGGCGTTCCTGGCGATTGGCTTGAGCTGCTTTATGCGTGCTGGCTTCACCAATGAAGTGGACTTCACGCACATCGCCCTGGTGCAGCTGTTCATGGGCATCGGCGTGGCGCTGTTCTTCATGCCGACCTTGAGCATCCTGATGTCCGACCTGCCGCCCAGCCAGATCGCCGACGGTGCGGGCCTGGCGACGTTCCTGCGTACCCTGGGCGGCAGCTTTGCGGCCTCGCTGACCACCTGGATCTGGATTCGCCGGGCGGACCAGCACCATGCGTACATGAGCGAAAACATGACCACCTACGACCCGGCGACCCGCGACGCGTTGCAGGCGCTGGGTGGGGCAGGGCACAAGGCGTATGCGCAACTGGATCAAATCCTCACCAGCCAGGCGTACATGATGTCCACCGTGGATTACTTCACGTTGTTGGGGTGGATGTTCATGGGGTTGATGTTGTTGGTGTGGTTGGCGAAGCCGCCGTTTGGTGCGAAGGCTGGGCCGGAGGCCTCCGGCCACTGAGGATGTACTCGATCCATGTGGGAGCTGGCTTGCCTGAGATAGCATCACCTCCGTGCTCTTGTTACACCGAGGTGCCTGCATCGCGGGCAAGCCCGGCTCCCACAGGCAGCGCCAACTGCGGGTTCACAAAATCAAACGCCGCCAACTGAAACCCTTGCTCATCCACCTGCAGCGCCCAGCCTTGCTTATCCCAATCCCCCAGCACAATACGCTTGGCCGCCTGCTCACCAATCTGCAACTTGTGAATGGCGGGACGGTGCGTATGGCCGTGGACCAGGGTGCGCACGCCAAATTTTTGCATCACCCGTGGTACTTCTTCGGGGGTCACATCAACAATGTCGTTGGCCTTCATGCGCGTCTGCGCACGGCTTTCACTGCGCAGCTTGCGCGCCAGCTTGTGCCGGGTGCGCAATGGCAGGTGGCGCAGGATAAACAGCAAAATCGGGTTACGCAGGATGCGCCGCAGCTTCATATAGCCAACGTCGCGGGTGCAGAGGCTATCGCCATGCATCAACAGCACAGGCTCGCCATGGAGCTGCACGACACTCGGGTCCTTGAGCAGGGTGGCGCCGGCTGCTGTGCAGAACGCCTTGCCAATCAGGAAATCGCGGTTGCCATGCATGATAAAAATCGGGGTGCCGCTGTCGCTCAGTTCGCGTAGAGCCGCGCAAATCGAACGCTGGAACGGTGTCATACCGTCGTCGCCAATCCAGGCTTCAAAGAAGTCCCCCAGAATGTACAACGCCTGGGCGCCACGGGCGCGGCCATGGAGCAGATCCAGAAACGCCCGGGTGATGTCCGGGCGCGTATCGATCAGATGCAAATCTGAAATCAGCAATATCACCCAACGATCTCGGCTTTCTCGACGATAACGTCTTCTACCGGAACGTCCTGGTGGCCGGCTTTACCGGTGGTTTGCACGCCTTTGATCTTGTCAACGACGTCCTGGCCTTCGGTCACTTTACCGAATACCGCGTAACCCCAGCCCTGCACGTTCTTGCCGCTGTGGTTGAGGAAGGCGTTGTCTGCCACGTTGATGAAGAACTGCGCGGAGGCCGAATGCGGCTCCATGGTACGGGCCATGGCGACGGTGTACTTGTCGTTGGAAAGGCCGTTGTCCGCTTCGTTCTGGATGCTTGGGCGCTTGTCTTTCTTTTCTTTCATGCCAGGTTCGAAACCGCCGCCCTGGACCATGAAGTTGCCGATGACGCGGTGGAAAACAGTGTTTTCGTAGTGGCCGGCGTTAACGTATTCGATGAAGTTGGCGACGGTGATCGGCGCTTTTTCGGCGTTCAGCTCGATGACGATGTCACCGTGGTTGGTGGTCAGTTTGACTTGAGTCATGTTCACTACTCTTTTCAGGGAATTCGTGGGTTTGGGTGCCTGGGCACCACGACCGGTATGGCGAAGTTGCGGCCAAGACGCGCAGTTTAGCGTGCCTTGCAGGAATTTCGAGGTGGTTTTTTACCGCCTATGCAATAAATGCAGCCGTTTTCAGTGCTTCTCTGTCAGGTGCTTGACAGCATCGGCTATGATATCGCCTTTGTTTTGTCGGCCTAGCCCGGCCACGTACTTGTCTGTTCAAGGATCCTATGAGCAAGCCCACTGTCGACCCTACCTCGAATGCCAAGGCCGGACCTGCCGTCCCGGTCAATTTCCTGCGCCCGATCATCCAGGCGGACCTGGATTCGGGCAAGCACACGCAGATTGTCACCCGCTTCCCGCCAGAGCCCAACGGCTACCTGCACATCGGTCACGCCAAGTCGATCTGTGTGAACTTCGGCCTGGCCCAGGAATTCGGCGGCGTCACGCACCTGCGTTTCGACGATACCAACCCGGCCAAGGAAGACCAGGAATACATCGACGCCATCGAAAGCGACATCAAGTGGCTGGGCTTCGAGTGGTCCGGTGAAGTGCGCTATGCGTCCAAGTATTTCGACCAGTTGTTTGACTGGGCGGTCGAGCTGATCAAGGCCGGCAAGGCCTATGTCGACGACCTGACCCCGGAGCAAGCCAAGGAATACCGTGGCACCCTGACCGAACCGGGCAAGAACAGCCCGTTCCGCGACCGTTCGGTGGAAGAGAACCTGGACCTGTTCGCCCGCATGCGCGCGGGTGAGTTCCCGGACGGCGCCCGCGTACTGCGTGCCAAGATCGACATGGCCTCGCCGAACATGAACCTGCGCGACCCGATCATGTACCGCATCCGCCACGCCCATCACCATCAGACCGGTGACAAGTGGTGCATCTACCCCAACTACGACTTTACCCACGGTCAGTCCGACGCCATTGAAGGCATCACCCACTCCATCTGCACCCTGGAGTTTGAAAGCCATCGCCCGTTGTATGAGTGGTTCCTCGACAGCCTGCCGGTACCGGCGCACCCGCGTCAGTACGAATTCAGCCGCCTGAACCTGAACTACACCATCACCAGCAAGCGCAAGCTCAAGCAACTGGTCGATGAAAAGCACGTGCATGGCTGGGATGACCCGCGCATGTCGACGCTGTCGGGCTTCCGCCGTCGTGGCTACACGCCTGCGTCGATCCGCAACTTTTGCGACATGGTCGGCACCAACCGTTCCGACGGCGTGGTTGACTTCGGCATGCTCGAATTCAGCATCCGCCAGGACCTCGACGCGAACGCCCCGCGCGCCATGTGCGTGCTGCGTCCGTTGAAAATTGTGATCACCAACTACCCGGAAGACAAAGTCGAGCACCTCGAACTGCCGCGTCATCCGCAAAAAGAAGAACTCGGCGTGCGCAAGCTGCCGTTCGCCCGTGAAATCTACATCGACCGCGATGACTTCATGGAAGAACCGCCAAAAGGCTACAAACGCCTGGAGCCAAACGGCGAAGTGCGCCTGCGCGGCAGCTACGTGATCCGTGCCGATGAAGCGATCAAGGACACCGATGGCAACATCGTCGAACTGCGTTGCTCGTACGACCCGGAAACCCTCGGCAAGAACCCTGAAGGCCGCAAGGTCAAGGGCGTGGTCCACTGGGTGCCGGCGGCTGCCAGCATCGAGTGCGAAGTGCGCCTGTACGATCGTCTGTTCCGCTCGCCGAACCCTGAAAAGGCCGAAGACAGCGCGAGTTTCCTCGACAACATCAACCCTGACTCCCTGCAAGTACTCACGGGCTGTCGTGCCGAGCCCTCGTTGGCCGACGCACAGCCGGAAGACCGTTTCCAGTTCGAGCGCGAAGGTTACTTCTGCGCGGATATCAAGGACTCGAAACCCGGTCAGCCGGTATTCAACCGTACCGTGACCTTGCGTGATTCGTGGGGCCAGTGAAGCCTTTGGCGGCTTTGCGTAGAAAGAAGGATTTGTCGTGCTAACGATCTACAACACACTCAGCAAGACCAAAGAAGTCTTCAAACCGCTGGATGGCAACAAGGTGCGCATGTACGTGTGCGGCATGACCGTATACGACTACTGCCACATCGGCCACGGCCGCAGCATGGTTGCCTTCGACCTGGTGACCCGCTGGTTGCGTTTCAGCGGCTATGACTTGACGTACGTGCGCAACATCACCGACATCGACGATAAGATCATCAACCGCGCCAATGAAAACGGCGAGTCGTTCGACGCGCTGACCGAGCGCATGATCGCCGCCATGCACGAGGATGAGGCGCGCCTCAACATCCTCAAACCGGACATGGAGCCGCGCGCCACGGACCACATCCCTGGCATGCATGCGATGATCCAGACCCTGATCGACAAGGGTTACGCCTACGCCCCAGGCAATGGCGACGTGTACTACCGCGTCGCCAAGTTCATGGGCTACGGCAAGCTGTCGCGCAAGAAAATCGAAGACCTGCGCATCGGCGCACGCATCGAAGTCGATGAAGCCAAGCAAGATCCGCTCGACTTCGTGCTGTGGAAAGCTACCAAGCCGGGCGAGCCAAGCTGGGAATCGCCATGGGGTGCGGGCCGTCCGGGCTGGCACATCGAATGCTCGGTGATGTCCACCTGCTGCCTGGGTGAGACCTTCGACATTCATGGCGGCGGCAGCGACCTTGAGTTCCCGCACCACGAAAACGAAATCGCCCAAAGCGAAGCTGCTACTGGCAAAACCTACGCCAACGCCTGGATGCACTGCGGCATGATCCGCATCAATGGCGAGAAGATGTCCAAGTCCTTGAACAACTTCTTCACCATTCGCGACGTGCTGGAAAAATACCCTCCGGAAGTCGTGCGTTACCTGCTGGTGTCGAGCCATTACCGCAGCGCCATCAACTACTCGGAAGACAACCTCAAGGACGCCAAAGGCGCCCTGGAGCGCTTCTACCATGCGTTGAAAGGCTTGCCATCCGTGGCGCCTGCCGGCGGCGAAGCGTTCGTGGCACGGTTTACCGAGGTCATGAACGACGACTTCGGCACACCGGAAGCCTGCGCGGTACTGTTCGAGATGGTGCGCGAGATCAACCGCCTGCGCGAGAGTGATCTCGATGCAGCGGCTGGCCTTGCTGCTCGTTTGAAAGAACTGGCGAGCGTGCTGGGCGTGTTGCAGATGGAAGCCGATGACTTCCTGCAAGCCGGCGCCGAAGGGCGTGTGGATGCGGCTGAAGTGGATGCGCTGATCCAGGCGCGTCTGGCTGCGCGTGCCAATAAAGACTGGGCGGAATCCGACCGTATCCGTGACCAACTGACCGCGATGGGTGTGGTGTTGGAAGACGGGAAGGGTGTGACGACGTGGCGGTTGGCTGATCAGGCCTGATCGGTAAACGCTGAACAAAAAACGCCCCGACTGGTTCGGGGCGTTTTTTTTTGGCTGTTTTAGCTTGGTACTTGATGCCCAGAGTCGAATGTAGCCCACCTACTGATATCCAAGGTTCTCTTGCAGTCATAGGTGTGCCTCTGTAATGATGATGGCATTATGATTGTTCGTTTGCGGTGAGTGATTTATAACGTTCAGATGGAAAGGGCTGGAAACCGCCTTTTTTACAGGGAGTAGGTGAGTGAGATTTCAGTACAGTCATTTGTCACCTGGACAGTTCGAGTCATTGGTGATCCATCTCTGCTATGAGTTGCTTGGGTTTGGTACTGAAACTTTTTCCGATGGGAAAGATGGTGGGCGAGACTCGAGGTTTGAAGGTAAGGCTAATTCATACCCAAGCATTGTTGAGCCTTGGACGGGGGTGACGATAATACAAGCAAAGCATACTTCTGCATATAATAAAAAATTTTCAGATGGTGAGTTTTTTGGATCCGCCTCCTCAGAAATTGATGGTGAAATCCCTAAAATTATTAAGTTGATAGAAAGCGATTTACTAAAAAACTATTTTTTATTTTCTAATAGGAAGCTGCCGGCTAATGCGGCTTCAAATATACGAAACTATATATCTGTTCAGACTGGTTTGGAGTCTTCCAGTGTTGGGTTGGTCGGTGTTGAGCAGTTTGAGAACTACTTCAAAAGATTTAAGCATATCCCTGAAGCTGTGGGCCTGAATCCATTTGATATGCCACTTAATATCGAGCCGGATGAGTTGGCTGAAATTATTGTAACTCTAAAAAATAATCTCCAGGCGATCAAGGCTGTAGACGCTACGCGCAGAATTGTCAGAGTCAGTTTTGATCGAAAAAATCAGATCAATAATCTCAGTGACTCTTACGGTGGTGTGATCAAGAAGAAAATCGGTGAGATGTATCAGGTTCAAGAATTTCTTGCTATGCCGGAAAATGAAGAGTTGCAAAAGCTATACATGCAAAGCGCTGAAGAGCTTGCAGCAAAAATAAGCGTATTTCATAGCCCAGAACAAAAATTTGAGCATGTTCTAGAAAAAATAATTGATTTGCTCTTAGAGCGTGATAGCGATCTGAGAATGAATAAGCCACTTACAAGGCTAATGATATATTACATGTATTATCATTGCGATATTGGTGAAGAATATGCTGCTGTTGCCAAATAAGAATGCGCACCCCGATTTAACAATATTGTCAGTGTCGGCATTTTTGTTGTCGGTGCTCAGAAAATATAGAGTCCAGCCCTACTCGGACTTATATGGCAAGCTTGTAAGTCATGAAAAGCGTGCGTCTTATTTGTTTGAGAGGGCACTTGAACTATTGTTTTTATTGGGGCTTGTTCAATATCATCCAAGAAATGACATTTTAGAGTATGTAGGGAAATGAAAATATCAAGAATTTATTCAAACTTCGAAAGCGAGTTCAAAACGATTGACTTTTGTAGTGGCTTTAATGTGGTTCTAGGTCAGATATTTCATCCCGGAAATTTACAGAAAGATGCGCATAATCTGGGTAAGTCAAAGCTTGCTGAATTAATAGACTTTTGTCTTCTTAAAGGGCGGAGTCCAGAGTTTTTTCTTTTTAAGTTTCCAACGGTTTTTACTAAATATGTGTTTTTTATTGAGTTGGTTCTAAATTCGGGCGGCTATATAACTATCAGGAGAGGCGTTTCGAAAAATACAAAAATATCGATTAAGAAACACGGCGAGGGTCGTCAGCATTTTCGTGGTGATGGAGTGTCTTGGGATTATGAAGATGAGCCCATTAACATGGCTAAAATGTTGCTGGAATCGTACTTGGATCTTGCCGTTGTTGGCGAGTGGAATTATAGGGATGCAGTAGCTTATTGTCTTCGTTCTCAAGAAGATTATACAGAAGTTTTTAAGCTGGATAAGTTTAGGGGGCAGCATGTATTTTGGAAGCCGTATTTAGGTCATATACTTGGATTTCAAGCACAAACTCTTGTAAGGAATTACGAGCTAAGAAACGAAATAGATCTTCTAGCGGTTAAGCTGGCTGATTTGAAAAAAGTTCTTGGATCTACTCAGGGAGACAAGGGTGAGGTTTTAAGTCAGCATCTTCAAAGTCAAATTGAAATATCTAAAAGTCTGAGTTGGCAGTTGGAAAACCTAAATTTCGATGAGTCAGATAGAAAATATATTGAAGAGTTAACTGGGGAGATTGATGCTGAATTAGAGGACCTAAATAGGGTCAAGTATTATATGACTGCAAGGCTTAGGAAGCTTCAAAAAACTGCAGCGGTAGATAGTGGACGCTTTGACCTTGAGTCTGTTGCTCAGTTGTTTGAGGAGGCAGGCGTGGTGTTCGGTGATCAAATAAAACGCTCCTACTCTGATTTGGTCGAGTTTAATCGCCAGATAACTTCGGAACGTAAGGAATTTGTTCAGCAGCAAACCTTGGAGCTTGAGCAGACGCTTGAGGAGTCCGCAAGTAGAGCAGATGAGCTAAACTCGGAACGATCGAATAAGTTGTCTTATCTGAGTTCGTATGACATTTTTTCCAAGTATAAAGAAGTTGCAGGCAGGTTGGCGGAAATAAATTTAAGTATATCGGAGATTAATAAGGGACTTGAGCTTAGTGAGTCTTTAAAGAAGCTTGAAGAGGACTCTCGAGAGCTGGTTCGTGAAAAAACAGATACGGTTGAGAGGATTCGCGTTAATCGTGAGGAGGTTATCAGCGGCAAGGGAGGTGTTTATAATAAAATTAAAGATGTGTTTGTAGATTGCATTTCAGAAATTTTGAATAAGAGCGGTGCCATAACAACTGAGCAAAATGGCGAAGGGAATCTTGAGTATTTTGCAGGGCTCATCGGTCCTGACGGAATTATTACGGGTGAAAGTGACGGTCATAGTTATAAAAAAATACTTTGCATTGGTTTTGATTTGGCTGTTATGTCTGCTTACTCAGAGGAAAAATTTGTTCGCTTTCTTTATCACGACGGAGGTTTGGAGACGTTAGATGATCGGAAAAAACTTGAGTTTATTGAGTATGTGCGAACAGCTTCTAGCATGAATGGGTTTCAATATATATTGACGGTGATTGAGTCTGACCTTCCTGCGGGATTTAAATTTCCTGACCATGAAGTTGTTCGTGTGCTACATGATGATGGCTCCTCTGGTAGGTTATTCAATATTCCTACTTGGTGAAAGATTTCTATTGATGGCCGGGCGAGCCTATACAAACGCAATAAAGATGCGCCCGGACGGTATGTGGAATTTTTTATCTGCCTATCTAGACGAGCGTTGGTCTAATGCGCGCTCTACCAAGAGCTGAATCCCTTCCAGAATTCGACAAATCCCGAGTGCTACGTCACGCGGAGTGCCTTCGATTTCGAACGCTAGGTGACTAGTGAGCGCCTGAACAGAACCAATGTCCTCCGACGCGTTGACCAGCAGCGTCTCGACGTCTAATCCTTCGCGTACGGTAAATAAACTATGGCCCTCAGTAGACGGCTCTGGTTCCTCAGGTGGGTTCAAGTAGTGGTTAATTGCTCGATGAGCCGCAGTATGAAACGCGGCTGAGTCTGACGGCGGATTCGGACTGTCTTTAATCATGGCGAAGCTCCTAGAGTATTGGAGCCACCACCCATCGCTGCGAAACGATACCCGGGTGGCAGCTGTGCGCAGGTTCGCAGACCGGGACTCTAGGCACCCGGCATACCCGAAGGTATCCCGCGCACAGCCGCCATAACATCAGGCATAAAAAAGCGCCCGCTATCTTGAGGTGGACGCTGTGCGTCTAGAGTTTAACCGGGCTGCGAAACCCGGTCGCTGAGTTTTCAGCGACCACCGAAGATTAGGCAGCCATCTTCCGAGCGACAACCCTAAAACACTGTCGGAAATTTCCTTGCTGCGTTTACCCGCCTGAAGTTTGCAATACCTGTGCTAGGTAGGGGGGGCTTGTACTGACTTTATAGGCGTTACTAGCTGCGTCGTTATAGATCGTCTCGTGATACTCGCCGTCCTTGAAATGCAAAGCGACGCCATCATCGACCGCGTAGGCGGGTTGTATCCCCTCACGCTGAACAAGCTCGACAAACGAGGTTTCCCTTCCTGCTTCTGAGCTGAAATGCGGACACAGTGCTCCTGGCAGCAAGCCCAGGCAGTGAACCAGCGCAAACGCTCCCCCTGAATCGGAATGCCCATGCTCGAACCAGCAAATGGCGCCTGCACTGACACCACACAGGACTTTGCCGTTTTCCCAGGCCTTCTTCAGAGGGTCCACTACAGCAAATTCGCGCCAGATCGCCAACATGGCGCGGGTATTTCCGCCTGGCACGTAAATGATGTCGGCTTGCTCAAAGAGTGATGAAACATGATTGGCGTTGGGGAAGGGTGAAATGAAAAATGCCAGCGTAGTTACGCGACAGCCAGCGCTTTCATATTTGGCGGTGAAATCGGAAATCTTGATTCGGTCATCGCCATTGGCGGTGGAGATATAGAGCACAGTAGGGTGCGTTTTGCCTGATGACGCGACGATGTGTTTATCGATACGCGTCATACGCTGCATGTCTTCGGTGGACTCGCCGCCAATCACAATAATGTGCTTAGTCATCCTGACCTCCTGTCCGTCTTGCGCGATATGAGTGTCTGCCGCCGCTATGAAGATTGCATCACTTGATACCGACTTTGAACAAAACCATTGTCCGACTCATGCGTGCGGATATGGCGAAGCTCAAGTTCTCGACCGATCTGGCTGAAGAGTGGGATTCCTTGCCCGAGTAAAATCGGAATACGCGTAATGATCAGCTCATCGATCAGGCCCGCTTCAAGAAACGCCTGGATCGTTTGGCCACCGTCGATATAGAGATGCTTCATGCCGCGCTCGGCTAACTGTGCCACCAGCGCGATTGGGTCCAGAGACATCACCTCGACCTTGCCCTGCAAATACGCTGGGATTTCTACGGCCTGGTGAGAAAGGGCGATGACCGGCATACCCTCATAGGGCCACTCTGGAAACGACAGGACTTTTTCCAGGGTTTTGCGGCCCATCACCAGCGCATCGACCGTCGCGATGTAGCTTTCATACGTCAGGCCGTTCAACGCTGCCAGCTCATATTCCGGCCGGTGCAGCCACTCGATATCGCCATCTGGCCGGGCGATGAAACCGTCAATGCTTGCGGCGATAAACACGGAACACTTGATATCCATGATGGGAATTCCTTTTCCTGATACCTGATGTTCGAAAGGCGTCCCCGCCACACATCCGATCTTTCGCCAAGTACCCATCCAAATGTGGGAGCGGGCTTGCTCGCGAATGCGGTGTATCAATCGCCACTATCATCAACTGACAGACCGCATTCGCGAGCAAGCCCGCTCCCACATTTTTGACCGTGTTCATTCAAGGGATCAGCGGCGGCTGCTGACCTCGGCGGGGACGTCATCACCGGCCATGCGCTTGCGGAACAGTCCGGTGCGGGCCAATAGCAATGTGGTCACCGGCACCGTGATCGACAACAAAATCGGAATCAACCACCCGTGCAACACCGGCCCGGACTTGAGCACCGAAAAGTAGATGATCGACGCCAGCGCCACGCACCATGCGCCCAAGGTCGAGGCCAATGCCGGCGGGTGCATGCGCTGAAAAAAGTCCTTCATCCGCAGCAAGCCAATCGCGCCAATCAACGCAAACACACTGCTCAATACCAGCAGCACCGCCACGATCACTTCCACCCATAACGGCATCATTCAATCACCTCCCCACGCAGCAGGAATTTCGCCAGGGCAAACGAGCCTACGAAGCCAAACAGCGCAATCAGCAGCGCCGCTTCAAAGTAAGTGTCACTCGCATACCGAATGCCCAGCACCAGCATCATCAGCATCGCCAGGATGTACAAATAGTCCAGCGCCAGGACCCGGTCCTGGGCCGACGGGCCATTGAACAGGCGTAACAGCGTCAGCACCATTGCCAGGGAAAACAGGAACAGGCTGAACAGGATCGCATTGGAGAGCAGGTCGCTCATTCGAAGATCTCCATCAGGGGCCGTTCGTAGGCGTGTTTGAAGTGCTGGATAAAGTGCGCTTCGTCATTCAGGTCGAACACGTGGATCAGCAAAATACTGCGGTCCAGCGCCAGTTCCGACCAGACGGTACCGGGCGTGACGCTGGTGATCATCGACAAGACGGCCAGGCCATTGGCGTCGCGCAGGTCCAGGGGGATCTTGATAAAGCGCGAGCGCGGCGGGCGCGAGCCGCACACCAGCACGCCCCAGGCCACTTGCAGGTTGGAGGCGATGACGTCACGGCCCACCACGAAGAACAGGCGAATGATCACGCCGGGGCGGCGGATGCGGATCGGCAGCGGGCGCAGCGGCGCCATCAGCAGCGGTGCGAGAAAGCCCAGCAGCGCGCCCAGCAACAGGTTGCCGGGGCTCACCGACAGGTTCAGCACCAGCCACAACACCCACAACGCCAGTGACAACCACGGGGCGGGGAACAGGCGCTTCATGGTTGCACCTCCACGGCTGCGGCCTTGGCTTCAGGGCTTGGAATCGGGCGCGTCGCCATCACCGCCATCACATAGTGTTCCGGGTTGTTCAGGCTTTCGGCGGTCGCCTGGGTGTAGCGCATCAGCGGTTCGGCCTTGAAGGTGAGCAGGATGCTCAAGCCGAGCAGGAAGAAGATCGGCAGGCACTCGTAGCGACGCAGCAGCGGCGAAGGGCGCTCTTCCGGGGTCCAGAAACGCTGGATGCCGAGGCGGGCGAAGGCGATCAGCGAGGCCAGGCCCGAGAGGATCAACAGCGCCACCAAGCCCCAGGCGGCTGGACGAATCGGCGCATCCGCTGCGTTGCCCAAGCCCAGCGGATTGACCAGCGCACTCAACAAACTGAGTTTGCCAATAAACCCGGACAGCGGCGGCATACCGATAATCAACAGCGCACAGGCGACAAAGCTCAAGCCGAGGAACGCCATGGTCCACGGAATCACCTGGCCAACCACAGCCTTCTGTTCGTCATCAAGGTTGACGCCGGGGCGTGGATGCAGGGATTCCATGGCCTTGGGCAACGCATCGATTTCCTCATCCAGCGGCAGATCGTTGGCCGAACGTGAGCGCTCGATCAATTCAGCCAGCAAGAACAACGCGCTCAACGCCAGTGTGGAGCTGACCAGGTAGAACAGCGCCCCAGCAGTCAGGCTCGGCTGGGCGAAGCCCACCGCCGACAGCAGAATCCCGGCTGACACTAGAATGCTCAGGCTGGCCATGCGTTCCAGGCGCTGCGCCGCCAACATGGCCAACGCCGCGCAGATAATCGTTGCCATGCCGCCATACACCAGCCAGTCGCCGCCAAACAGCGCCGACGCACCGGCCTGGCCGGAGAACAGCAGGGTCCACAGGCGCAGCACGGTGTACACGCCGACCTTGGTCATGATCGCAAACATCGCCGCCACCGGCGCACTGGCCGAGGAATAGGCTGGGGCCAGCCAGAAGTTCAGCGGCCACATGCCGGCCTTGGCCAGGAACGCGGTGGCGAGGATCGCCGCACCGGCATGCAGCAGGCCGCGATCGGCTTCCGGCACCAGCGGGATTTTCAGCGCCAGGTCAGCAAAATTCAGGGTGCCGGTCACGCCATAGATCATCGCCGCGCCAATCAGGAACAGTGACGACGCCAGCAGGTTGATCGCGACGTAATGCAGCCCCGACGACACCCGCGCACGGCCGGAACCGTGCAGCATCAAGCCATAGGACGCCGCCAGCAGCACCTCGAAAAACACGAACAGATTGAACAGGTCTGCGGTGAGAAACGCGCCATACAAGCCCATCATCTGGATCTGGAACAGCGCATGGAAACTGGTGCCTGCACGATCCCAGCGGGCCATGGCGAACAGCAGCGCGCTCACGCCGATGATCCCGGTGAGCACCAGCATCAGCGCTGACAACGGGTCCACCACCAGCACGATGCCAAACGGCGCTTGCCAGTTGCCCGGCAGGTACACCCCGATCGAGCCGGGGCCGCCTTTTTGCGTCCAATACAGCAGCACAATGGCCACGCCCAGGCCAAGCATGCTCGAGACCAAGTTGATCTGCGCCTTCAGCGGGCGACGTTTTTCGCCCAGCATCAGCATCAGCGCGGCGGTGAGCAATGGCAGCAGGATCGGTGCAACGATCAGTTGGTTGACCCAATTCATTCCTTGGGCTCCCGGCCATCAACATGGTCAGTACCGGTCAGGCCACGCGAGGCCAGCAACACCACCAGAAACAGCGCGGTCATGGCGAAGCTGATCACGATCGCTGTGAGCACCAGCGCCTGGGGCAGCGGGTCAGTGTAGTTGAGCAGGTCCTGCGGCACGCCGTCCTTGATGATCGGCTCCTTGCCGATAAACAGGCTGCCCATGCTGAAGATGAACAGGTTGACCCCATACGACAGCAGGCACAGGCCCATCACCACCTGGAACGTCCGTGGCCGCAGGATCAGCCAGACGCCGGAGGCGGCCAGGACTCCAATGGCAATTGCGATGACTTCTTCCATCAGGCGGCTCCTTCTGTTGCAGCAACGACTTTGGCCTGGTTGCTCGGTTTATGCGCTCGCACCGACTGGTGACCGAGGGCAGTGAGCATCAGCAGCGTCGAACCGACGACCATGGCGTACACGCCGACGTCGAAGAACAGCGCGCTGGCGATGTGGATATCGCCCAGCAGCGGCAAGTTGAAATGCCAGGTATGGGTGGTCAGGAACGGGTACCCGGCAAAGAGTGCGCCGAGCCCGGTGAGGGTCGCCGAGAACAGCCCGAAGCCCATCCAGCGCATCGGCCGCAGGCTCATCTGTGCCTCGACCCACTGGGTGCCGGCCACCATGTATTGCAGGATAAACGCCACCGACATCACCAGGCCTGCGACAAACCCGCCGCCCGGTTGATTGTGGCCGCGCATAAACAGGTAGAACGACACCACCAGCGCAATCGGCAGCAGCAGGCGCACCAGCACCGCGGGCACCATCATAAAGCCCAGGGCGGTATCGCTGGCCTGGCGCGGGTTGACCAGGTCGGTGGCCACGTCCGGCGCCAGTTGGCGCTGTTGTGCGGGCAGTTGCATGCTTTCTTTCGACGGGCGGAAGCGGCGCAACAGGGCGTACACCGTCAGCGCCACGGCGCCGAGTACGGTGATTTCGCCGAGGGTGTCGAAGCCGCGGAAATCCACTAGCATCACGTTCACCACATTGCTGCCGCCGCCTTCGGGCAGTGCGCGGCTGAGGTAGAACGAGGAGATATCGTTGGGCGTCTGGCGGGTCAGCATCGCGTAGGACAGCAGCGCCATGCCGCCACCCACCACGGTCGACAACAGGAAGTCGCGCAGACGACGGATGCGTGCCTTGCGCAGCGAGCTGGGCAGTGGCGACACTTCTTCGATCCGCCGCGGCAACCAGCGCAGCCCCAGCAGGATCAGCACCGTGGTGACCACTTCGACCACCAGTTGGGTCAACGCCAGGTCCGGCGCCGAGAACCACACAAAGGTGACGCAGGTCATCAGGCCGCACACGCTGACCATGGTCAGGGCCGCCAGCCTGTGATACTTGGCTTGCCAGGCGGCACCGAGGGCGCAGGCGATCGCCAGTAGCCAGAGGGTAACAAACACGATGGAGCCCGGGATTCTCGGCCGGTCGCCCCAACTGAGGCCACTGTTGATCATTGGGATCATGCCGCCGATGACCGCCACCAGCACCAGGAGAAACAGCTGGGTTTGCAGGCGCTTGGTGCTGATGCGTTTTTCGATCTTGCGCACGCCGCGCATCATCACCACCAGGCAGCGCTCGAACATGCGCTTGCCGTTGAAGTAGCTGATCACCGGCGGGTACTTGAAGCGGCCACGCTTGAGTTGCTTGCGCAGCAGCAGGTACAGCACCACGCCGCCGGACATGGCTACCAGGCTCATGATCATCGGCGCATTCCAGCCGTGCCAGATCGCCAGGCTGTATTCGGGCAACTCACCGCCGACAACCGGCAGCGCGGCGGCTGCGAGGATCGAACCGACCACCTGGGCCGGGAAAATCCCCACCAACAGGCAAGTGAATACCAGCAACTCAACCGGCGCGCGCATCCAGCGCGGCGGTTCGTGGGGCGTGTGGGGTAGGTCAGTTGCGGGCGGGCCGAAGAACACATCGACCGTGAAGCGCAGCGCATAGGCCACGCTGAAGGTGCCGGCGATAGTCGCGATCATCGGCAGGGCGATTTCCACCCAGGCGGTCGATGACACGAATACGGTTTCGGCGAAGAACATTTCTTTGGACAGGAAACCATTGAGCAGCGGCACGCCGGCCATGGATGCACTGGCGACCATTGCCAGGGTCGCGGTAAACGGGATCAGCCGCACCAGGCCGCTGAGCCTGCGGATATCCCGCGTGCCGCTTTCGTGGTCGATGATGCCCGCCGCCATGAACAGCGACGCCTTGAAGGTCGCGTGATTGAGAATATGGAACACCGCGGCAACGGCGGCCAGCGGGCTGTTAAGGCCCAGCAATAAGGTGATCAGCCCGAGGTGGCTGATGGTGGAGTAGGCCAGCAGGCCCTTGAGGTCATTCTGGAACATGGCGCAGTAAGCGCCGATGAGGAGGGTGAGGGCGCCGGCACCGCCGACGATATAGAACCATTCTTCGCTGCCGGACAGCGACGGCCACAAGCGGGCCAGCAGGAACACGCCGGCTTTCACCATTGTCGCCGAATGCAGATACGCCGACACCGGCGTTGGGGCTGCCATCGCGTGGGGTAGCCAGAAGTGGAACGGGAACTGCGCGCTTTTGCTCAGGGCACCGATCAACACCAAGACCAGCATGGCCGGGTACAGCGAATGCGCGCGAATCTGATCGCCCGCCGCCAATACCAGGTCCAGGTCATAGCTGCCGACAATATGCCCCAGCAATATCACGCCCGCCAGCAGGCACAAGCCGCCGGCACCGGTGACCATCAGCGCCATATAAGCGCCGCGCCTGGCATCGGCGCGGTGGTGCCAATAGCCGATCAGCAGGAACGAGAACAGGCTGGTCAGTTCCCAGAAAAACACGATTTGGATCAGGTTGCCGGAAATCACCAGCCCGAGCATGGCGCCCATGAATGCCAGGAAAAACGCGAAAAAGCGCGGCACCGGATCGTCCGGCGACATGTAGTAACGCGCATACAGCGAAACCAGCGAACCGATGCCGAGCACCAGCATTGAGAACAGCCAGGCAAACCCATCCATGCGCAGCACGAAGTTCAGCCCAAGGCTGGGTAACCACATGAATTCCTCGCGGATCACGCCACCGTGGGCGATCTGGGGGTAGAGCAGGGCGACTTGAAGGGTGCCAACCAGCGCCACAAGGCCTGCCAGCAGGGATTCGGTGTTACGTGCATTGTGCGGCAGCAAGGCCGCCAGACAGCTGCCAATAAAAGGCAGAAGCAGTAGAACTATCAGGGACATAGGCTTCTAATCTGCGGGAGTTTGGGATGCATCATACGTGCCGCTTTCGCGATCACCAAACGGCAAGATGTGTAAGGATCCTACAGAAGCAGTCGAAGGCAGCTACAAGTGGCAGTCTTCAAGGGGATAGCCGGGCCCGAGCGTCTTGCCGCTTGCAGCGCATAGCATCAACCCTGACTTTCCGGCTCAACATCGGCCTTAGCCTCAACAGCTTTCGAGTTGCTCCTCTTCATCTCACTCACAATCACCGCCGCCACAATCAACACCGCTCCCAGCATCGCAATCGGCGGGAAGCGTTCGCCGGCAATCCGCCCCACCACGCCCGCCCACACCGGCTCACCGGCATAAATCAAAGTCGCCCGCGTCGGCGAAACACTCTGCTGTGCCCAGTTCATCGCGACCTGGATCACCGCACTGGTCAAGCCCAGGCCCACCGCGCTGAACAGTAGCAACCACGAAAACCCCGGCAGCGCTTCACCCATCGGCACCACCATCAGGAACGACAACAGCGAAGCGGTGGCCAGTTGCACAACCGTCACCCGGCGCACATCCACTTGCCCCGCGAATGCACTGATCAGGATGATTTCCGCCGCAATGGCGATGGCGCCGATCAGCGTAGCGATTTCACCGGGACTGAAATTCAACGACGCCCCCGCCGGCCCCGTCAGCAGCATCAAGCCGGCAAACGCCAGCATGATGCCAATGCTCGGCATCAACCCCGGACGACGGCCCAGCACCAGCCATTGCAGCAGTGGCACGAATGGCACATAGAGCGCGGTGATAAACGCCGACTGGCTGCTCAGGATGGTCTGCAAACCGATGGTCTGCAGGCCGTAGCCAAACATGATCGCTACACCGATAAACACACCGGCCTTCAATTCGAACAAGGTCAAGTCACGCAGGGTGCGCAAGGAAAAGCAGCCAACCACAATGGCCGCAGCAGCAAAACGCAGGCCGACGAAAAACATTGGCCCGCTGACGGTCATCGCGTGCTGCACCAGCAAAAAGGTGCCGCCCCATATCATGGTGATCACCACCAGGATGCATTCGGCTTTGCTGAAACGGTTGAAACGCGAAGGGGAGTTCGGGGTGGTCATGGCGGCTCGGTCTTGCAAGGGAAAGGCACGGACCGCACAATGCGCCGCACGCTGGGCAGTATACTGCGCACACCCACCCATTGAGCAATATAGTGCACAAAGAAAATCCGCAACGGGCCTCGGTCCTGCAGCACGTCAGCCAGAATGTTCGTCGCCTGCGCCATGCCGCCGACCTCAGCCAGACCGCGCTCTCGGAAAAGTCCGGGGTCAGCCGGCGCATGCTGGTGGCGATTGAGGCGGGGGAGAAGAATGTCAGCCTGTCTACCCTCGACCGCGTGGCCGAAGCGTTGGAGGTGGCGTTCAGCGACCTGATCCAGGCGCCGGATGTGCGTGACCACAGCCGCATCAATGAGCTGGCTTGGGCCGGTGAAATTACTGGCAGCAAGGCGGTGCTGCTGGCCAAAGCGACCGCGCGGCGTGAAGTGGAGCTATGGGAGTGGCGCCTCGAACCCGGTGACCGCTACTGCCCAGACCCGGATCTGGAAGGCTGGAGCGAGCAGCTGTTTGTTTTCGAGGGCAGCCTGACCCTGGTGGTGGGGGACGTTGAAAACACCCTCCATGCCGGCGAATTCTTCATGTTTGCCAGCCACCAGCCCCACGCCTATCGCAACGAGGGTGACGTCGCGGTGCGCTTCATCCGCAACGTGGTGATCTAACTGTCCGCCAGGCAACAGTAGCTGCACACTTTGCTGGTTTGAAACGCGCTCTACCGCGCTGATTTAACAGCAAGTCGCTGATTTTATTGGCGATTAAATTCAGGCACGACCCCTGCAATCACTCCAGCATCCCAACGGAGCCTGGAGTCGGCCCTTGTCTGCCCACCCTCAACACCCTGCCCATATCATCCGCTCGGACGCGGAAGCCATCGAGGTTGCCAGGCGCCTGGCCGCGCCGAGGTGTCCTATGTGACCGTGGACGAGGTGATCAAACTGATTTCCGCCGCGGACCCTTCACTGGGCCAGATCCCGCAGAACCACTTGGGCGTAGTGGACATCGTGCTGCAAACCGCGACCGAGGATTACTTCGGCAAAGTCCTGCCGCCAGGAGTGATGGAGCGTGCCGACACTCACCTGCACCGGGCTGACGCCGGGCGGCGAGCAACAGATGGTCGCCATCGGCCGGGCGCTGATGACGCGTCCTACTTTGGTACTGCTCGACGAACCGTCCATGGGTTTGGCGCCTATGATCGTGCAGGAGATTTTCGAGAGCATCGCGCAACTCAACCGTGAGCAGCAGGTGAGCTTTTTGATCGCCGAACAGAACACCAACGTCGCACTGAACTATGCGTCCCACGGCTACGTGCTGGATACTGGGCGTGTAGCCCTGAGTGGCAGCGCCGCTGAACTGCTGGCGCGGGGCGACCTGCATGATATTTATCTGGGCAAACAGTAAGGGCGACTCCGCATGACTGAATCCATCCGCAACGCTGATGTGCTGATCATCGGCGGCGGCCTGAGCGGCACGATGCTGGCCGTGCAACTGCTGCGCTTGCCGGGCAAGCGGCAGATTTTGGTGATCGAGCCGCGCGCTGAACTCGGCCGCGGCGAAGCCTACAGCTCCGTCGAACTGGGCCACACCCTGAACGGCAACGCGGCGCGTATGAGCGTTGACCCGGACAATGCCGACGACCTGACCCAATGGCTCACCGACTACATCGGCGCGGGCGGGTGGCCCGAGTCAGGCCAGCAGGCTGTGCCGATCAGCGAGCTGTTTCCACCGCGCGGGATGTTTGGTCTGTATGCCCAGCAACGCTTGGCCGAAGCCAAGGCGCAGTCCGCTTCCAGCGTCGAGCATGTGCGCGGTGAAGGGGTCGACCTGCAAGTGGATGAAGCCTCGACGCTGCTCACCCTCGATAACGGGCAGCAACTGCGCGGCAGCTTTGCGGTGTTGGCCACCGGCATGTTCCCGGCGGCGCGTACACCGCAGACCAAGTCCAGCGGCTTGAACGCGGCGGCGGTCGACCCTTGGGACGTGCAGGCGATGACCTTGATTGACCCGCAAGCGCCGGTGCTGATCATCGGTTCCGGGTTGACCATGGTCGACGCCGTGGTGTCCCTGGAACAGGCCGGGCATTGTGGGCCGATCGAAGTTTTCTCGCGTCACGGCCTGCTACCCCATGTGCGCCGACAACCGCCGAGCTGGGTGGATTTTCTCGGCGAAGACTACAGCCTGCGCACTCCTTGGCAATTGCTGCGTGAGGTGCGTCGCCAATGCCGGATTGCGCAAGCGCAGGGCATCGATTGGCAAGCGCCGCTGGACACGGTGCGCGCGCACATCGGTCGCCTGTGGAGCCAGGCCAGCGAGCGTGAAAAACGTCAGTTCGTGCGTCATGTAAGGCCGTGGTGGGAAAGCCATCATCACCGCTCGCCGCCGTTGAGCGCGCAACGGGTGGCACGGTTGCAGGAAGAGGGGCGGTTGCGGATTCGGGCGGCGTCTTACAAAGGGCTGGAACCTTCGGTTGAAGGGGTGACCATCCGTTTGCGTTACCGCGGCGAGCAAGCGGTCACTCAGGTTTCAGGGGCGGCGTTGATCAACTCCAGCGGCATCGAATACGACTGGCGCCGCGTGGCCCGGCCGTTGCCGCAGCAGTTGCTCAAGCGTGGGTTGATTCAGCCAGGGCCGTTGGCGTTGGGGATCACGGCGGATGCTTCGGGGGCGGTGGTGGATGCTCAGGGGCAGGTCAGCGCGCGGTTGTTTGCCATGGGGCCGCCGTTGCGGGGAATGTGGTGGGAAAGTACGGCGGTAACGGATGTGGCGATGCAAGCCAAGGCACTTGCCTTAAAGCTGACAAAAATCTAAATGTGGGAGCGGGCAAGGCCGCTCCCGCATTTGGATCTTCATTTATCTTGAGACTTTCACAAGTCCAGGTTTGAGGCCAAACACCTCAACCCCCTGCGCCGTGGACTGCCCAGTCGTCACCGTCACCCGCTCCACCGGCTTATCCATCGCCGCCCGGTATTCAACCGTCATGTCCGGCCCTATCGCCTGGCTCGGCACCACAATCGCCTGCGCATTGTTGTAGGTCACGATGGTCAACCGCGCACTCATCCCCAGACGCACCCGTTGCAACTGTTGCGGCGTGAGCCTGGGGATCGACAAGGTCACCGGAAACTGCGCGCTGCCCTGGCTGTCGGTGGCAATCGCCAAACCGCTCACCACGCTTACCGACCCTGTCAGCCGCTCCCCCTCAAAACCATCCCCCAGCACTTCCACCGCCTGGCCCTGGTGCAACTGGTTGATGTCCAGCTCTGACACCTTGGCAACGATTTTCAGCCGCTCGATATTTGCCAGGCCAAACAACACCTCACCCTGGCTGACCTTACTGCCAGCCTGCACCGGGGCATTGTTGTTGCCGCCGCCTTGGGAGGAGGCGCTATTGCCCGGCGGTGGCACCACGATGCCGGAGAACGGTGCCTTGACCTCTTTGCCTTCGAGCAGTTGGTGCAGCGCGTCGTATTTCACCGTGGCGTTGGTCAGTTCCATATCGGCGATCTGGCGGTATTCGCCCTTGCCCTGGTCGATCGCCTGTTGCAGTTCGCTGCGTGCGGAGGCCAGGTCCAGTTGTTGCTGCTGGGTCTGTTGCTTGAGGTCGTCCAACTCATTGCGCGGGATGATGCCGCGCTGGAACAGGTTTTCACTTTCGGTGAGTTTGCGCTGGGTGTTACTGGCGGTCATTTCGGTGGTGCGCAGGCTGCGGCGTGCACGGCTGACGGTGGGGCCGTTGTCCCAGTCCTGCATCTCTTGCACGGTGCGCCGGGCCTTGAGTTGGGCGGAGAGGGCGTCGCGCAGTTGCACCTCCAGGGTCGTCGGGTCCATGCGCAACAGCACTTGGCCGGCCTCGACCCGCTGGCCTTGCTCCACCAGATTGGCTTGCACATTGCCATCGAAAGGCGCGGTAAGGGTGATGGTGGTGTCGGGCTCGATTTTGCCCACCAGGCCGATCTGGTGCACCAGCGCGTCGGGCTTGACGGCCAGCCACTGCTCGCTGGTGCTGGCCGGCGCGGACGCAGGGCTGCGCAAGGCCATGCCCGCGCCCCCCAGCAGTACGATCAATACGGCGCCCAGCAGGCGTTTCTGATTAGTAGTCATTGAGGGCGATTTCCCAACTTTCCAGCGTCATGCCCAGCGTCAAGTCGAGCTGGGTCTGGGCGTTCAAATAAGCGATCAGCGCATTGAGCTGCGCGTTTTCGGCGTTGCGCAGGTCGGTCTCGAAACTCAGCACCTGGAAGTTGGTGGAGCGCCCGGCGCTGAGTTTTTCCCGTTCGATCTCGATCTTGCGCCGCGACAATTCCACGGCGCGCTGGGAGATTTCATATTGGCGCCAGCGGGTGCCGAGGTCGCGCACTACATCGTTGACGCTACGCTCCAGTTCCTGGCGCGCGTCGGTGATGCGGATCTGCTGGTCCTCCACGTTTACCCGTGCGCGGACTTCGGCCTGGCGCGTGCTGATATCGCCGATGGGGATTTGCACCTGCACCCCGGCGTAGCTGTCCCACGTGCGATTATTGCTGCTGCCGGCATCGTTATTGTAGGCGTCGCGCACCTGATTCGCGCCGGCTACCAGGTCCACCTGCCAGCGCCCGGAGTCCTTGGCGATCACCAGGTTGAGGTCAGCCTGCTGGCTGCCGAGCAGGGCCGCGAGGTATTCCGGCTGCTGGGTCTGCGCCAGGTTGAAGGCCTGGCGCTTGTCGATTTGCATCGGCCGGGCCTCCAGGGCTTCGGTGGCGCGGACCGGCGTGGACAGGTCCAGGGCCAGCAGGCGCAGTAGGGAGAGACGGCTGGTGTCCAGTTGGTTCTGCGCCTCTTCCACGCCCAGTTGCTGGGTGGCGATGTCGGCTTCGGTCTGCACGATTTCAAATTCGGCCATGCGCCCGGCACTGATCAGCGCCTTGTTGACTTGCAGCAAGGTGTCAGAGCGCTTGAGGGCGTCCTGCACGATGCTCAGTTGCTCCTGGGCGCGCAGCAGCTCGCGGTAGGTCGCGATGATCTGGCTGATGGTCTGCGCCACGGTGGCCTTGAGGTTCAAGCGGTTGGCCTGTTCCGACAGGCGCGACAGGCGCAGCGGTGCGGTGGTGGCGTCCCAGCCGGCGCCGCGCAGCAGTGGCTGGATGATCGCGAGGTCGAGACCGTCGCTGCGATAGCGGCCGGCGCGGTCGGCGTTGCTCAGTTGCTGGGTCCAGGCCATGCTCAGGCGCGTGCCGTATTCGCCGAGCAGGCTGGTGGCCGGCGCCACGCTGGCATTGCGCGCGTTGTCGGCTGAGCCGCGGGTATTACGGTAGTAGCTGTTGAGGGTGAGCTTGGGGCTGAACACATCTTCGGCTACGCGCAGGTCGAACTTCTGCGCTACCCGTTGCAGGTAGGCGCTGCGAATTGCCGGGTTGTTGCGCAGGCCCAGGTAGACTGCGTCGCCCAGGGTCATGGTGGTGGCCTGGGCATTCAGCGAGACGCCCCGATCGTAACCGCTGCGCGTGGTGCTCGGCGCCGACGGTTTGATCACCACGTCGGCGGCCACGCCAGGCAGGCTGACCAATGCGAGCAGCCAGAGCCATTTATTCATCGCGCAGGGCCTCCACCGGTTGCAACCGTGAGGCCGAGATTGCCGGGTAGATGCCGAAGAACAACCCCACCAGCAACGTGCTGCCCACCCCCAGCGGCAAGGCCGCGACAGCGAGTGCAAATTCCCAGCCCGACAGCCAGGCATACAGCCACGCGGCGGTCATGCCCAACACCGCGCCGCACAAGGCACCCACCGCCGTGAGCGTGATGGCTTCGAGCAGGAACAGGTTGCGGATGTCCCGCTGGCGCGCGCCGAGAGCCATGCGAATGCCGATTTCGCGACGCCGCTCCGAGACGTTCATCAACATCACGTTCATCACCCCCACGCCACCGCCCACCAGGGAAATCGCCCCCAGGGCCAGCAGCAGATAGGCGAAGGTGCGGCTTTGCCGGGTCATGCCGTCGATCATTTGCTGGGGCACCTGGATGTCCACATCGTGGTCGGGAAGTTGCGGTTTCAGGGCGGCGGCGGTGTTCCTGGCAACGCGCTCCATGTCCTGGCCTTGCGTGGCGCGGATGATCACGTTGCTGATCTGCGGCGTTGCGTAGATGCGGCGCATGCCTTCGGCGGGGATGAACAGTGATTCGTTGGCCTGCACCGGCATTAGCATTGCCCGCGGCTGGCCTTGCAGGATGCCCACAATCAGGAACAGGTAATCGTTGATGCGCACACGATCGCCCAGTTGCAGCGGATCTCCCGGCACGCCCAGGGCCTCGGCCACCTGCGCGCCGATCACGCCGTAGGTTTCGTTGGCATCAAAGCTCGACAGGAAACGTCCCTGTTGCAGTGCCAGGCGCATCGCGTCCTTGATATCCGGTGTGCTGCCGACGAAGTTGGTGTTGACGGTGCGGCCATGGAATACGATGGGCCCGCTGAACAATGTGAGGGCGCCAATGTGCGCGATGCCTGGCACCGCCTGGCGCACGGCGTCCAGGTCGAGGCGGGCGGGCATCGGTGAGCTGCTGCCGCCTTTAGGTGGGAACTGGGCGATCAGGGTGTCGGTGCCCATGTCCTTGAAGATCATCGCGGCATCCACCGCCGCGTTATGGCCGATATTAATCAGCGCCACCACCGACGAGCTGCCGATCACGATACCCAGCAGGGCCAGGATCGAACGCTTGCCTAAGGTGCGCAGGCTGACAAACGCTTCGTGCAGCAGTTGGCTGAGGCTTTGTTCGACCCGCAGGCTGCTCTCTCCCTGCTGGGTCATACGCAGCCGGCCTCTTGCACCACGCCATTGCGCACCAGGATCTTGCGTTCCAGGCGCTCGGCGATGTGCGGGTCGTGAGTGACGATGATCAGCGTGACCTGTTGCTCGCGGTTCAACGCCAGCAGCAGGTCCATGATGTCCTGGGCGGTGGTGCTGTCGAGGTTGCCGGTGGGTTCGTCGGCCAGTATCACCGAGGGTTTGCCGACCAGGGCCCGGGCAATCGCGACCCGTTGGCGCTGGCCGCCGGAAAGGTCGGCGGGGCGGTGGTGGGCACGGTCGGCCAGGCCGACTTGCTCGAGCATGCGCAGCGCTTGCTCCACTGACTCATGGCGCGATACGCCGCGATAACTCAAGGGCAGGGCGACATTGTCCAGGGCGCTGAGGCGTGGCAGCAGGTTGAAACTCTGGAACACGAAACCGATCTGCTGATTGCGGATGGCCGCCAACTGGTCGGGGGTGGCGTTGAAGATATCGTGGCCGGCGAAGTGGTACTGACCACAGTTGGGCAGGTCCAGCAGGCCGAGGATATTGAGCAAGGTACTTTTGCCGGAGCCGGACGCCCCCAGGATGCCGCAGCTGTCGCCGCTGTCGATGGTCAGGCATACATCATTGAGAATGCACAGGTGTTGCCCGGCCAGTTGATAGCTTTTGCCGATGCCTTGCAGGGAGATCAAGCCTGGGTGCGCGGGGGTATCTGTCATGAATACGCCTTCAGTCTCGCCGCGGCCGCCACCTCCTTTTGTAAAGCCTTGTAACAAGTTAAGGAGGAATTTTGGGTGCACGTCACAGATGGGTTTTGTTTCTTGTTTTTAAAATATTGTTTGAATACTAACCGCGTTCCAGCCGCTTCGCCAGCCATGGATATAGAGCGGTTTTACCTTGGCAAAATGCCACTTCCAGGGCGCGCGCAGGTTGCTCAAAACCCCGTCGACGTGCCTTGGCGAGCCCATCGGCCAAGGCTTTCGATCCTCGGGTGCTGTGTCAATACTTGCTTTCGAACGGCGGCCCCGGTATAAAAAATCAAATTATATTTTTAAACAATTTTTCCGCGTGGAATCTCTATGGTCGCGAAGAAAGTCAGCGCTCCGAACATTACCAAGACTCGATTGCTGGATGCGACAGAGGCTCTCTTCATCAAGTATGGATACGACGCAGTTTTGTTGCGGCAGATTACCGAGCGTGCCCAGGTCAACCTGGCGGCGGTGAACTACCACTTCGGGGACAAGGACTCCCTGATGAAAACTTTGCTGATGCAGCGCCTGGAACCGCTCAACGAGCAGCGCCTGGAACTGTTGGCACGCTGCGAAGCCGAGTCCGATGGCCCACTTGATTGCGACACCTTGCTTGGCGTGCTATTTGCCCCCGCCATGGGCCTGGAACGCAGCGATCCAGCCAGCGCGAGTGGGGAAGGGCGTTCGTTTATCCGGTTCCTGGGTCGGGTCTACAGCGACACGTCGCCGTTTATCCAGGAATACCTCAAGGTGCATTACCAGCCGGTGTTCCAGCGTTTCTTCGAAGCTTTCGCCCTGGCCTTGCCGGATCTGCCGCGCAATGAACTTGGGGTGCGCCTGCAATTTGCCCTCAAGGCGATTTCCGGCGTGATGGCCGGGACCGAGCTGCGCCTGCTGATGAACTCCATGAGCCTGGGCCGTCCGGCAACGGATGCCGAGGTGATGGCCAAGTTGATCACCCTGGTGTCGGCGGCGATCCGCGTGCCACAGCAAAGTCCGGAAGCGGAACATGCCTTGGCCAAGGTGCTGGATACCCAGCGGGCCATTCGTGAGCAGTCGATAGCGCCAGCGAACAAGGCGGCGCGCTAGCTCGAATTCCAGGCAAAAAAAAGGCCCGCTGGGGCGGCGGGCTTGATATGCAACGTTTGTAACGGATGAGGCTTCACACTACGTTCCGGGATGTGAATAAAACGTGAAAACTTTGTAAGGTAAAGTGTGAAAACCTTAAAATCTGTAGACGCATGGGGAATTTCTTTTTCTCCCAGCGAATTCAGATTTTCCAGCGCCCGGCACTCTTGGCCAGCCTCTGGCGCATCGCACCGATGTTCTGCGCCAGTTGCAAGGTCAGCAGCCGGTAGCCATCCAATGCGCTATAGACCGGCACGTCCAACCCAGGCTCAACGCTGGCGTGACTCGGCCGCTCCAACCGCTCCGTTAGGCCAGATTTCAACGCCCGTGCCATGCCCACCAGTTGCACGCGAATTTGCCGATGCTCGGCCTTCAATATCACCTGCATCCGCGCCATCGCCGGTTCGTCGCGAGGGTCAGGCCGGGTATTGCCGAGAATCTCCAGGGTGCTGATGCACATCCGTAAATGCCGCTGTATCGCGTCCAGTTCAGTCATGGAGATGCGTACCTCCTTGGACACCGACGGCATTAACGAGCGCAACTGCAACATCGCGGCATTCAGACGATTGAGCAGCTTCAGGTGTTTATCATCGGTGACCGACTCGCCATTGATGATCCGGCTGTAGATCTCGGCGCAATCGCGCAACGCACTGGCCATGTTGTAGCGCCAGGAGTACACGGCATACAGCGGCAGGGCGAAGGAAAAGGCCAGGGCGAGGGCGATGCCGATCAGGATATCCACGGTGCGCCATAGCCCGTCCGACAGCGGGTTGTCGCCGTGACCCGCGACGATAAACACAGTGATCGCCGAGAGCAACGCGGTGTAGCCGCCCTTGCCGATGGCGTGGTAGGAAAAGAAGCCGCACACCACCGACATCAGCAGATAGGTCAACAGCGGCTGGCCGACGTATGCCTCCTGCACCACCAGCAACAGGCCGACACTGGCGCCGATCAAGGTGCCATAGGCACGCTCCACGGCTTTCTTGCCGATATTGCCGTGGTGCTGCAAGCCGCCGATCACCACCAGCATGGTCACCGAGGCCCACTCACCATGGGGCAGGTTGAGGCCAGTGGTCAGCATAATCGTCGCCAGCAAGCCGATGGACACGCGCACGGCGTGGATCAGCTTGGCATGGCGATAGCGGCGGTACGGGTCGAGCAAGGGGCGCAACAGGCGCCGGGCGAAGAAGGGCAGGTTCATCGTTCTAAAATTGGCCTCTACGGTATGAATGTATGCGGTCAAATGTGGCGTTGTTAGAAAATGTAATCAGTGGTCAAGAAACTCGAATCACGGTTGCGCAATATATCGCTGACCAGCGCCTTGTTGCTCTCCTGGAATTTGGTCGCCACCAAGGTGCGGATTGAGAACACGCGCAATGCGTCATGTACCGACAACGTGCCCTCGGCCGAGTTCTTGCGCCCGTTGAAAGGGAAAGTGTCCGGGCCGCGCTGGCACTGGGCGTTGATGTTGATACGGCCGACCTGGTTGGCAAAGGTATCCACCAGGCGCCCAACTTCCGCGGCATTCGTACCGAAGATGCTCAGTTGTTGACCGAAATCAGAGTCCAGCACGTAGTCGATCACCTTCTCTACATCACGGTAAGGCACGATCGGCACCACTGGGCCGAACTGTTCTTCGTGGTACACGCGCATCTGCGGGTTCACCGGGTAAAGCACGGCCGGGTAGAAGAACGAACCGCGACTCTCACCGCCATGCTCATTCACCACATTGGCACCGTGTTGCGCGGCATCGGCCACCAGGCTGTTGAGGTAATCCACCTTGCCCACTTCTGGCAATGGCGTCAGCGCCACGCCGTCCTCCCACGGCATGCCGGGCTTGAGCGTGGCCAGCTTCTGGTTGAATTTGTCGATAAAGCTGCCGACGACGTCTTCATGCACGAACAGGATTTTCAACGCGGTGCAGCGCTGGCCGTTGAACGATAGGGAACCAGTAACGGCTTCGCTGACGGCATTGTCCAAGTCCACCTCAGGCAGCACGATGCCGGGGTTTTTCGCATCCAGGCCCAACGCCGCGCGCAGGCGGTGCGGCTTGGGGTGCAATTTCTTCAAGTCGCTGGCGGCCTTGTTGGTGCCGATAAACGCGAAGATATCGATCCTCCCGCTGGCCATCAGCGCGCTGACGGTTTCACGGCCGCTGCCGTAGATCACGTTGATCACCCCTGCCGGGAAACTGTCGCGGAACGCCTCCAGCAGCGGGCGGATCAGCAGCACGCCGAGCTTGGCCGGCTTGAACACCACGGTATTGCCCATGATCAGCGCCGGGATCAGCGTGGTGAACGTTTCGTTCAGCGGATAGTTATAAGGGCCCATGCACAAGGCCACGCCCAGCGGGACGCGGCGGATTTGGCCGAGGGTGTCCTGTTCCAGCTCGAAACGGCTGGAGCGACGGTCGAGTTCCTTGAGGGCATTGATGGTGTGGATGATGTAGTCGCAGGTACGGTCGAACTCTTTCTGCGAGTCCTTGAGGTTCTTGCCGATTTCCCACATCAGCAGCTTCACCACCGCGTCGCGTTGTTCACGCATGCGTCGCAAGAACGCTTCGACATGCTGGATGCGGTCGGCCACGCGCATCGTCGGCCATTCGCCCTGGCCCCGGTCATAGGCGCGCACGGCGGCGTCGAGGGCGGTCAGGGCGGTGGCGGCATCCAGCAGCGGCGTGCTGCCGATATGCACACGTTCGTCGCCCAGTTGCACCGGGCTCTGCACCTTGGCTAACGGGCCGTTCCATACCTGCAACTGGCCGTCGACCAGGTAATCGCGCTGTTCGATGGGCGCTGCCAGGCGCAATTGTTCGGGAATGTCGGCGGCGCAGGTGGGAAACAGCTGGGCGAGCAGGTTGCTGGTGGTCATGTCGCTACCCCTGGAATAGTTGAAAAACATGACTAGAGAGTCACCCATCCAAGGGCGGCGTGGCAAGGGCCAGCCGCATCAGAGCAGCCCGGTGACCTGGAAAACCTTGAGCACAAGCCCGCGCTGGCCGGGTAAACTTGGCGGCTTTCTTGAAGGCGTTCACATGAGTCAGTACCAGCCGGGCATTTTTGCCGCACCGGTGCCGTTGCAGGCACGCCATCTGTTTTTTGCCGTGGATTCCCTGGCCGCCGTTCCCGCAGCGCTGGATGCGTTGGTGCAGTTGGCCGATTCGGCGGCAGTGGTCGGTTTTGGCGATCTGCTGGTAAACGCGCTGGGCGCACGGATTGAAGGCCTGCGCACATTCCCCACCGTCAGTGGGCCGGGCGCGCATAACCCGTCGACACAGCAAGCACTGTGGGTGTGGTTGCACGGTGTGGATCGTGGTGAACTGCTGTTGCGCAGTCGCGCGTTTGAAAAGGCCCTGGCCCCGGCGTTTCGCCTGGTGCAGACGACCGAAGGTTTCCGCTACAAAACCGGCTTCGACCTGACCGACTACGAAGACGGCACTGAAAACCCCCATGACGACGCAGCGGTTGAAGCGGCCCTGACCGACAGCGGCGCCAGTTTTGCCGCGATCCAGCAGTGGCAGCACGACCTCGACGCCTTCGCCGCCTTGCCTGCGCAAGAGCGCGACCACATCATCGGCCGTCGCCACGGCGACAACGAAGAACTCGACGACGCCCCCGAGTCTTCCCACACCAAACGCACCGCCCAGGAAAGCTTTACCCCGCAAGCCTTCGTGGTACGCCGTTCCATGCCATGGGCCGAGAATGGCCAGGCCGGGTTGATGTTTCTTGCGTTTGGTCATTCCTTTGATGCGTTTGAAGCGCAACTGCGCCGCATGAGCGGCCTGGAAGATGGGATTGTCGATGGGTTGTATCGCATCAGCACGCCGCTGACCGGTGGATACTACTGGTGCCCACCAATCAAGGAGGGGCATCTGGACCTGAGTGCACTGTTCGTCACTGCAAGCCACTGAACATGTGCGAGGGGGGCAGCTACGTACCGGCTCGGCGGCTGTGAGCCCGGTTGCCTGCTGGTGCTGAAAAAAAGTCGGACGTTCCACGCGAATTTACCGCCTTGATTATCGCGATCGTCCTGCTGTTTATCTATGCAGGTACGGCGCTGTTTCGTAGCGAAGTGCCATGCTCAGCGCAATGATTCAAGGGGTTTTGAAGCTTTGCAGCCAGGCCGGATCGAAACGGGTTTGCTCGGTGTCCATGCCCAACGCGTGCATCTTGGCCTTATGGGCCTCGGCCTCACCAACCAATTGCGCCTGAGCGCTGGAGTTGGCGTCCAACTCATCCATTTGCGTCAGGCCCAGGTGATAAAAACGCAGCACCTTGATCGCCGTCGGGTCATTGGCCTGGGCCCGCTCGGTGACCTTGTGCATCACATTGGTCACGCTCATCAGGCTGCGCTTGAGTTGCCAACCGTACACCGCCGACGCCAGCCAAGGCTGGGTCCAGAACGGCCCGCGCACCAGGGCCAAAGTGATCAGCACCCCCGCGAAGACGCCGCCGACATTGAAGCGGAAGTTATCACCGCCGGGCTCGCCGAACAGCATCACTGCCAGGCTCGACAGCAGCATACCCAGGGCCAGGAAGAGCACCGCCACGATCAGCGTACTGCGCCGGGTCTGCTGGCGAAAGGTGACAGGGTCGCAGGGTTTGAGCTCGAACATCCGGGTCGTTTCTCCAGAAGGGGCGGGCATCATCTCACGCTTGGGCAAACAAGTTGAACGATGGCGCACAGCGGTTTCTCTAAATCTGTGTAGACCCTTTGAGGTGAACCAGCATGTCCGACTACAAGCAGCCGCCGCCCGGCACCCCGAACCCTGACCGCACACCGGGTGAAGAGGAGCGTGACAACGATGCGTTGCGCCCCAACGATCCGGCGGAGCGTCAGCACCACGACGTGGAACGCGTCGAGGAAGACCTGGAAAACCTTCACGACAAAGCCCGCCCGCTCTAAACAAGGAGATCGCCGTGAATAACCCACCGAAAGGTCCGTCTTCAGACGAGCATGCCAGCGGTAAGGATGAATTGGGCTTCGACCCGGATTCGCCGGATGTGGCAGACCCACAGGTCGACCCCATCGGCCCTGCCATTGCACCGCTGGACAAGGACAAGAAAGACCAGGCCGAAAAAAAGCCGCCCTACGATCCGTTGGGCGACTTGAAGCCTTGAATCGAGCCCCGCCTTTGTGCGGGGCTTTTGTTTATTTGGGTGCGATCCAGATGACGTCGGTAATGCCGAATTTCTCCGCCCAAGGCCGGGTAGTTTTCTTCACTTGTTCGTGGCCGACTCGACCCACGCGACTGACATGCGCAATGTCGGCATCAACGGCCGCCCAGTGCCATGCCTCGGCGTTGTTCATCACTTCGGCGCGCACCACAAAGGACTTCCGTTGACCGTGCAGTTGGTAGTTGATGGTGTAGATTTTTGCGGTACTCATGTTGCCTCCCTGTGTTGTTATAGATGGATACGGGAGCGTTCAAAAAGGTTCATTCAAAATGACAACCTGCGTGCTGACGCCCGCAGGCCACGGCGCACGAACCTTATCGCCTGAGCTTCGACGGCCAGAGCAATTACACCCTGTGGGCGCCCGTCGCACTATCGATGGCCGCACCAGGCTCAAGGTAGATGACTTGGCAGCGACACCGTGGACCTCAAGTACCGCACCAATCCGCACGCCGCAGTGTCCTGGCTCTTCCCCATAACGCAAAAACGGCGCCCGAAGGCGCCGTTTTTGTTTACTGCATCCCGCTAAGCGATCAAACGCCCAGCACCGCGTGCTGCACCAGGGTGAGCAACGGTTGTGGGTACACGCCCAGGAAGAACGCGAGCAGGGCAATGGCCAGCAGCATCACGCCGCCTGCCTTCTGTTCCCAGTGCAGCTCGGCGTCCACACGGCGCAGGTTTGGCTCGATCAGGTACAGGGTGACCATCACGCGCAGGTAGTAGAACACGCCGATGGCGGAGCCTAGCACCAGCGATGCAACCAGCCACCATTCATGCGCTTGAACACCGGTCGCCACGATGTAGAACTTGCCGATAAAGCCCGCAGTCAGGGGGATACCCGCCAGGGACAGCATCATCACGGTGAGTACGGCAGTCAGGTACGGACGGCGCCAGAACAGGCCGCGGTATTCGTACAGCGCGTCGGCGTCACGGCCTTTGAACGGCGAGGACATCAGCGTGATCACGCCGAATGCGCCGAGGCTGGTGATCACGTAGGTGACCAGGTACACGCCCATGGCTTCCACGGCCAGGCCCTTGCTCGCCACCAGGGCGATCAGCAGGTAACCGAAGTGAGCGATGGAGGAGTAACCCAGCAGACGCTTGAGGTTGTTCTGGGTCAGGGCCAGCAGGTTACCGAACAGGATCGAAGCAATGGCGATCACGGTCAGCACGTCGCTCAGCACGCCGGTGTTGGCGGCGGGGGAGATCTGGAACAGCCGCACCATCACCGCAAACACGGCCACTTTCGACGCGGTCGCCAGGAACGCTGCCACCGGCGCCGGGGCGCCTTCGTACACGTCCGGGGTCCACAAGTGGAACGGCACCAGAGACAGCTTGAACGCCAGGCCGATCAGCATCATGGCCAGGCCCAGTTGGGCAATCGGCGCAGGCATGCTGGTCGCCGCCAGCGCGTGCCCGATGCCGGTGAAGCTCAGGCTGCCAGCTTCGGCGTAGAGCAGGGCCATACCGAACAACAGGAACGCGGAACCGGCGGCCGACAGCACCATGTACTTGATGCCGGCTTCCAGCGAGCGCTTGTTGAAGAAGGCGTAGGCCACCAGGCCATAGGTCGGGATCGACAGCAGTTCCAGGCCGATGAACAAGCCGGCCAGGTGCTGAGCGCTGACCAGCACGATACCGCCGGCCGCAGCCAGCAGGATCAGCAGGTACAGCTCTTCCTTGTTGCCCGGGTAGCCGGTGCCGCCTTCGCCGAGGTAGGCGTGGGCGAGGGTGACGCAGGCCAGGGTCGCGACCAGGATCAACGCGATGTACAGCAGCGCGAAGTCATCGACCATCATCAGTGGCGTGACCGCCAGTGGTGCGACCTTGAGGGCCGGAATGATCGACAGCAGGGCCAGGTTGAGACCGGCACACGACAGCAGGAACGTTTGTGAGTGATTGCGGCGCCAGGCGATTGCCAGCATCACCACCACGATGGTGAGGCTGGTAATCAGCAGCGGCGCAAGCGCGATAAAGTGTTGGATCGTGAATTCCATAGCGCTCTTACCGGGCCGAAGCGAGTTGAGAGAAGGCGGTGCCGAACCACTGCTGCACGCCATGCATCGTCGCGGCAGAAGTGTCCAGGAACGGTTGCGGGTACACGCCGATGTAGATCAGCAGTACCGCAAGGCCGAGCACCATGATCAGTTCGCGAGCATCCATCCCTTGCAGGACGGTGTCGGACTTGGCCGGGCCGAAGTAGGCGCGGTGGATCATGATCAGTGAGTAGACCGAACCAAACACTAGGCCGGAGGTAGCAATCGCACTGATCCACGGTGTTTGCACGAAGGCACCCATCAGGATCAGGAACTCGCCGATGAAGTTACCGGTACCCGGCAAGCCCAGCGACGCGGCGGCAAAGAACAGGCTGATCGCCGGCAGGTAAGCGATGCGCGACCACACGCCACCCATTTCCCGCATGTCACGGGTGTGCAGGCGTTCGTACAGCTGGCCACTCAGGATAAAGAGTGCAGCGGCCGAGACACCATGGGCCAACATCTGGATCACGGCGCCTTGCAATGCCAACTGGCTGCCGGAGTAGATGCCGATCAGTACGAAGCCCATGTGGGAAACGGACGAGAAGGCAATCAGACGCTTGATGTCGGTTTGTGCGAAGGCCAGGAACGCGCCGTAGAAGATCCCGATCAGACCCAGCGTCATGGCGATCGGCGCGAACTCGGCCGAGGCGTTCGGGAAGAGCGGCAGGGCGAAACGCAGCAGGCCGTAGGCCGCAGTCTTCAACAGAATACCAGCCAAGTCCACGGAACCGGCAGTCGGCGCCTGTGCGTGGGCATCCGGCAGCCAGGAGTGGAACGGCACCACCGGCAGCTTCACCGCGAATGCGATGAAGAAGCCCAACATCAGGATGTACTCGGTGGTCAGGGACATCTTGGTTTTCAACAGGTCGGCGTAGTTGAACGTAATCACGCCCGTGCTGTTGAAGTTGACCAGTACCAGGCCCAGGATCGCCACCAACATGATCAGGCCGGAAGCCTGAGTGAAGATGAAGAACTTGGTCGCCGCGTAGATCCGGGTTTTCTTGCCGTCCGAAGAACTGTGACCCCAGAGCGCGATGAGGAAGTACATCGGCACCAGCATCATTTCCCAGAAGAAGAAGAACATGAACAGGTCGAGGGCGAGGAACACGCCGACAACGCCGCCCAGGATCCACATCAGGTTCAGGTGGAAGAAGCCCACGTGACGCTGGATCTCTTTCCAGGAGCAGAGTACCGAAAGGATACCCAGCAGGCCGGTCAGCAGGATCATCAACAACGACAGGCCGTCGAGGGCCAGGTGCACGTTGATGCCGAAGCGCTGGATCCACACGTGCTTGAACTCAAGCGCGAAGGTTGGATCGGCACCCGGTGCCGGAGCAAATGAATAGTCGCCATGGGCCCACAGCCAGAGGCCGAGTGCGAGTTCCAGGGACATGGTCAGCAACGCAATCCAGCGGGGGAGGGTGGCGCCGAAGCGTTCACCCATCCAGCAGAGCAGGCCGCCGATAAAGGGGATCAGGATTAGCCAGGGCAGAATCATGACAGGCTCGTTTCCTTTCGCAAGTTCGCAAAGTTGGCAGTGCAATCAAACATAGTCAGGCCGCTACCACGACGATGGCGCCGATCACCAGCACGGCACCGGCCGCCATGGACGCTGCATACCAACGCAATTGGCCCGTTTCGCTGCGACTCAGGGCGGTGTGACCGGCCTTGGCGGCACGTGGGATCAAACCGATGGTCTGGTCGAGCGGGTCTTTACGCAGTACGTGGCTGATGGCGAGGTAAGGCTTGACGAACAGTTTGTCGTAGAGCCAATCGAAGCCCCAGGCAGCGAACCACCAGGCCGATAGGAAACGACCAATGCCACTGTTGGCAACGGCCGTCACGAAGCGACGTTTACCCAGGAACAGCAGGGCCGCCAGCAGGATACCCGCGATGGCGATGGCGCCCGAGGCGATTTCCAGGCTGTGCTTGGCAGCGCCGCCGGCATGGCCAGCGCTTTCCGGCAGTACACCGGCCAGGGGTGGCGTGATCAGTGCGCCGATGAAGGTCGACAGGATGATCAGTACCGACAAAGGCAACCAATGCGAAATGCCATGGCCTGCGTGTGCTTCGGTCTTGGCTTCACCGTGGAAGGTGATGAAGATCAGGCGGAAGGTGTACAGCGAGGTCATGAACGCACCCACCAGGCCTGCGTACAGCAGGTTCTGGTTACCGCTGGCAAAGGCTTCCCAGAGGATTTCGTCTTTCGAGTAGAAACCGGCGGTCACGAGCGGCAGGGCTGCGAGGGCGGCGCCACCGACGATGAAGCTGGCGTAGGCCAGTGGCAGTTTCTTCCACAGGCCGCCCATCTTGAAGATGTTCTGCTCGTGGTGGCAGGCAACAATCACCGCACCGGACGCAAGGAACAGCAGGGCCTTGAAGAAGGCGTGGGTCATCAGGTGGAAGATCGCCGCGTCCCAGGCACCAACGCCCAGGGCCAGGAACATGTAGCCGATCTGGCTCATGGTCGAGTAGGCGAGAATACGCTTGATGTCGGTTTGAACCAGCGCGGCAAAGCCGGCCAGTACCAGGGTCACGCCGCCCACTACGCCCACCAGGTGCAGGATATCCGGCGCCAGGGTGAACAGGCCGTGAGTACGCGCGATCAGGTACACACCCGCAGTCACCATGGTTGCCGCGTGAATCAGTGCGGAAACCGGGGTAGGACCGGCCATCGCGTCCGCCAGCCAGGTTTGCAGCGGCAGTTGCGCGGATTTACCGACAGCGCCGCCCAGCAGCATCAGGGTGGCCAGGGTGATCCAGAAGTCGCCGACCTGGAATTTCTGCGGTGCCAGCACCAGCAGTTCCTGGATGTTCAGCGTGCCCACCTGTTGGAACAGGATGAACAGGCCGATGGCCATGAACACGTCGCCGATGCGGGTAACGATAAAGGCCTTGAGTGCGGCGTTACCGTTGTTGCGGTTGCTGTAGTAGAAACCGATCAACAGGTACGAGCACAGGCCCACGCCTTCCCAACCGAAGTACAGGAACAACAGGTTATCGCCCAGTACCAGGAACAGCATGCTGGCGATAAACAGGTTGGTGTACGAGAAGAAGCGCGAGTAACCGGCTTCACCGCGCATGTACCAGGATGCGAACAGGTGGATCAGGAAGCCCACACCGACGACCACGCCGAGCATGGTGATCGACAGGCCGTCGACATAGAGGGCGAAGTTTGGCTTGAAACCCTCCACAGACATCCACTGCCACAGCACCAGGGTGTAGTGGCCGCCTTCCGGCGGCGCCACGTTGAATTGCCAGATCACGTAGGCAGCAACGATGGCCGACAGGCCAATGGAACCCACACCAATTAAGGCAGACACATTTTCCGACAGGCGCCCGCGAGAGAACGACAGCAGCAGGAAACCGATCAGGGGGAATACGAAAGTCAGAAAGATCATGTTCATCCGCGCATCTCACTGGCAGCGTCGATATCAAGCGTGTGGAAGCGACGATACAGTTGCAGCAGGATCGCCAGGCCGATACTGGCCTCGGCGGCTGCCAGGCTGATCACCAAGATGAACATCACTTGTCCATCCGGCTGGCCCCAACGTGCGCCTGCCACGATGAACGCCAGTGCTGCGGCGTTCATCATGATTTCCAGGCTCATCAACACGAACAAAATGTTACGGCGAACCATCAGGCCGACCAGGCCAAGGCAGAACAGGATGCCGGCGACCGCCAGACCATGCTCCAAAGGGATAGCAGGCATCGTCATTGCTCCTTGGCTTCGTTGCGGCCCAAGTGGAAGGCAGTGATGGCTGCGGCGAGCAGCAGCATCGACGCCAGTTCGACCACCAGCAGGTACGGACCGAACAGGCTGATGCCCACGGCCTTGGCGTCTACGGTGGTGTGGCCGATGGCCTGGCCGCTCTGGTGAGCGAACAGCACATACAGCAGTTCAGCCAACAGCAGCGCTGCGAGGATGACTGGGCCGAGCCAGATGCCAGGCTTGAGCCAGACGCGTTCCTGGGCGACCGAAGCCGGACCGAGGTTGAGCATCATCACCACAAACACGAACAGCACCATGATGGCGCCGGCGTAGGCGATCACTTCCAGCACACCGGCGAACGGCGCGCCGAGTGCGAAAAAGGTCATGGCCACGGCGATCAGCGAAATGATCAGGTAGAGCAGGGCGTGCACAGGATTGGTGTTGGTGATCACGCGAAGCGTGGACACCACTGCAATACCGGACGCGAAATAGAAAGCGAATTCCATCTTTCTTCCTTAAGGCAGCAAGCTCTTCACGTTGATCGGCTCGGCTTCGTTTTGCGCGGCGCCTTTCGGCTTACCAGCAACGGCCATACCTGCAACACGATAGAAGTTGTAATCAGGGTTTTTACCGGGACCAGAGATCAGCAGATCTTCTTTCTCGTACACCAGGTCCTGACGTTTGAACTCGGCCATCTCGAAATCCGGTGTCAGCTGGATTGCGGTGGTCGGGCAAGCTTCCTCGCAGAGGCCGCAGAAAATGCAGCGCGAGAAGTTGATGCGGAAGAAGTCCGGGTACCAGCGACCGTCTTCGGTTTCAGCTTTCTGCAGGGAGATGCAACCCACCGGGCACGCCACGGCGCACAGGTTGCAGGCTACGCAACGCTCTTCGCCGTCGGGGTCGCGGGTCAGCACGATACGGCCGCGATAACGCGGCGGCAGGTACACCGCTTCTTCCGGGTATTGCAGGGTGTCGCGTTTGCGAAAGCCATGGCCGAAAACCATCACCAGGCTTCGCAACTGGGTACCGGTACCCTTAACGATGTCGCCAATATATTTGAACATGGGTCAAATCCTCACTGAACCGCGGCCGCTGGCGTGTTCAACAACACAACGGCAGCAGTCACCAGCAAATTGATCAGGGTCAGTGGCAGGCAGAAGCGCCAGCTGAAATCCATCACCTGGTCGTATCGTGGACGCGGAATGGAAGCGCGCAGCAGGATAAACAACATGATGAAAAACGCGGTCTTCAGGAAGAACCAGAAGAACGCCAACTGCGGCAGGATGCCAAACGGTCCGTGCCAGCCGCCGAAGAACAGCGTGACCAGCAGGGCCGAGATCAAGATGATGCCGATGTACTCGCCAACGAAGAACATGCCCCACTTCATGCCGGCGTATTCAATGTGGTAACCGTCAGCCAGTTCCTGTTCTGCTTCCGGCTGGTCGAACGGGTGACGGTGAGTCACGGCGACGCCAGCGATGAAGAAGGTACAGAAGCCAAAGAACTGCGGAATGATGAACCACAGGTTCTGCGCCTGGTACTCGACGATGTCGCGCATGTTGAACGAGCCGACCTGCACCACGATGCCCATCAGCGCGAGGCCCATGAACACTTCGTAGGACACGGTCTGGGCTGAAGCCCGCAAGCTGCCCAGCAGGGCGAACTTGTTGTTACTCGACCAACCCGCGAACAGCACCGCGTAGACCGACAAGCCGGCCATGGCGAAGAAGAACAGCAAGCCGATGTTCAGGTCCGCCACGCCCCAGGTCGGGGTGATCGGGATGACCGCAAAGGCGATCAGCAAGGCGCTCATGGCCACGACCGGCGCCAGGGTGAAGATCACCTTGTCGGCAAACGGCGGGGTCCAGTCTTCCTTGAAGAACATTTTCAGCATGTCGGCAGCGATCTGGAACATACCGAAAGGGCCAACGCGGTTCGGACCGTAACGGTCCTGCCACCAGCCCAAGAGGCGACGTTCGACGAAGCTGAGCAGAGCACCCGCGACGACCACGGCCAACAGGATCACGATGGCCTTGACCACCGAGATGATCACGTCAATCACTTCAGGCGTGAACCAAGTCATTGCGCTGCCTCCTGCAGACCGTCAACGGTTTTGCCAAAGATCGCCGCTGGAATACCGGCGATGCCTTTCGGCAGGGCAACCAGGCCAGCGCCCAGCGCTTCGTTGATGCGCAGCGGCAGACGCAGGGTCTGGCCAGCCACGTTCAAGCTGAGCAGGGCACCGTCGTTGACGCCAAGGCGGTCGGCTTCGGACTTGGCCAGGGCCACGTAGGCTTCTGGAATGCGTTCTTGAACCGGCGCGGCCTTGGAAGAGTTCTCTTCGCTGCCGAACAGGTGGAAGAACGGTACAACCTGCCAGGTGCCCGGGGCCGGGTTGAACGGACGCGGTACGGACGCGAACCAGTTCAGCGAGTCACCGGTGCTTTCGATCAGGCGGGTGCCCGGGTCGCCGGCGCGGATGTGACCACCGACTTCGTCCTGGAACTTGTTCCAGGCCTGTGGCGAGTTCCAGCCCGGCGACCAGGCAAATGGCACCTGCTGACGTGGCTCGACCGAACCCGAGTAACCTTCCATCGAGAAGTTGAACGCGGTGTCCGGGTCCTGCGGCGTACGCGGTTCGTGCACGCTGATGTTGGCGCGCATGGCGGTACGACCGGAGTAACGCAGCGGCTCACGGGCGAGTTTCATGCCCTTGATGCGGAACGCGGCGGACGGAGCCGCATCGACGATACGTGCCAGCTGCGGCGCGCTTGCGGCGGTGGCAGCGGTGACGTGGTCGAGCTGGGTCCAGTCGATTGGCTGGTTCAGCAGGGTCGCGCGCAGGGCATGCAGCCAGCGCCAGCCTTCGTGAACCAGGATGCTGGCGTCCATGTATTTCGGGTCGAACACTTGGAAGAAGCGCTGGGCGCGGCCTTCCTGACTGACCAGGGTACCGTCGCCTTCGGCGAAGGTAGCGGCTGGCAGCACCAGGTTGGCACGCTCGCTGGTGGCGGTCTTCTGGTGGTCGGCAACGATCAGTACTTTGGCAGCGTCCAGCGCGGCGTCGACCTTGGCCGAATCCGTGCGGGTGTACAGGTCGTTTTCCAGCACGACGATGGCGTCGGCGTTGCCGTCGATCACGGCTTGCAGGGCCGCGTCCAGGGACTCGCCACCGAGCATGGCCAGGCCGAGGCTGTTGGCTTCCGGTACGACCAGGCTGATGGAGCCGTTCTTGTCGCGCAGCTTCAAGGCTTTGGCGATGTTGGCAGCGGCTTCGATCAGCGCCTTGGAACCCAACGAGGTACCGGCAATGATCAATGGGCGTTTGGCGGCCAGCAGGGCGTCGGCGATACGCTGGGCCAGTTCAACGGCTTCAGTGTCCAGGCCTTCGACGGCAGGCGCGCTGGCGTCGAGGGCGTGGGCCACGGCGAAACCGATGCGAGCCAGGTCGTCCGGTGCTGCGTGTACGCACTCTTCGGCGATATCGTCGAGCTTGGTTTCAGCGATGCTTGCAATAAACAGCGGGTTCAGCGCGTGCTGGCCGATGTTTTTCACCGCAGCGTCGAGCCAAGGCTGTACGCGCATAGCGTCGGCCATGTCTTCGGCCTTGCCTTTGACCGACTGGCGCAGCGACAGGGCGATACGCGCTGCGGTCTGGGTCAGGTCTTCACCGAGAACGAAGATCGCGTCGTGGTCTTCGATGTCACGCATGTTCGGAACCGGCAACGGGCTGTCGTTCAGCACTTGCAGGACCAGGCGGATGTGCTCCAGTTCACTGGCTTCGATACCGCTGTAGAAGTGCTCAGCGCCGACCAGTTCGCGCAACGCGAAGTTGCTTTCGAGGCTGGCGCGTGGCGAACCGATACCGACGATGTTGCGGCCGCGCAGCAGTTCGGCGGCTTTATCCAGCGCGTCGTCCAGGCTCAGCTTGGCGCCGCCGGCCAGCAGTGGCTGGCGCGGGCGGTCTTCGCGGTTGACGTAGCCATAGCCGAAACGGCCACGGTCGCACAGGAAGTACTGGTTGACCGAACCGTTGAAGCGGTTTTCGATGCGACGCAGTTCGCCGTAGCGTTCGCCCGGCGAGATGTTGCAACCGCTGGAGCAGCCATGGCAGATGCTCGGCGAGAACTGCATGTCCCATTTACGGTTGTAGCGCTCGGAGTGGGTCTTGTCGGTGAACACACCGGTCGGGCAGACCTCGGTGAGGTTGCCGGAGAATTCGCTTTCGAGCACGCCGTCTTCAACGCGACCGAAGTACACGTTGTCGTGGGCGCCGAACACGCCGAGGTCGGTGCCGCCAGCGTAGTCTTTATAGAAACGCACGCAGCGATAGCAAGCGATGCAACGGTTCATCTCGTGGGAAATGAACGGGCCCAGTTGCTGGTTCTGGTGGGTGCGCTTGGTGAAGCGATAACGGCGCTCGTTGTGGCCGGTCATCACCGTCATGTCTTGCAGGTGGCAGTGACCGCCTTCCTCACAGACCGGGCAGTCGTGGGGGTGGTTGGTCATCAGCCATTCAACGACACTGGCGCGGAACGCCTTGGATTCTTCATCGTCGATGGAGATCCAGGTGTTGTCGGTGGCTGGCGTCATGCACGACATGACGATACGACCACGGGTGTCGTTCTCGTCGGTGTATTGCTTGACCGCACACTGGCGACAGGCACCGACGCTACCAAGCGCGGGGTGCCAGCAGAAATACGGGATGTCGAGGCCTAGTGAGAGACATGCCTGTAACAGGTTGTCTGCCCCATCGACTTCGAGCGCTTTGCCGTCTACGTGGATAGTGGCCATGGTTCAAAGTTCTTCGTTGGCCCGTTGTCAGCGGGCGTGGCTAATGGAATCTTGTTATTCATGTGCATCTACACAGCCCTAAAGGCGTCAGCACATGAGAAAGCGAAGGGCACGGACCCTTCGCCTTTTAAAGCGTTACGCGCCGACTACGATCGGCCTTGCCAGAGGCGGGACGGCGGCGCTGGTAGGCGCGATGCCGGCTTCGAACTCCGAGCGGAAGTATTTGATTGCGCTGCCCAATGGCTCCACGGCGCCCGGTGCGTGAGCACAGAAGGTCTTGCCTGGACCAAGGAAGCCGACCAGGCCGAGCAGGGTTTCGATATCACCCTCGCGGCCTTCGCCATTTTCTAGGGCCATCAGCAGCTTCACGCTCCATGGCAGGCCGTCGCGGCATGGGGTGCAGAAACCGCACGATTCACGCGCGAAGAACTGCTCCATGTTGCGCAGCAACGAAACCATGTTCACCGTGTTGTCGACCGCCATTGCCAGGCCGGTACCCATCCGGGTGCCCACCTTGCCGATGCCGCCGGCATACATTTGTGCGTCGAGGTGCTCAGGCAGCAGGAAACCGGTACCGGCGCCGCCTGGCTGCCAGGCTTTCAAGGTGTAGCCGTCGCGCATGCCGCCGGCGTAGTCCTCGAACAGCTCGCGTGCGGTCACGCCGAACGGCAGTTCCCACAGGCCAGGGTTCTTGACCTTGCCGGAGAAGCCCATGAGCTTGGTGCCCATGTCTTCGCTGCCTTCGCGGGCCAACGATTTGTACCAGTCGACGCCGTCGGCGATGATCGCCGGCACGTTGCACAGGGTTTCAACGTTGTTCACGCAGGTCGGCTTGCCCCACACGCCCACGGCGGCAGGGAAGGGCGGCTTGGAGCGCGGGTTGGCGCGGCGGCCTTCGAGGGAGTTGATCAGTGCGGTTTCTTCACCGCAGATATAACGCCCGGCGCCGGTATGCACGAACAGTTCGAAGTCGAAACCCGAACCGAGGATGTTCTTGCCCAACAGGCCTGCGGCCTTGGCTTCCTGCACCGCACGGTTGAGGTGCTTGGCGGCGGTGGTGTATTCGCCACGCAGGAAGATGTAGCCACGGTAGGTTTTCAAAGCGCGGGCGCTGATCAGCATGCCTTCAATCAGCAGATGGGGCAGTTGCTCCATCAGCATGCGGTCTTTCCAGGTGTTCGGCTCCATCTCATCCGCGTTGCACAGCAGGTAGCGGATGTTGATGGATTCGTCCTTGGGCATCAGGCCCCACTTAACACCCGTGGGGAAGCCTGCACCGCCGCGGCCTTTAAGGCCGGCGTCTTTCACGGTCTGGACGATATCGTCCTGGGCCATGTCGGCGAAGGCTTTGCGCGCAGCGGCGTAACCGTTCTTGGCCTGGTACTCGTCGAGCCACACCGGCTCGCCGTCGTCACGCAGGCGCCAGGTCAGCGGGTGAGTCTCGGCCGAACGCTTGATCAGGTTGGCCGGGCCGAAAGATGTCAGGGTCATGGGTAGCCCTCGAGCAATTGGGTCACGCCAGCAGGCTGTACGTCACCGAATGTGTCGTCGTCGATCATCAACGCCGGCGCCTTGTCGCAGTTGCCCAGGCAGCACACCGGCAGCAGCGTGAAGCGGCCGTCCGGGGTGGTTTGGCCGAGGCCGATGCCCAGCTTGTTCTGGATCTCGCTGACCACAGACTCGTGGCCGCCGATGTAGCAGACCATGCTGTCGCACACGCGAATGATGTGGCGACCCACCGGCTGGCGGAAGATCTGGCTGTAGAACGTCGCCACGCCTTCAACGTCGCTGGCGGGGATGCCGAGCATCTCGCCGATGGCGTAGAGAGCGCCGTCAGGCACCCAGCCACGTTCCTTCTGGACGATCTTCAAGGCTTCGATCGACGCCGCGCGCGGGTCTTCGTAGTGATGCAGCTCGTGCTCGATGGCCGAGCGCTCGGTTTCACTCAGGGTGAAACGGTCTGTCTGGATAAGCGTGCTATTCATGCTTAGCGGTCCACGTCGGCCATAACGAAATCGATACTACCCAGGTACGCAATCAAGTCCGCGACCATCTCGCCTTTGATCACCGAAGGGATCTGCTGCAAGTGCGGGAAGCTTGGAGTACGAATCCGGGTGCGGTAGCTCATGGTGCCGCCATCGCTCGTCAGGTAGTAACTGTTGATACCCTTGGTCGCTTCAATCATCTGGAAGGATTCGTTGGCCGGCATTACCGGGCCCCACGAAACTTGCAGGAAGTGCGTGATCAGGGTTTCGATGTGCTGCAGCGTGCGCTCTTTCGGCGGCGGCGTGGTCAGCGGGTGATCCGCCTTGTAAGGGCCGGCCGGCATGTTGCGCATGCACTGCTCGATGATCTTCAGGCTCTGGCGCATTTCTTCGACGCGCACGATGCAACGGTCGTAGGCATCGCCGTTGGCCGCCAGCGGGACTTCGAATTCGAAGTTCTCGTAGCCGGAGTACGGGCGCGCTTTACGCAGGTCGAAATCGCAGCCGGTCGAACGCAGGCCGGCACCGGTGACGCCCCATTCCAGGGCTTCTTTGGTGTTGTACTGGGCGACGCCGATGGTACGGCCTTTGAGGATGCTGTTGTCCAGCGCTGCCTTTTGGTACTCGTCCAGACGCTTGGGCATCCAGTCGATGAATTCCTTGACCAGGCGCTCCCAGCCGTTCGGCAGGTCGTGGGCCACACCGCCGATGCGGTACCAGGCCGGGTGCAGGCGGAAGCCAGTGATGGCTTCGATGACCTTGTAGGCGCGCTGACGGTCGGTGAAGGTAAAGAACACCGGGGTCATGGCGCCAACGTCCTGGATATAGGTACCCAGGAACAGCAGGTGGCTGGTGATCCGGAAGAACTCGGCCATCATGATGCGGATGGTGTCGACGCGGTCCGGAACCTTGATGCCGGCCAGCTTCTCGACAGAGAGCACGTACGGCAGGTTGTTCATCACGCCGCCGAGGTAGTCGATACGGTCGGTGTACGGGATGAAGCTGTGCCACGACTGACGTTCGGCCATCTTCTCTGCACCACGGTGGTGGTAGCCGATGTCCGGCACGCAGTCGACGATTTCTTCGCCGTCCAGTTGCAGGATGATACGGAAGGCACCGTGAGCCGAAGGGTGGTTCGGGCCCAGGTTGAGGAACATGTAGTCCTCGTTGGTGCCGGAACGCTTCATGCCCCAGTCTTCCGGACGGAAGCGCGCGGCCTCTTCTTCAAGCTGTTGCTTGGCGAGGTTGAGGCTGTACGGGTCGAATTCGGTGGCGCGTGCAGGGAAGTCCTTGCGCAGCGGGTGACCTTCCCAGGTGGGCGGCATCATGATGCGCGTCAGGTGCGGGTGGCCCGGGAAGTCGATACCGAACATGTCCCAGACTTCACGCTCGTACCAACTGGCGTTCGGCCAGATGCCGGTCACGGTCGGTACGCTCAGGTCGCTTTCGGACAGCGCGACCTTGATCATCACGTCGCTGTTACGTTCGATCGACAGCAGGTGATAGAACACGGTGAAATCGGCGCCGCTCGGCAGGCCTTGACGCTTGGTGCGCAGACGCTCGTCCACGCCATGCAGGTCATAGAGCATGACGTACGGCTTGGGCAGGTTGCGCAGGAAGGTCAGGACTTCGACGAGCTTGGCGCGCGCCACCCACAGCACCGGCATACCAGTGCGTGTGGCCTGGGCGGTGAAGGCGTCAGGGCCAAAACGGTTATTGAGTTCGACGACCACATCCTGGTCGTCTGCCTTATAAGGCGGGATGTACAGAGCGCTGCCTGTAGTCATGGTTTTTTTATCGCTTTCGGTCAACGTAAAGAATGAAGCCAGGTTTTCGTTCTATAAAAGAAGCGGTGCTGGATCAGACTTCGTCGGGGCTGCGCAGGTTGGTGACTGCGATACGCTGTTCGCGGCGCTGTTCCTTTTGCGACGGCATCTCGGCGCGATACACGCCTTGATCGCCGACGACCCAGGAAAGCGGGCGACGCTCCTTGCCAATTGATTCCTGCAACAGCATCAAGCCTTGCAAGAACGCTTCAGGGCGGGGCGGGCAGCCAGGCACGTAGACGTCCACGGGCAGGAACTTGTCCACCCCTTGAACCACTGAGTAGATGTCGTACATGCCACCGGAGTTGGCGCACGAACCCATGGAGATAACCCATTTTGGTTCGAGCATTTGCTCATAGAGACGCTGAATGATCGGCGCCATCTTGATAAAGCAGGTACCGGCGATAACCATGAAATCCGCCTGACGCGGCGATGCCCGGATAACTTCGGCGCCAAAGCGCGCGATATCGTGGGGCGCCGTGAAGGCGGTGGTCATTTCCACGTAGCAGCAGGACAGACCGAAGTTGTACGGCCACAGGGAGTTTTTACGCCCCCAGTTGACCGCGCCACTCAGCACGTCTTCCAGCTTGCCCATGTAGATGTTTTTGTGGACTTGATCTTCTAACGGATCGGAAACGGTTTCCCGTTCGCCGATAGGGTACTGATCGTTAGGAGCATCCGGGTCGATCCTGGTGAGATTGTATTGCATCGCCAAAGCCTCATTGTTTCAGCTTCGCTTGCCGCTTACGCCGAGCTTCCGGAGCCCAATCAAGGGCGCCCACTCGGAACAAGTAGACAAGGCCTGCCAACAGAATTGCTATGAAAACGAGGGCTTCGACGAATCCGGTCCAGCCGCTTTCGCGGACGGACACAGACCAGGCAAAGAGAAAAAGGGCTTCGATATCGAAGATCACGAAGAGCATCGCGACCAGATAGAATTTGGCTGAGAGCCGCAAGCGGGCGCCACCTGTAGGCAGCATGCCGGACTCGAACGGTTCATTCTTGCTGCGGCCCCAGGCTTTTGACCCGAGGAGGCTGGAGACGCCGAGCATGAAGGCGCAAAGGCCGACAACACCGAGGAGGAAAATGGCAAAGCCCCAGTTGTGGGCCATGAGTCCTGTCGCTTCGGTCATGCTAGAAATCCTTAACAGAGAGCAAAGGTCTCTGAGCTCGAAAAAGTAACGATGCAGTGACGATATGTCGCACTGCAATCAATCGCGGTGATTTTATGGCTAAACACCGGGCAAGTAAAATTCCGATAGCGAAATTATTCGATGGAATAAGCACATAGTGCACCTTCTGGGGGCTGTAGCCCTTATGGGGCGGGCATTAGCGGGCATTTAATCAAATGTGTTTTGTTTAACCTGTAACGAAGTTTTTATGGGTCAAATGATAATGAATATTGTTTGCGCGGGGTTTAAGCGAATGTTTCTCGTGTGGCGCGGGAGTTGTTGTTACTTGGTGGATGGGCACTTAGTTGCTGACGGGGATCTTTTAACCGATTTGATCGAGGCGAATACCGCTCTGGATCAATGTTTTGCACTAAATCTTCAGGCTGGATGCATTCCCTTGTGGGAGCGAGCAAGCCCACACACATTTTGACTTTTATCGTCAGGGGGATTTTCAGTAGGCAAAAAAAAACGCCCCGAACCAGTCGGGGCGTGATTGTTGTGCGGCACTGCGTTTAGCTTTTGAACGGTTACGCAGTGGCCGTGTACTCGATACTTAGTGGAACTGCTCTTCTTCGGTCGAGCCGGTCAGCGCGGTCACGGACGAGGTGCCGCCCTGGATCACGGTGGTCATGTCGTCGAAGTAGCCGGTGCCCACTTCCTGCTGGTGCGCCACAAAGGTGTAACCCTTGGCGGCGTCAGCGAATTCCTGCTCCTGCAGCTTCACGTAAGCGGTCATGTCGTTGCGGGCGTAGTCGTGCGCCAGGTTGAACATGCTGTGCCACATATTGTGAATGCCGGCCAGGGTGATGAACTGGTGCTTGTAGCCCATGGCGGACAGTTCGCGCTGGAACTTGGCAATGGTCGCGTCGTCCAGGTTTTTCTTCCAGTTGAAGGACGGCGAGCAGTTGTACGAAAGCAGTTGGTCCGGGTATTCCTTCTTGATCGCTTCGGCGAAACGCCGGGCTTCGTCCAGGTCCGGCTTGGCGGTTTCGCACCAGATCAGGTCAGCGTACGGCGCGTAGGCCAGGCCGCGGGCGATTGCCTGGTCGAGACCAGCGCGAACCTTGTAGAAACCTTCCTGGGTACGTTCGCCGGTCACGAATGGCTTGTCGTACGGGTCGCAGTCGGAGGTCAGCAAGTCAGCGGCGTTGGCATCGGTACGCGCCAGGATGATGGTCGGTGTGCCGGCAACGTCAGCGGCCAGGCGAGCAGCGGTCAGCTTCTGTACGGCTTCCTGGGTTGGCACCAGTACCTTGCCGCCCATGTGGCCGCACTTCTTCACCGAAGCCAGCTGGTCTTCGAAGTGCACGCCGGCAGCGCCTGCCTCGATCATGCTCTTCATCAGCTCGTAGGCGTTCAGTACGCCGCCGAAACCGGCTTCAGCGTCAGCCACGATGGGTGCGAAGTAGTCGATGTAGCCTTCGTCGCCCGGACCTTTACCGGCTTTCCATTGGATCTGGTCGGCACGACGGAACGAGTTGTTGATGCGCTTGACCACGGTTGGAACCGAATCCACCGGGTACAGCGATTGGTCGGGGTACATGGATTCAGCGGAATTGTTGTCCGCCGCCACTTGCCAGCCGGACAGGTAGATTGCCTGGATGCCGGCTTTGACCTGTTGGACTGCCTGGCCGCCAGTGAGGGCGCCCATACAGTTGACGAAATCTTTGTCGGGACGGAAGGAAGGCTTGGCACCTTGGGTGACCAGGTTCCACAGCTTCTCGGCGCCGAGTTTTGCAAAGGTGTGCTCAGGTTGAACCGAGCCACGCAGGCGGACGACGTCAGCAGCGGAATAAGCGCGGGTCACGCCTTTCCAGCGTGGGTTTTCAGCCCAGTCTTTCTCGAGGGCTGCAATTTGCTGTTCGCGTGTCAGTGCCATGGGAGTAAACCTCGTCGCGTCTTCGTGTGGTGGAAAAATCCATTTGCCAGCCCTGCATTCAATGCGTGGGCAGGGCTGCTCGCTGACCAGAAGCTTAGGCGGTCATGTCGGGTCTGGCGGGGAATGCGACGGGATGAACGATTGGCGAGAGGGGGGAGCAGGTAAAGGCAGACCAGGAACAGTCTTCAGGCGTCGTGGGCCCTTAGGTGTTCAGCAGCGTGTAGCCGGGTTACCTGGTTAGCTTCCGTCCCTCGGGACAACTTCGTTCCAGTCGCAACCTCGTCAAACACACCTTGTGGGCGGTACAGACACGAATCGGCTCAGGTGGGTAGCTTAGAGCAGCGATCCGAAGGCCCTTGCCAGGGCCCTGATTAGCGGGAGCGAGGCCATCATGCCCATGCTTTTTTGGATCGTCAAATGTTTTGTAGTGCTTTTTTTGTAGCACTACATCTTTAGTCTAATACGACTCATCAGTCAGTTTTTGGTGCTTCAGTTCAGGGTGTCGACCTTGACTCGCACTGTCAGGTCGTCGCGGCCCTGAGTAGAGTAGCTAAGGGTTGTAGAGGATTTTTCGGCCTGGGTCTGGCGATTGATGCCGGCCAGGGTAATCCACTCGCCCAACTGCCCACTGACGGTTGTGTCGGTGCTCTGTACGTTCACTACATCGGGACGTTCCTGGCTCATGCGGTCACGGTTGGTACTGATTGCCAGGTGCACGGTTTCACCGGTGACGCTGGCTGTGACGTAGAAGCCCTGGGTGACGTTGCGGTACTGGGTCTGGTTTTGCGGGCGGCCATAGCTGTCTTGCTGGGTGGTAGTGAGCGGTACGCTTTGACCCACCTGGATCAAGGCGGGTACACCTTCACTGGCCTGGATCTGCTGGATACCGCCGTCGCGGCTGGTCGTGCCGTAGCTGATGATGCGGGTCTGGCTGTCGCCGCTGTTCTGCTGATTGCTTTCGTTGGTGTCGACAGTGATCAGCAAGCGCTTGGTCGGGGTGTCCAGTTGCGAGAGCAGAGCGCGCAAGTCCTGGATCTTGGCGGGGTCAGCGTTAACGATCAGTTGGTTGCCGTAGGCACTGACGGTGCCGTCCTTGCCAATGAAGTTCTGTGCCACAGGCAGCAGGTCGGCGCTGGTGCGGTTGCTCAGGTTGACGACTTCAGTGTCGGCCACGGCCGCGAAGCTGGTGGTCAGGAGAACGGCGGTGAGCAGGGTGCGTAGGGACATGTCCGTGATCTCTGCGAGTCATTTGGGCTTGAGTTTGCCAGTTTGTCGGCCTGGCGGGTCGCAAATTGAATTCTGGACGGCAAAATGCCCTGACATGGCAGGGCATTTTTGGTGTTGCTGATATCGCTATCGCAGGCGACGCGGTTTCGGATCAGTCCCCGCGCACCATATCCACATGCGGAATCCCGACTTCAAGAAATTCATCACTGACAATCTTGAAACCCAACCGCTCATAGAACGGCGCAGCATAAACCTGCGCACTCAGAAACTGCTTGGTCTGGCCGCGTTTTTCGGCCTCGCCGATCACAGCTTCCATCAGCTTGTCGCCGACCTTCAGTCCGCGCCAGTCCTTGAGCACTGATACGCGACCAATCTCGCCGCTGGGCAGCAGGCGAGCAGTGCCGATAGGAAAATCGCCTTCAAATGCTAGAAAGTGCATGGCGCCAGCGTCGTCAGCGTCCCACTCCAGCTCAGGTGGAACCGATTGTTCAGCGATAAACACCGCTTCACGAATGCGCCGAATCTCGTCGATATCCATTCGCCAGTCCGCGACACGTACGTGAATCTTATTCATCGGCAAATCCCAGGCTGCCTTGCTTGACCAATTCGCACAGCAGGTCGCGACCGTCTTCATCCGCCAGCCATGGGCCGAGGTTTTCAGCGTGCAAGGCGTCGGCGGCGCAGATCAGCTTCAACAACTCGCGCAGTTTGCCCGGCAAATAACGGCTTTGCCCGCTGGCGAACAGCAGCACGTCGTCGTCCACTTCCGACCAGGCCATACGCGCGCTCGGGTTGCGCACGAGGATCGCGCCGTCTTGCAGGCTGCTGATGAAGTCTTCTTCGCCCACTTCTTCGCCGGCCACCAGTTCCGGGTAGCGTGGCTCGGTCATGAACTGGCCGAACCAAGTCAGCAGCATGCGCTCGTCGCTCATGTGCTCGGCCAGCAGGCTCTTGAGGCGGTCGAGGGCGTCGCTCTGGATCTGGTGCGGGTCGCTGACGGGTTGGGCGTCGGCGTCGGTGTAACGCTCTTCGTCGGTCAGGTACTGGGCCAGGAAGTCGGTGAAGTGGGTCAGCACTTCGGCAGCGCTTGGCGCGCGGAAGCCGACCGAGTAGGTCATGCAGTCATCTTCGGCGATGCCGAAGTGCGCCAGGCGCGGCGGCAGGTAGAGCATGTCGCCCGGTTCCAGGACCCATTCGGCGCTTTCTTCAAATTCGGCGAGGATGCGCAGGTCAGCGTGTTGCAGCAGCGGGCTTTCGGAGCTGCACATCTGGCCGATCTTCCAGTTGCGCTTGCCCTGGGCTTGCAGCAGGAACACATCGTAGTTGTCGAAGTGCGGACCAACGCTACCACCCGGGGCAGCAAAGCTGATCATCACATCGTCGATGCGCCAGCTCGGCAGAAAGCGGAACTGCTCCAGCAGCTCGGCCACTTCCGGTACGAACTGGTCGACGGCCTGCACCAGCAGGGTCCACTCACGTTCGGGCAGGGTGCTGAAGGCGTCTTCAGCGAACGGGCCACGACGCAGTTCCCACGGACGCTCGCCGTGTTCGATCACCAGACGCGATTCGACTTCTTCTTCCAGGGCCAGGCCGGCCAGTTCATCGGCGTCGATCGGGCTTTCGAAATCAGGGATGGCCTGACGGATCAGCAATGGTTTTTTCTGCCAGTAGTCGCGCAGGAATTCCCGTGCCGTGATGCCGCCCAGAAGTTGAAGAGGAATATCAGGATTCATTTGTAACCTATTGAAAAAATGCACTTTTCAGACTGAAATAAAAACGCCCGGCGCGGCCGGGCGTCTCAAGGGGCATGCGGTAATCAGATGCGCTTGGCTTGCTCTACAGCGTTGCCGATGTAGTTGGCCGGGGTCAGCAGTTTCAGCTCGGCCTTGGCCGCGGCTGGCATGTCCAGGCCGTCGATGAAAGTTTGCAGTGCTTCGGGGCTGATGCCCTTGCCGCGCGTCAACTCTTTCAGCTTCTCGTAAGGGTTTTCGATGTTGTAGCGGCGCATCACGGTCTGGATTGGCTCGGCCAGGACTTCCCAGCACGCGTCCAGGTCAGCGGCGATCTTCTGCGCGTTGAGCTCAAGCTTGCTGATGCCTTTGAGGCTGGCTTCGTAGGCGATCACGCTGTGAGCGAAGCCCACACCGAGGTTGCGCAGTACGGTGGAGTCCGTCAGGTCGCGCTGCCAGCGGGAGATCGGCAACTTGCTGGCCAGGTGCTGGAACAGCGCGTTGGCGATGCCGAGGTTGCCTTCGGAGTTTTCGAAGTCTATCGGGTTGACCTTGTGCGGCATGGTCGACGAACCGATTTCACCGGCAATGGTGCGCTGCTTGAAGTAGCCCAGGGAGATGTAGCCCCAGATATCGCGATCGAAGTCGATCAGGATGGTGTTGAAGCGCGCAATGGCGTCGAACAGCTCGGCAATGTAGTCGTGCGGTTCGATCTGCGTGGTGTACGGGTTGAAGCCCAGGCCCAGTTCGTCTTCGATGAAGGCGCGGGCGTTGGCTTCCCAGTCGATCTCAGGGTAGGCAGACAAGTGGGCGTTGTAGTTGCCTACGGCGCCGTTGATCTTGCCCAGTAGGGGCACGGCTGCGACCTGAGCGATCTGGCGCTCCAGGCGGTACACCACGTTGGCCAGTTCTTTGCCCAAGGTCGTTGGCGATGCTGGCTGGCCGTGGGTGCGCGACAGCATCGGCACATCGGCGAAACGGATAGCCAGTTCGCGGATGGCTTCAGCGGTCTGGCGCATCAGCGGCAGCATGACGTCATCACGGCCTTCGCGCAGCATCAGGGCGTGGGACAGGTTGTTGATGTCCTCGCTGGTGCAGGCAAAGTGGATGAACTCGCTGACCTGGGCCAATTCCGGCAGCTTCGCCGCTTGCTCTTTCAGCAAGTATTCGATGGCTTTGACGTCGTGGTTGGTGGTGCGCTCGATCTCTTTCACACGCTCGGCGTGCTCCAGGGAGAAGTTTTCCGCCAGGGTGTTGAGCACAGCGTTGGCTTCGGCGGAAAACGCCGGCACTTCGCTGATGGCAGGGTGAGCGGCCAGGCGCTGGAGCCAGCGCACTTCAACCAATACGCGAGCACGGATCAGACCGTATTCGCTGAAAATAGGGCGCAGGGCCTGGGTTTTGCCGGCGTAGCGGCCGTCAACAGGGGAAACCGCAGTGAGCGAAGAAAGCTGCATGGGGTGTTCTCGGACAGTCGGGCAACGAAATGGGGCGCGTATCATACATGAAAAAATCCGCCGGTCCGTTGCCAACTGACCGGCGTCTTACGCGTAACGGCTTGAAAATGGCTTGCTGGTGCGACTTATTCGTTGCGCATCAACGGGTAAAGCTCTTTGAGCAATTTGCGACGACTGATCACCAACTGCCAACGATGACCGCCCAACTGACGCCACAACCGCGCCGAACGAATACCGGCCAGGAGCAGGGCGCGGATTTTCGAGGCGTTGTTCGGTTGTTGCAGGTTGCGCATGTCGCCGTGCACCTGGATCCGCTGGCGCAAGGTGCTCAAGGTGTCCTGGTACAGCGCGCCGCAGGCCGCGACCACGTTTTCGTGGGCCGGGCCGAAGTGTTCCACCTGGGACTGAATCTGTGGCAGGCGCTTGCCGATGACCTCGAGCATGTCTTCACGCTTGGCCAGTTGACGCTCAAGGCCGAGCATCGACAGGGCGTAGCGCAATGGCTCGCGCTGCAAGGTGCTGGGGTCGCGCTCCAGGGCGCCGATCAGCGCGCGGTAACCTTCACGCAGCGCGATATCGTCACCCCCGTAGACTTCCAGGGTGTCCTTGGGGTCGCGGATCAACAGGCTACCGAGCATGCAGGTCAGGCCTGCCTCGGTGACTTGGCCAGTCTTGGCGATCTTGTCCACCAGTACTGCGGCGAGGAAAACCCCCCCGAGTGCCGTCAATTGCTCCTGGGTCGGGCTCATGCCGGGCTGCTCCAGGCTTGCGCGACTTCAATCACGCCGCCGCCCAGACAGATTTCGCCGTCATAGAACACCACGGACTGGCCAGGGGTGACCGCGCGTTGCGGGTCATCAAAGGTTGCGCGGTAGCCAGTAGCGGTTTTTTCCAGGGTGCACGGTTGGTCGCTTTGGCGATAGCGCACTTTGGCGGTCAGGCGGCGCGGGGTGCTCAGGTCGATCGGGTTGACCCAATAGATTTCAGAGGCGAGCAGGGCGCCGGAGAACAGCAATGGATGTTCGTTGCCCTGGCCAATAATCAGCACGTTGTGTTCCAGGTCTTTGACCAGCACGTACCACGGCTCTTCACTGGCGTCTTTCAAACCGCCAATGCCCAGGCCCTGGCGCTGGCCGATGGTGTGGTACATCAGGCCATGGTGACGGCCGATGACGTCGCCTTCGGTGGTTTTGATTTCACCCGGTTGCGCCGGCAGGTATTGCTTGAGGAAGTCGCTGAAGCGGCGCTCGCCGATAAAGCAGATCCCGGTCGAATCCTTCTTTTTGGCGGTGGCCAGGCCGTGTTTCTCGGCGATCCTGCGCACTTCGGGCTTTTCCAGCTCGCCCACGGGGAACAGGGTCTTGGCGATCTGTTCACCGCCGACGGCGTGCAGGAAGTAGCTCTGGTCCTTGTTCGGGTCCAGGCCCTTGAGCAGTTCGGTGAGCCCCTCGATGTCGCGGCGACGCACGTAGTGACCCGTGGCGATCAGATCGGCGCCGAGCATCATCGCGTAGTCGAGGAACGCCTTGAACTTGATTTCACGGTTACACAGGATGTCCGGGTTCGGCGTGCGGCCGGCCTTGTATTCGGCCAGGAAGTGCTCGAACACGTTGTCCCAGTACTCGGCGGCAAAGTTGGCGGTGTGCAGCTTTATACCGATCTTGTCACACACGGCCTGGGCATCCGCCAGGTCGTCCATGGCGGTGCAATATTCCGTTCCATCGTCTTCTTCCCAGTTCTTCATGAACAGGCCTTCCACCTCATAACCCTGCTCCATGAGCAGAACGGCGGAAACGGAAGAATCCACGCCGCCGGACATGCCGACGATGACGCGCTTCTTTTGGGTGTCAGAAGGGGCTGGATCACGCATAGGTTTCAACGGGTGTCTTGAAAAAGGACGCGATTCTATCAGGCCCGAGCCTTCAAGGCTAAAGAGAAGGGCGGATCAATTCGAGACTGTGCCGCTGGCCGGCCAGATAATCGTCGATACAGCGGATGATCAGCTCACTGCGCCAGCTGTCGCGCAGGTCCATCAATTCGTCGCGGGTCAGCCAGCGGGCGCGGATGATGCCTTCGTCGAGTTGATAGCCCGGGTGGTGTTTCAGTGCGTTGGCGGTAAAGCACACACGCTGGTAAGTCACACCATTGCTGGGGGCGGTGTACAGGTAGATGCCGACGATGCCGGTGGCTTCGACGTCCCAGCCGGTTTCTTCAAGGGTTTCGCGCACGGCGGCTTCGGTCAGGGTTTCATGCGGGTCGAGGTGGCCGGCGGGCTGGTTGAGTACGGCGCGGCCGCCCTTGAGCTCTTCGACCATCAGGAAGCGGCCGTTGTCTTCGACAAGGGTGGCGACGGTGATGTGGGGTTGCCAGGTCATTCAAAACCTCGATTCATGGCGCGGTGCGGTCTTTGGGCAGGATTGCAGTCAGTGTGGGAACGGGCTTGCTCGCGAATGCAATGGGTCGGATAGGCATCGGGCAACTGGCACTCCGCATTCGCGAGCAAGCCCACTCACACATTTTGATTCGGTTTCTTCAGCAAAACCGCAGAGTCCTGAAACAGAAACCCCGGCACAAGGCCGGGGCTTCTTTGCATCCTTACAACCTTACTTCAACTTGGCAATTGCTGCATTGAACGTGTTGCTCGGACGCATGGCCTTGCTGGTCAGCTCAGGGCTTGGCGCGTAGTAGCCGCCGATGTCCACTGGCTTGCCCTGTACGGCGTTGAGTTCGGCAACGATGGTTGCTTCGTTCGCGGTCAGGGTTTTTGCCAATTCGCCAAACTGCGCTTGCAGTGCAGTGTCTTCGGTCTGAGCGGCCAGGGCTTGAGCCCAGTACAGCGCCAGGTAGAAGTGGCTGCCGCGGTTGTCGATGTTGCCGACTTTGCGCGATGGCGACTTGTTGTTGTCGAGGAACTGGCCGGTGGCGTGGTCCAGGGTCTTGGACAGTACCAGGGCTTTCGGGTTGTTGTACGTCACACCCAAATGCTCAAGGGAAGCGGCCAGGGCCAGGAACTCGCCCAGGGAGTCCCAGCGCAGGAAGTTCTCTTCGACCAGTTGCTGCACGTGTTTCGGGGCCGAACCGCCAGCGCCGGTTTCGAACAGGCCACCGCCGTTCATCAGCGGCACGATGGACAGCATCTTGGCGCTGGTGCCCAGTTCCATGATCGGGAACAGGTCGGTCAGGTAGTCACGCAGCACGTTACCCGTCACCGAGATGGTGTCCAGGCCCTTGCGGGTGCGCTCCAGGGTGAACTTCATCGCGTCGACGGGCGACATGATGCGGATGTCCAGGCCTTCGGTGTTGTGGTCTTTCAGGTAAGCCTGAACTTTCTCGACCACGACGCCATCGTGTGCACGCTGTGGGTCCAGCCAGAAAATGGCCGGTGTGTTGCTGGCGCGGGCACGGTTGACGGCCAGTTTGACCCAGTCCTGGATCGGCGCGTCTTGGGTCTGGCACATGCGGAAGATGTCGCCGGCCTCGACTTTCTGTTCCATCAGCAGGCTGCCCTTGCTGTCGGTGACGCGGACTACGCCGTCAGCCTTGATCTGGAAGGTCTTGTCGTGGGAACCGTACTCTTCGGCTTTCTTCGCCATCAGGCCAACGTTTGGCACGCTGCCCATAGTGGTTGGGTCGAACGCGCCATTGGCCTTGCAGTCTTCGATGACGGCTTGGTAAATGGTGGCATAGCAGCGATCCGGGATCACAGCCTTGGTGTCGTGCAACTGGCCGTCGGTGCCCCACATTTTGCCGGAGTCACGGATCATGGCAGGCATCGAGGCGTCGACGATGACGTCGCTCGGTACGTGCAGGTTGGTGATGCCTTTGTCGGAGTTGACCATCGCCAGGGCAGGGCGAGCGGCGTAGACCGCCTGGATGTCAGCTTCGATCTGCGCTTGCTGGTCAGCCGGCAAGGCCTTGATGCGTGCGTACAGGTCGCCGATGCCGTTGTTCAGGTTGAAGCCGATCTGCTCCAGCACGATCGCGTGCTTGGCCAGGGCGTCTTTATAGAACTCGGCAACGATCTGGCCGAACATGATCGGGTCGGAGACCTTCATCATGGTGGCTTTCAGGTGAACCGACAGCAGTACGCCTTGTTTCTTGGCGTCTTCGATTTCAGCGGCGATGAAGCTGCGCAGGGCTTTCTTGCTCAGTACGGCGGTGTCGATGATTTCGCCAGCCTGTACCGAGGTTTTTTCCTTCAGGACGGTCGCAGTGCCGTCTTGAGCGATCAGCTCGATTTTGACGGCATCAGCACCTTCGATCTGTACGGCTTTTTCGCTGCCGTAGAAGTCGCCACTGTTCATGTGAGCAATGTGCGACTTGGAGTCGGCAGCCCAGGCGCCCATTTTGTGCGGGTGCTTGCGTGCGTAGTTCTTGACCGACAGCGGTGCGCGGCGGTCTGAGTTGCCTTCGCGCAGTACCGGGTTCACGGCGCTGCCCTTGACCTTGTCGTAACGTGCACGGGTTTCTTTTTCCGTGTCGGTGGTTACGGTTTCCGGGTAGTCCGGCAGGGCGTAGCCCTGGGCCTGCAGTTCCTTGATCGCGGCTTGCAGTTGCGGGGTCGAGGCGCTGATGTTAGGCAGTTTGATGATGTTGGCTTCAGGCGTAACGGCCAGGTCGCCCAGTTCGGCGAGGTGGTCCGCGATAGCCTTGGCGCCCAGTTGCTCGGGGAAGCTTGCGAGGATGCGCGCGGCGAGAGAGATGTCGCGGGTTTCCACGGCAATATCAGCGGAAGCGGTGAAGGCCTCTACGATAGGCAGCAGTGAATAGGTGGCGAGGGCCGGGGCTTCGTCGGTGAAGGTATAGATGATCTTCGAGCGGGTGGGCATATTCGGATTAACTCTCTTCTTTGCTGAAAGCGTGCGCAGAAACTCGAGATGCGCCGGGTGGAGCGCGTTCGTTCAAAGTCATCCATGAGCGAAATGTCGAGGTTTCTTCGCGGTGATGTTGGGTTGCATCAGTCGAGCGTCAAGCGGGTGGACTATTGTAATAGTCCTGCTTTGCGAGCCGAGGGCATCTGTTCTAGAGCGGTCGGCTGTCGTGACTCTTTGGTCAGCGGCGGCATTATACATAGGTCGCTATGCTTACGCCGAGCCTTCATACAAAAGGTGTGTCGTCCATTGGTCTAAAGGTCGCAGGTACCACGTTGCACCTAAAGTCGTACGTTGTGCTCAAGATTGGCGCTTTTACCTTTGCTTTCAAGCTTGTAGGCGACTAAATGTGCTGTTTTCGATGCAAATGAGCCTGGCGTGAGGTTTCAGTCGTCATTTATCTGGAGTAGGCTCGAACGCAGCCAGATGTTTAATCCATAGATGGAGTTCAGCATGGGATACCAGAAGATTCAGGTTCCGGCAGTCGGCGACAAAATCACCGTCAATGCAGACCATTCTCTCAATGTTCCTGACCAACCGATCATCCCTTATATCGAAGGTGACGGTATCGGCGTCGACATCAGCCCGGTGATGATCAAGGTGGTCGACGCAGCTGTTGAAAAGGCTTACGGCGGCAAGCGCAAGATCTCGTGGATGGAGGTTTACGCTGGCGAGAAAGCCACCCAGGTCTACGACCAGGACACCTGGCTGCCCCAGGAAACCCTGGATGCGGTCAAGGATTACGTGGTGTCCATCAAGGGCCCACTGACCACGCCGGTCGGTGGCGGCATCCGTTCGTTGAACGTGGCCCTGCGCCAGCAACTCGACCTTTACGTGTGTTTGCGTCCAGTGCGCTGGTTCGAAGGTGTGCCCAGCCCGGTCAAGAAGCCTGGCGATGTGGACATGACCATCTTTCGCGAGAACTCCGAAGATATTTACGCCGGGATCGAGTGGAAGGCCGGTTCGCCCGAGGCGATCAAGGTGATCAAGTTCCTGAAGGAAGAAATGGGGGTGACCAAGATCCGTTTCGATCAGGATTGCGGGATTGGCGTGAAGCCGGTCTCCAAGGAAGGCACTGAGCGTCTGGCGCGCAAAGCTCTCCAGTACGTAGTGGACAACGATCGCGACTCGCTGACTATCGTGCACAAAGGCAACATCATGAAGTTTACTGAAGGCGCCTTTAAGGAGTGGGCCTACGGTATTGCTGAAAAAGAATTCGGCGCAACGCTGCTCGATGGCGGCCCTTGGATGCAGTTCAAGAACCCGAAGACTGGCAAGAATATAGTCGTCAAGGATGCCATTGCGGACGCCATGCTCCAGCAGATCCTGTTGCGTCCGGCTGAGTACGACGTCATTGCGACCCTCAACCTCAACGGTGACTATCTGTCCGATGCTTTGGCGGCAGAAGTGGGCGGAATCGGTATTGCGCCGGGCGCGAACCTGTCCGACACCGTGGCGATGTTCGAGGCTACCCACGGTACTGCGCCGAAATACGCGGGCAAGGACCAGGTCAACCCGGGTTCGCTGATTCTGTCGGCGGAAATGATGTTGCGCCACATGGGCTGGACCGAGGCGGCGGACTTGATCATCAAGGGCACCAATGGTGCAATTTCGGCCAAGACCGTGACTTATGACTTCCATCGCTTGATGGAGGGCGCCAAGTTGCTGTCTTCGTCGGCCTTCGGCGATGCGTTGATTTCGCATATGTAAAGGAAGGGCACAAAAAAACCGGTCACCTCATTGGGTTGAGTTGACCGGTTTTTTCATTGCAATATTCGCACTCAGGGGCTTTTAGGTCGTTAACGTTTTTTGGCTGGGAGCGTTTGATGTGGCTGGTTTTTCAGGCGCATCAACCGTAGCGGCAGAAATTTCCACGGCGTGCAGCCCTTTTGGTCCTTGAATGATCTCGAAGCTTACCGCTTGGCCCGCTTTCAGGGTCTTGTACCCGTCCATTTCGATCGCTGAGTAGTGCGCGAAAAGGTCATCATCCTTGCCGTCTTCAATAATGAAGCCGTACCCCTTGGCATTATTGAACCACTTGACCTTGCCCTTTTTCTTTCCATTGATCTTGACGCCAGACATACCCATATCCCTCTGCACCAGACTCCATCACTGGAGTATCATCCAGTTTATCCGTCCTAACCCGAATAAATAAGGTTGACTGCGCGGACCTTTTTTACCCACTGTGGGTTCTATTGGTTGTAACACCGATTTGCCGATAGTCAAGGCGACCAGTCGGTCAGAGTTGAAATTCTGACAGGTCGCCCCCACCACTGTATTTGAACCACTGACGAACCTTTCTTTCCATGCATGCAAACAGCCAGATTCGACTAACATTCAATCAGGATCGACCGGATCATGAACATGATGACGACGGTTCTGCAGGCATTGCTGTTCAGGAGGCCAAGCCTGCTTTACAGGCGCCGCCCATGTACAAGGTGGTTTTGTTCAATGATGACTACACACCGATGGATTTCGTCGTCGAAGTGCTCGAGGTGTTTTTTAACCTGAACCGCGAGTTGGCCACCAAGGTAATGCTGGCCGTTCATACAGAAGGACGGGCAGTATGTGGAGTGTTTACCCGCGACATCGCCGAGACAAAGGCCATGCAGGTCAACCAGTACGCCAGGGAAAGCCAGCATCCGCTACTCTGTGAAATCGAGAAGGACGGTTAACGCCGACCACTTGGGTATGAGGTGAAGCTATGTTAAACCGCGAGCTCGAAGTCACCCTCAATCTTGCCTTCAAGGAGGCCCGTTCGAAGCGTCATGAATTCATGACCGTCGAACACCTGCTGCTGGCACTTTTGGATAACGAAGCTGCCGCCACCGTTCTGCGTGCGTGCGGCGCTAACCTCGACAAACTCAAGCATGACCTGCAGGAGTTTATCGACTCCACGACGCCACTTATTCCCGTCCACGATGAAGACCGTGAAACCCAGCCAACCCTGGGCTTCCAGCGGGTGCTTCAGCGTGCTGTTTTCCACGTGCAGAGCTCCGGTAAGCGTGAAGTCACAGGCGCCAACGTGCTGGTGGCGATTTTCAGCGAGCAGGAAAGCCAGGCAGTGTTCCTGCTGAAACAGCAGAGCGTTGCCCGTATTGATGTCGTCAACTACATCGCCCACGGTATCTCCAAGGTGCCTGGGCACGGCGATCATTCCGAGGGTGAGCAGGAGATGCAGGACGAAGAGGGTGGTGAGTCTTCTTCTTCGGGCAATCCACTGGATGCCTATGCCAGCAACCTCAATGAACTGGCGCGCCAGGGGCGGATCGACCCGCTGGTGGGGAGAGAGCTTGAAGTTGAGCGCGTGGCGCAGATCCTCGCGCGTCGTCGCAAGAACAACCCGTTGCTGGTGGGTGAAGCGGGCGTGGGTAAAACCGCGATCGCCGAAGGCCTGGCCAAGCGCATCGTGGATAACCAGGTGCCAGACCTGCTGGCTAACAGCGTCGTTTACTCCCTTGATCTCGGCGCTTTGCTCGCCGGGACCAAGTACCGGGGCGATTTCGAGAAGCGCTTCAAGGCGTTGCTCGGCGAGCTGAAAAAACGCCCGCAGGCGATTCTGTTCATCGACGAAATCCACACGATCATTGGTGCCGGTGCCGCCTCCGGTGGGGTGATGGATGCCTCCAACCTGCTCAAGCCGTTGTTGTCCTCGGGTGATATCCGTTGCATCGGCTCGACCACATTCCAGGAATTTCGTGGCATCTTCGAGAAAGACCGTGCCTTGGCGCGTCGCTTCCAGAAAGTCGATGTGTCCGAGCCTTCGGTCGAAGACACCATCGGCATCCTGCGCGGGCTCAAGGGGCGCTTCGAAGCGCACCATGGCATCGAGTACACCGATGAAGCCCTGCGTGCGGCGGCTGAGCTGGCGTCGCGCTACATCAATGACCGGCACATGCCGGACAAGGCGATCGACGTGATTGACGAGGCGGGGGCTTACCAGCGCCTGCAGCCGGTCGAGAAGCGTGTGAAACGCATCGACGTGCCTCAAGTCGAGGACATCGTGGCGAAGATCGCGCGGATTCCACCTAAACACGTCAACAGTTCCGATAAGGAGCTGCTGCGCAACCTGGAGCGCGACCTCAAGCTCACCGTTTTTGGCCAGGATGCGGCCATCGATGCGCTGTCCACCGCGATCAAGCTATCGCGTGCTGGCCTCAAGTCGCCGGACAAGCCTGTCGGTTCGTTCCTGTTCGCAGGCCCGACCGGCGTCGGCAAGACCGAGGCGGCGCGGCAGTTGGCCAAGGCCATGGGCATTGAGCTGGTGCGCTTCGACATGTCCGAATACATGGAGCGGCACACCGTGTCGCGTCTGATCGGTGCGCCTCCGGGCTATGTCGGTTTCGACCAGGGCGGCCTGTTGACCGAGGCGATCACCAAGCAGCCGCATTGCGTGTTGCTGCTCGATGAAATCGAGAAGGCCCACCCGGAAGTCTTCAACCTGCTGCTGCAGGTGATGGACCACGGGACCCTGACCGACAACAACGGGCGCAAAGCGGACTTCCGCAACGTGATCGTGATCATGACCACCAACGCCGGTGCCGAAACGGCCGCGCGGGCTTCGATTGGCTTCAGTCATCAAGATCACTCTTCTGATGCCATGGAAGTGATCAAGAAAAGCTTTACGCCGGAGTTCCGCAACCGCCTGGATACCATTATCCAGTTTGGTCGCCTCAGCCATGAGGTCATCAAAAGTGTGGTGGACAAGTTCCTCACCGAGCTCCAGGCGCAGTTGGAAGACAAGCGCGTGCAACTGGAAGTCTCGGAAGCGGCGCGCAGCTGGATCGCTGAAGGCGGATACGATGCGGCAATGGGCGCACGCCCGATGGCGCGTCTGATCCAGGACAAGATCAAGCGGCCGCTGGCCGAAGAGATCCTGTTTGGCGAGCTTTCCGACCATGGTGGCGTGGTGCACATCGACCTGAAGGACGGCGAGCTGACCTTCGAGTTCGAAACCACGGCTGAAATGGCCTGATAGCTGACCGTAACAAAGCAAAAGGCGCCGAAAGGCGCCTTTTTGCTGTCTTGAAAACGAAGGAGATTAAATGTGTGCGGGCTTGTTAGGTAAAGAGCACACACAAAAACGCCCGGCATAACCGGGCGTTTTGTATTGACTTGCTTAGCGAGCGCGGTAAGTGATGCGCCCTTTGCTCAAGTCATAGGGCGTCAGCTCGACGCGCACTTTGTCGCCGGTAAGAATACGAATGTAGTTCTTGCGCATCTTGCCGGAGATATGCGCGGTTACGACGTGCCCATTTTCCAACTCCACACGAAACATGGTGTTGGGCAGGGTGTCGACGACAGTGCCTTCCATTTCGAAGCTGTCTTCTTTCGACATGCAGTAAAGCCCTCGGTATCCAGTGAATGGCCCGGTGCAACTGCGCCAGGCAAAAGCGGCGTGCATTGTGCCCGAAAAAGGGTGTTTAAGCCAAGGGGTTCTAGTTATGTGTGACCCATCTTTGATTAATTAGCAGTTCAATGGGTCGATATTGGGTCTTGTAATTCATCTTTTTGCAGTTCTTGATCCAGTAGCCGAGGTACACCGCCTCCAGTTCCTGGCGCAGGGCTTCGCCAATTTGCCAGAGGATCGCGAAGCGTCCCAGGCTACGGCGTTCTTCGTCAGGCTCATAAAAGGTGTAGACCGCTGAAAGCCCGTTAGGCAGCAAATCGGTCACGGCGACGGCCACCAAGCGGCCGTCCGCACGAAACTCGTAGAAGCGTGAGAAGGGCAGGTCGCGCACCAGGAACGTGGAAAACTGGTCGCGACTGGGCGGGAACATATCGCCGTCGGCGTGTCGTTGCTCGATATAACGCTGGTACAGGTCGAAGTATTCTTCGGTGAAGCGCGGCTTGGCTGGCATCACCGTCAGGTCGGCGTTGCGCTTGAGGATGCGCTTCTGGTTACGGTCCGGCAGAAACTGCGCCACAGGGATGCGCGCCGGCACGCAGGCATTACAGTTCTGGCAATGCGGCCGGTACAGATGATCGCCACTGCGCCGAAAGCCCATTTCCGAGAGATCGGCGTACACATGCACGTCCATCGGCTGGCTGGGGTCGAGGAACAGTGTGGTGGCCTGCTCGTCGGGCAGATAGCTGCAAGAGTGGGGTTGAGTGGCATAAAACTTCAAACGCGCCAACTCGGTCATGATCAACCCTCGGATAAGCTTTGAAGTAAGTGTAAGCCAGGAGTACGCAAGTCGCTCAAGAAACCCACGGCCCGGCGTTGGGCGGGTCCAGATGGTCGCGCAGGAAGCCTGCGAAGTCGCTGCGGGAAATGGCGCGGGCACCCAGGCTGTGCAGGTGGTCGTTGGGCATCTGGCAGTCGATCAGCACAAAGCCCCAGGCCTGTAGTTGGCGAGTCAGCGTGGCAAAGCCGAATTTCGAAGCGTTGTCGGCGCGGCTGAACATTGATTCGCCGAAAAACAATTGGCCCATTGCCAGGCCATACAGGCCGCCCACCAGTTCCCCGTCGTCCCAGACCTCTACCGAATGGGCGTAACCGCGCTGATGCAGTTCCAGGTAGGCGCTCTGGATGCTTTGGGTGATCCAGGTTCCATCGGTATAGGCGCGCGGTGCGGCGCAGGCCTGGATGACAGCAGCGAAGTCCTGGTCGAAGGTGACGCTGTAGCGCTGCTGGCGCAACAGTTTGCCCAGGCTGCGGGACACATGCAGCTCGTCGGGGAATATGACGGTACGGGGGTCGGGCGACCACCAGAGGATCGGCTGGCCCTCCGAGAACCATGGGAAGCAGCCGTGACGGTAGGCTTGCACCAGTCGTTCGGCCGACAGGTCGCCACCGGCCGCGAGCAGGCCATTGGGCTCGCGCATGGCCTTGGCCAGCGGGGGGAAGGTCAGTGAATCGCGTTGTAACCAGGTCAGCATGGCATCCAGGCTTACGGAAGGGGAGGGGAGTGACAGGTATGACACCTGCTTGCGCAGTGCTGATTATTGTCGACATGGCGCCATCGGGCCAGCCCGAATCGGCCTTTCAGGCGTATTAGCGTGAGCAGGTGTTTCTGCAACTCTGTGTCGGGGACGCGGTCGTAATCGGGTCGGTTCGATGCAGGCCATTTGCCAAGCTGGCCTTGATTGATAAAAACAGCTCATAAGCCTTTGTCAGCAAAGACAATGCATGCTCAAATTGAACATGTTGTGAGGCTCGATTGGCTAGGCTGCCGGGTGAAGGGCCAGGGCGTGGCATCGCAGTCACAAACCCGTACAATGCGGGCATTGTGGCGCTTCCCTCATTTCATCCAGCAATCGCCCAATGTTAAAAAGTAGATTCAACGACACTCGTTCATTTTTCAGCTGCTCGGATTGGGCAGTATTTGCAGTCATTCAACAGATGGACGCGCTAAAGGCGCAGGAAAAGACCCGTTTTGAAGAAATCCGCCGCAACACCTAAAGCAGCAGTCGTGCCGGCCTGGCGCCAGCACCTGCATTATCGCCTCAAGGAAGGTGCGCTGATCGCTATCGGCGCGCTGTGCCTGTTCCTGATGATGGCCTTGCTCACGTATGGCAAGGACGATCCCGGCTGGAGCCATAACAGCAAGATCGAAGACGTGCAGAACTTCGGCGGCCCCGCCGGTTCCTACAGCGCCGATATCCTGTTTATGGTGCTGGGTTACTTCGCGTATATCTTCCCGTTGCTGCTGGCGATAAAGACCTGGCAGATCTTCCGCCAGCGTCACGAGCCATGGCAGTGGAGCGGTTGGCTGTTTTCGTGGCGCCTGATCGGCCTGGTGTTCCTGGTGCTGTCCGGCGCTGCCCTGGCCCATATCCATTTTCACGCGCCGACCGGACTGCCGGCGGGTGCGGGCGGTGCGCTGGGCGAAAGCCTCGGCGACCTGGCGCGCAAGAGCCTGAATATCCAGGGCAGCACCCTGATGTTTATTGCGCTGTTCCTGTTCGGTCTCACCGTGTTCACCGATCTGTCGTGGTTCAAGGTGATGGACGTGACTGGCAAGATCACCCTCGACCTGCTGGAGCTATTCCAGGGCGCGGCCAACCGCTGGTGGTCGGCCCGTGTGGACCGCAAACGCATGGTGGCGCAACTGCGTGAGGTGGACACCCGCGTCAACGAGGTGGTGGCCCCGAGCACGCCGGACCGACGCGAACAGGCCAAGGTCAAGGAACGCCTGATCGAACGCGAGCAAGCCCTGAGCAAGCACATGTCGGACCGCGAGAAGCAGGTGCCGCCAGTGATTGCCCCGGCGCCGCCCAAGGCCCCCGAGCCCAGCGCTCGCGTGCAAAAAGAGAAACAGGCGCCGTTGTTCGTCGACAGCGCCGTCGAAGGTACCTTGCCGCCGATCTCGATTCTCGACCCGGCCGAAAAGAAACAACTTAATTATTCCCCTGAATCCCTGGCGGCCGTCGGCCACCTGCTGGAAATCAAGCTCAAGGAATTCGGCGTCGAAGTGGCGGTGGACTCGATCCACCCCGGCCCGGTGATTACCCGTTACGAGATCCAGCCGGCTGCGGGCGTCAAGGTCAGCCGTATTTCCAACCTGGCGAAAGACTTGGCGCGTTCCCTGGCCGTGACCAGCGTGCGCGTGGTGGAAGTGATCCCCGGCAAAACCACCGTGGGTATCGAAATCCCCAACGAAGACCGCCAGATCGTGCGCTTCTCCGAAGTCCTGTCGACGCCGGAATACGATAGCTTCAAATCGCCGGTCACCCTGGCCCTGGGTCACGACATCGGCGGCAAGCCGGTAATCACTGACCTGGCGAAAATGCCTCATCTGCTGGTCGCGGGTACCACCGGTTCCGGTAAGTCGGTGGGTGTGAACGCGATGATCCTGTCGATCCTGTTCAAGTCCGGCCCGGATGACGCCAAGCTGATCATGATTGACCCGAAGATGTTGGAATTGTCGATCTACGAGGGCATCCCGCACCTGTTGTGCCCCGTGGTCACTGACATGAAGGACGCCGCCAACGCGCTGCGGTGGAGCGTTGCCGAGATGGAGCGCCGCTACAAGCTGATGGCGAAGATGGGCGTACGTAACCTGTCGGGCTTCAACGCCAAGGTCAAGGAGGCCCAGGACGCCGGCACACCGCTGGCCGACCCGCTGTACAAGCGCGAAAGCATTCACGACGAAGCGCCGCTGCTGACCAAGCTGCCGACCATCGTGGTGGTGGTCGACGAATTTGCCGACATGATGATGATCGTCGGCAAGAAGGTCGAAGAACTCATCGCACGTATCGCCCAGAAAGCTCGGGCGGCCGGTATCCACTTGATCCTCGCCACCCAGCGTCCGTCGGTGGACGTGATCACCGGTCTGATCAAGGCCAACATCCCGACGCGCATGGCGTTCCAAGTGTCGAGCAAGATCGACTCGCGGACCATCATCGATCAGGGCGGTGCCGAGCAACTGCTGGGTCACGGTGACATGCTCTACATGCCGCCAGGCACCAGCCTGCCAATCCGGGTGCACGGCGCGTTTGTTTCCGACGATGAAGTACACCGCGTGGTGGAAGCTTGGAAACTGCGCGGCGCGCCGGAATACAACGACGACATCCTCGCGGGCGTCGAAGAAGCCGGCAGTGGCTTTGACGGCGGCAGCAGTGGTGACGATGATGCCGAGACCGACGCGCTGTACGACGAAGCCGTCGCCTTCGTGCTGGAAAGCCGTCGCGCGTCGATTTCCGCCGTGCAACGCAAGCTCAAGATTGGCTACAACCGCGCCGCCCGCATGATCGAATCCATGGAAAATGCCGGCGTCGTGACCGCAATGAACACCAACGGCTCGCGCGAAGTCATTGCCCCTGGGCAGATGCGCGACTGACCCCGTGCCGCGTGGCAGCACGCGGCACGCTAACGACTCAATGAGGACTCCCATGCGTCTTATCCGCATGCTGTTGTTGCCGGCACTGGCCCTGACCGCTGTTTCGGCTCACGCTGACCCGGCTTCCGTCGCCAGCCTGAAGAACCTGTTGGATAAATCCCAAACGCTGACTGCGCGCTTTTCCCAGATGACCCTGGATGCCGGCGGCACCCAGTTGCAGGAAACCGCAGGCGAAATGGCTGTAAAGCGCCCTGGCCTGTTCTACTGGCATACGGAAGGCAAGGCTGAGCAGACCATCGTTTCCGATGGCCAGAAGGTCACCCTGTGGGACCCGGACCTGGAACAGGCGACCATCAAGAAGCTCGACCCGCGCCTGAACCAGACCCCGGCGCTTTTGCTGTCGGGCGATGTGTCGAAAATCAACGACAGCTTCGACATCACGTCCAAGCAAACCAGCAACGTCATTGAGTTCACCCTCAAGCCGAAATCCAAGGACACCCTGTTTGACACACTGTCCCTGTCGTTTGGTAACGGCGTGATCAATAATATGCGACTGGTCGACAGCGTCGGCCAACGCACCGATATCCTGTTCTCCGGGGTCAAGGCCAACCAGCCTGTGCCGGCGTCCAAGTTCAAGTTCGACATCCCCAAGGGTGCCGACGTGATCCAGGAATAAATCCCCCAGAGGTTTCAAACGCTGCCCATGGATCTGTTTCGAAGTGACCCGATTGCTCAACCACTGGCCGCACGCTTGCGTTCGACCAATCTGGATGAGTACATCGGTCAGGAACACCTGCTCGCGCGCGGCAAGCCCCTGCGTGAAGCCTTGGAGCAGGGCGCGCTGCATTCGATGATCTTCTGGGGGCCGCCGGGCGTGGGTAAAACCACCCTGGCGCGGCTGCTGGCAAAGGTCTCGGATGCACACTTCGAAACGGTCTCGGCGGTGCTCGCCGGGGTCAAGGAGATCCGCCAGGCGGTGGAAGTCGCCAAGCAGCAGGCCGGGCAATACGGCAAGCGCACCATCCTGTTTGTCGATGAAGTGCATCGCTTCAACAAATCGCAGCAGGATGCGTTCCTGCCCTATGTTGAAGACGGCACGCTGATCTTTATCGGTGCCACCACCGAGAACCCTTCTTTTGAATTGAACAACGCCTTGCTTTCGCGGGCGCGCGTCTATGTGCTGAAAAGCCTGGACGAAGCGGCGATGCGAAAGCTGTTGCAGCGTGCGTTAAGCGAAGACAAGGGCCTGGGCAAGCGCCAGTTGAGTCTCAGCGATGAAGGCTTCAAGATTCTGATGAGCGCCGCAGACGGTGACGGGCGCCGCTTTCTCAACTTGCTGGAAAACGCCTCGGACCTCGCCGAAGACGGCAATGAAATTGGCGTCGAGCTCCTGCAAAGCCTGCTCGGCGATACGCGTCGGCGCTTCGACAAGGGCGGCGAAGCCTTCTACGACCAGATCTCGGCGCTGCACAAATCCGTACGCGGTTCCAACCCGGACGGCGCGCTGTACTGGTTCGCGCGCATGATCGACGGCGGCTGCGACCCGCTTTACCTTGCCCGCCGCGTGGTGCGTATGGCCAGCGAAGACATCGGCAACGCTGACCCTCGTGCGCTGAGCCTGTGCCTGGCGGCGTGGGAAGTTCAGGAGCGCCTGGGCAGCCCGGAAGGCGAGTTGGCAGTGGCCCAGGCCATTACCTATTTGGCCTGCGCACCTAAAAGCAACGCGGTGTATATGGGCTTCAAGTCCGCCCTGCGCGCAGCTGCCGAACACGGCTCCCTGGAGGTGCCGCTGCACCTGCGCAACGCGCCGACCAAGCTGATGAAACAACTGGGCTACGGCGATGAATACCGTTATGCCCACGATGAACCGGACGCCTATGCTGCCGGTGAAGATTACTTCCCCGACGACCTTGAGCCACAGCCGTTCTACCAGCCGGTGCCCCGTGGCCTGGAGCTGAAGATCGGTGAAAAGCTCAATCACCTCGCCCAACTCGATCAACTCAGCCCAAAACAGCGGAGAAAGTAGTGCTCAAGACGATTCTTGCCGTGTCCGCAGCCGGCATCGCTGGTACATTATTGCGTTTCGCCACTAGCACCTGGGTCAGCGCCAACTGGCCGAAGCATTTTTATGCGGCGACCCTGGCGGTCAACCTGGTGGGCTGCCTTATCATCGGGCTGTTGTACGGCTGGCTCTTGCTGCGCCCGGAAGTACCGATTGAAATTCGGGCTGGCTTGATTGTCGGCTTTGTAGGCGGTCTGACGACCTTTTCATCCTTTTCACTGGATACGCTGCGCCTGCTGGAAAGCGGGCAGGCCCTGGTCGCCTTCGGGTACCTGGGCATCAGCGTGTTCGGCGGGCTGCTCGCCACCTGGGCTGGCCTGTCCTTGACCAAACTTTGATAAACGAGAGACCGACATGCTCGATTCCAAACTGTTACGTAGCAACCTTCAGGACGTAGCGGACCGCCTGGCATCCCGTGGCTTTGCCTTGGATGTCGCGCGCATCGAAGCGCTGGAAGAACAGCGCAAGACCGTCCAGACCCGCACCGAAGCACTGCAGGCTGAGCGTAATGCGCGTTCCAAATCCATCGGTCAGGCCAAGCAGCGCGGCGAAGACATCGCGCCGCTGATGGCGGATGTCGAGCGCATGGGCACCGAGCTCTCTGACGGCAAAATCGAGCTGGAAGGCATTCAGACCGAGCTGGATTCCATCCTGCTGGGCATCCCCAACTTACCGCATGAGTCTGTGCCTATGGGCGAAGACGAAGACGGCAACGTCGAAGTGCGCCGGTGGGGCACGCCAAAAGCCTTTGATTTCGAGATCAAGGACCACGTTGCCCTGGGCGAATTGACCGGCGGCCTGGATTTTGAGACTGCCGCCAAGATGTCTGGCGCACGCTTTGCCTTGCTGCGCGGCCCGATCGCACGCATGCACCGTGCCCTGGCGCAGTTCATGATCAACCTGCACACCGCCGAGCACGGTTACGAAGAAGCCTACACCCCTTATCTGGTGCAGGCGCCGGCGCTGATGGGCACCAGCCAGCTGCCGAAGTTCGAGGAAGAGCTGTTCAAGATCAGCCGCGACGGTGACGCCGATCTGTACCTGATCCCGACCGCCGAAGTGTCGCTGACCAACATCGTGGCGGGCGAGATCCTCGACGCCAAGCAACTGCCGTTGAAGTTCGTGGCTCACAGCCCGTGCTTCCGCAGCGAAGCCGGTGCATCGGGTCGTGACACTCGCGGCATGATCCGCCAGCACCAGTTCGACAAGGTCGAGATGGTGCAGGTCGTCGAGCCGTCGACGTCCATGGAAGCCCTGGAAGGCCTGACCGCCAACGCCGAACGCGTCCTGCAACTGCTGGAGCTGCCGTACCGCGTGCTGGCGCTGTGCACGGGTGACATGGGTTTCAGCGCCGTGAAGACTTACGACCTCGAAGTATGGGTGCCGAGCCAGGACAAATACCGCGAGATTTCGTCGTGCTCCAACTGCGGTGATTTCCAGGCGCGTCGTATGCAAGCGCGTTTCCGTAACCCGGAAACCGGCAAGCCGGAGCTGGTCCACACCCTCAACGGTTCCGGCCTGGCCGTAGGCCGTACGCTGGTGGCGGTGCTGGAAAACTACCAACAGGCTGACGGCTCGATCCGTGTGCCTGAAGTGCTCAAGCCTTACATGGCTGGCGTTGAGGTCATCCGCTAAATGGAATTTCTGCCGCTGTTTCATAACCTGCGCGGCAGTCGTGTGTTGGTCGTCGGTGGTGGGGAGATTGCCTTGCGCAAATCCCGGCTGCTGGCCGACGCCGGTGCGGTGCTGCGGGTGGTTGCTCCCCAGATCGAAGACCAGTTGCGTGAGCTGGTGCAGGGCAGTGGCGGGGAACTGATGTTGCGCGGTTATCAGGAGGCCGACCTCGACGGTTGCACCCTGATCATCGCGGCAACGGACGACGAGCCGCTGAACGCGCAAGTGTCCAGCGATGCCAAGCGTCGTTGTGTGCCGGTCAATGTGGTGGATGCGCCGGCCTTGTGCAGCGTGATCTTCCCGGCGATTGTCGACCGTTCGCCCCTGGTGATCGCGGTGTCCAGCGGCGGCGATGCGCCAGTGCTGGCGCGCCTGATCCGCGCCAAGCTGGAAACCTGGATTCCGTCCACCTACGGTCAGTTGGCCGGGTTGGCGGCGCGGTTTCGTGCCCAGGTCAAAGGCTTGTACCCGGATGTGCAGCAACGTCGCGCGTTCTGGGAGGAAGTATTCCAGGGCCCGATTGCCGATCGGCAACTGGCCGGGCAGGGCGCTGAAGCTGAGCGGCTATTGATTGAAAAGGTCAACGGTGCACCGCCAAATGCCCCGGGTGAGGTTTACCTGGTCGGCGCAGGCCCTGGCGATCCGGACCTGCTGACCTTTCGTGCCTTGCGCCTGATGCAGCAAGCCGATGTGGTGCTGTACGACCGCTTGGTAGCGCCGGCGATTCTCGAGTTGTGCCGCCGTGATGCCGAGCGCGTGTACGTCGGCAAGCGTCGCGCCGACCATGCTGTGCCGCAAGATCAGATCAACCAGCAACTGGTTGACTTGGCCAAGCAAGGCAAACGCGTGCTGCGCCTCAAGGGTGGCGATCCATTCATCTTTGGGCGAGGTGGTGAAGAGATTGAGGAACTGGCAGCCCACGGCATCCCGTTCCAAGTGGTGCCGGGAATCACGGCGGCCAGCGGTTGCGCAGCGTATGCGGGCATTCCGCTGACCCACCGCGACTACGCGCAGTCAGTGCGATTTATCACCGGGCATTTAAAGAACGGTACGTCGGAACTGCCTTGGGATGACTTGGTGGGCCCCTCGCAGACCTTGGTGTTCTACATGGGCTTGATTGGTTTGCCGATCATCTGCGAACAGCTGATCAAGCATGGGCGGGCAGCTGATACCCCGGCGGCATTGATCCAGCAGGGCACCACGTCCAACCAGCGTGTGTTTACTGGCACGCTGGCCGACTTGCCGCGCATGGTGGCGGAGCATGAAGTGCATGCGCCGACATTGGTGATCGTTGGTGAAGTCGTGGTGTTGCGCGAGAAGCTCAAGTGGTTCGAAGGCGCTCAGTCGCAAGTCTGAACACCTGATGTAGTGAGCGGGGCAAGCTCGCTCACTACGAACCCACTACCGATTGGCCGGTCAATTTGTACCGATCATGTCCGGCATCAAACGCTTGCAACGGCCCCTTCGGTACAATCCCCGTCGGATTGATTGTCCGGTGGCTGGCGTAGTAATGCCCCTTGATGTGTTCAAAATCCACCGTCTCGGCCACACCTGGCCACTGATATATCTCCCTCAGCCAATTCGACAGATTTGGGCAGTCCGCAATCCGCCGCAAATTGCATTTGAAGTGGCTGTAATACACCGCATCGAAGCGAATCAGCGTGGTGAACAGGCGCACATCGGCTTCGGTCAGGTACTCCCCGGCCAGGTAGCGATGATCGCCCAGATGCTGTTCCAGGTGATCCAGTTCGGCAAACACATCATCAAACGCACTTTCATACGCCTGCTGCGAAGTGGCAAAGCCTGCGCGGTACACACCATTGTTCACGGCGGGATAAATGCGCTCGTTCAGCGCGTCGATGGTAGGGCGCAGCGCTTCTGGGTAAAAGTCCAGGGTGTTGCCGGTCATCCCGTTGAACGCACTGTTGAACATGCGGATGATTTCCGCCGATTCATTGCTCACGATGCGCTTCAGTTTTTTGTCCCACAGCACCGGCACAGTGACGCGCCCGGTGTAGTCGGCGGTATCGGCAGTGTAGCGCTGGTGCATGAAGGCGAAATCGTCGAGCGTGTCGCCGGTCGAGCCGTGGGCCTTGTCGAAGGTCCAGCCGTTTTCCAGCATCAGCCAACTGACCACGGACACGTCGATCAAGCTTTCAAGGCCCTTGAGCTTGCGCAGGATCAGGGTGCGATGGGCCCACGGGCAGGCGAGGGACACGTAGAGGTGGTAGCGACCGGCCTCGGCCTTGAAGCCGCCTTCGCCGCTCGGGCCTGGCGAACCGTCGGCGGTCACCCAGTTGCGGCGTTGCGCCTGTTCCCGTTGGAATGCGCCGTCTGCGCTACTTTCGTACCACTGGTCTTTCCAGCGTCCTTCAATCAGCAAACCCATGACTGGCTCCTCTGCTATTAAGCGTTGGAGGCCAGTCTAAAGGGCTGAGTTCGATTTAAAAGCGCAAAGACTGAAGGTGAATGATCGATTAAATCGATTTGTCCCGCGCGTCCCAGTATTGCTGGGCCAACACGAACGCCTGTTCCTGTGACTGATCCAAGCCGCGCAAGGCCAGGGCCATGGTGGCGATCAGGGCCAGTTGTGGGTAGCTGTCTTCGACATCCCCGCGCCACACGGCCTTCAAGCGCTCGGGTTCCAACGTGGCAGGTTTGACGTGGCGCTGGGCGGAGAGGGCGGGCCATTCTTCGTCCCAGCTTTCGCCACCGGTGGTGCCGTACAAGTGGCTGGCCGAGTCGGGGTTGATCTCGATTTCGCCGCCATCGCCCTTCACGACAATCACATTGTCGCCGAGCAGGCCGCTGGCATCGCGGTGCACGCCTTGGTAACCGGGGTGGAAAATGCTTTGCAGGCCCAGGCGTGCACTCATCGGGTTAAGCAAGCGCGCCAGAGAGTGAATCGGCGAGCGCAGGCCCAGGGTGTTGCGCAGGTCGATCATGCGCTGCAACTGCGGCGCCCAATCGCCCAGTGGGATAAACGCCAGGTTGCCTCGTTGATAGGCGACCTCGACCTGCTGCCAGTTACGGCACAGCGGGATCTGCAAGGCTTCCAGCAATTGCTCGGTGTACAGCCGCCCCGCCGTATGCGCGCCACCGCCGTGCATCAGGATGCGCACGCCATTTTGTGCCAGGCACTTGGCGGCAAGCAGGTACCACGGCAGGTGACGCTTCTTGCCGGCGTAGGTGGGCCAGTCGACATCCACGTTCAACGCCGGGGCGTTGAGGCGTTCGCGCACGGCTTCGGTGAAGCCGGCGAGTTCTTCCGGGCTCTCTTCCTTGTGGCGCAACAGCATCAAGAAGGCGCCGAGCTGGGTGTCTTCGACTTTTTCGTCGAGCAGCATGCCCATGGCTTCGCGGGCTTCCTCGCGGGTGAGGTTGCGCGCGCCGCGCTTGCCTTTGCCCAGGATGCGCACGAACTGCGCAAACGGGTGCTCTGCAGGGGTTTCAAAAGTCAGCGGGGCAAAGTCGGTCATAAGCAATTCGTCGGCCTGGGCAGGCCCGCCAGCTTGGCGGCGAGTTTGGCGGGAGTGCCGTTGAACAGTTTGTTCAGGTGCAGGCTGTTGCCCTTTTCCGGGCCCAGCTTCAAGGCGGTGTACTTGATCAGCGGGCGGGTGGCGGGCGACAGTTGGAATTCGGCGTAGAACTGGCGCAGCAGTTGGAGGATCTCCCAATGGTCCGGGGTCAGCTCCAGCGTCTCAGTGGCGGCCAGGGCGATTGCCACCTCATCGGACCACTCGTTCAGGTCAACCAGGTAACCGTCCTTGTCCAGTTCCAGGGTGCGTGCGCCGACGGTCAGGGTGTTCATAGCCAGGTGTTGACCTTGTCGTAGTCGATCGACAGCTGCACGAAACCTGGGTAGTCCACGCTGTCGGCCCAGTCCGGCAGAGGCAAATGGCGCGCCTGCATGTCTTCGGCCAGCACAAAGACCTTCACGGCCTTGGTGTGCAGCGCCGGGTTGTGCAGCGCGTAGGCGCCATCGCCGCAGAGCAGGATGGCGTCCTTGGCGCCACAGATGCGCAGGCAGCTGTCGAGGCGGCTATCGGTAAACGGGGAGTGGGAAACCACATGGAGAGTCGACATCAGAGGGTCATCACCTGGTCGTAACGGTCAATCAACTGGGAGATCGCTTCGCTGTCCAGCGGCTGGGCGCTGGCGGGCGGCGCGAGGCCGCGCTCGGCCAGGCTGTGGCGGCAGGCAAATACGTCATCGATGCCAAAAAGGCCCAGTGCCTGCAAGTTGGCGCTGAGGTCTTTTTGCTGCACGGCCTTGGCGTCCTGGTGCGGCGCCAGTTGGAACACGCCGTCATCGAGGAACAGCAGGCCAATCGGTAGATCGAAGGCGCCACCGGCCAGGACGATATCCAAGGCTTCCCGGGCACTCGGCCCGGACCATGGCGCCTGGCGGCTGATCACCAACAAGGATTTGGACATGTCACGGCCCTCCAAAGCAGATCAGGCGGTCAGCGGCCTGGGCGGCGTCATGCAACTGGCCCAGCCCCGACAGCGCCCACGGCGCGTCCAGGTTCACCGCGCTGCGTTGATAGCGCGTGGCTTCCTCCTGGTTGAGCACGCCACGCCGCAGGGCGGCGGCGATGCACACCACGCCGTCGAGCTGGTGCTGGCTGACAAACTCACGCCATTGGCGGGCGATGTCTTGCTCATCCTGGGGCGCAACGATGTTATTGGACGCGCTGTACACGCCGTCCTGATAGAAAAACAGCCGCACAATCTCATGCCCGCCGGCCAACGCCGCTTGGGCGAATAGCAGGGCACGGCGCGAAGAGGGCGCATGGGCGGCGGAAAACAGTGCAATTGCGAACTTCATGGAACACTCTGCAAGCAAACGTGGGGCAATGATAAAGCCGCTGCCACGAAAAAGCCCGCCGTGATCAAAACGGTCACTGTTGGTGACTGTTCCGGCGATTGCCGGTCAGCGCAAGGCTGCCTAGTCTGTGTGCATTCAAAACAAAAATGGAGTGCCCATGTCAGGTCCCTTGGCGTCCCTCAAAGTGTTGGATTTTTCCACCTTGCTGCCTGGCCCGTTTGCATCGTTGCTGCTGGCGGACATGGGCGCCGAGGTGCTGCGTATCGAATCGCCCACGCGCCTGGACCTGCTGCGGGTATTGCCGCCCCATGATCAGGGTGTTTCGGCGAGCCATGCCTACCTCAATCGCAATAAACGCAGCCTCGCGCTTGATCTCAAGCAGCCTGAAGCGCTGGAAGTCGTGCGGGCGTTGGTCAAGGCGTACGACATCGTGCTCGAACAGTTCCGGCCAGGGGTGATGGAACGCCTGGGCTTGGGGTATGAGGCGTTGAAGGCGATCAACCCAAAACTGATTTACGTGTCGATCACCGGTTACGGCCAGACCGGGCCCTATAAGGACCGCGCCGGGCACGATATCAATTACCTGGCACTGGCCGGCGTGGCCAGCTACACCGGCCGTGCCGACAGCGGGCCGCTGCCGTTGGGCGTGCAACTGGCGGACGTGGGCGGTGGTTCGCTGCATGCGGTGGTGGGTTTGTTGGCGGCTGTTATCGCCCGACAGCAGAGCGGGGTCGGCCAATACCTGGATGTGAGCATGACCGATTGCTCGTTCAGCCTGAATGCCATGGCCGGTGCGGGTTACCTAGCGTGTGGGATGGAGCCGGAGTGGGAGAGCCATGTGCTCAACGGCGGTAGTTTCTACGACTATTACCGCTCGCGGGATGGGCGCTGGATGTCGGTGGGCAGTTTGGAGCCAGGGTTCATGCAGCAACTCTGTGAAACGCTGGGACGGCCGGAGTTGGCGGCACAAGGCTTTTTGCCCAAGCCGGAGCAGCAAAAAGACCTTAAGCAGGCGCTGAAAGTCGAGTTTGAAAAGCGTAGCTTCGAAGAGTTGTGTGAGTTGTTTGCCGGGGTCGACGCTTGTGTCGAACCGGTGCTGAGCCTGAGCGAGGCAGTGGAGCATCCGCAGTTAAAAGCGCGCGAACTGATCACTCAGGTGCCTCGGGGTGACGGTTCGACCCAGGCGCAACTGGCCTGCCCGTTGAAGTTTTCCGAGGGGGTGCCAGTGCCTCGGCATATCGGGGTTGCAGTGGGGGCGCACAGTGATGAGGTCTTGGCGGAGTTGGGGTTCAGTGCTCAGCGAATAGAGGAATTGCGCAGTGCCAAAGTCGTTGTGTAGCGCCTGAACCGGCGTCTTCGAGCAAGCCCGCACACATTCGACTGTATTCCAAGGTCAGAACACGGTCGAATGTGGGAGCTGGCTTGCCTGCGAAGAGGCCCTCACTCCACCCGGGTTTGCCCGGTAAACACCAACGTCTGCCGACACCGCCGACACAAATACCGCCGCCCCTGCGCCACCATGCCATGTCGCTGCGACGAAAACGGAAAGTCGCTATCGGCACACGGGCATCGGTAAATATAGCGAGTCACCTGACGACGCTTCACCTCATACGTGTGGCAACGGTCAGGCGGCAGTTCGTAAACCCCGCGCATGATCAATTGCCATTCCTCGCCATGGGGCTGAATGCGCTCGCCGAACAGTTGGTGGGCGATCAGGTGCGCCACTTCATGGGCCACGGTCTGTTTCAGGAAATGCTGGCTGTTTTCACGGTACAACTGTGGGTTGAAGCGCAGCAGGTTCTCGTGCAAATGCGCGACACCGGCCTTCTGGCCCCGCAGCTTGAGGCTGACCTGGGGGCGTTTGAAGCTTCGTTTGAAAAAGGATTCAGCTTGTTGGAAACAATCTTCGACGCGGGTATTGAGTTGCTCGGGCATGCTGTACATATCTCCAGAGGCCCCCAGTATGCCGCAAAGCTGAGTGTTTCCGAATCTGTCAGGCGCCGAATGGTCATGCATAACGCACAAAGCCACCTTGCGGTGGCCTTGCCTACGGTTTAAACGGATCAGTTGGTATAAATCGGACCTACGCCGAGGCCCCAGACAATCACGGTAAACGCCATGATCGCCACCAGTACCACCAGGCCTACGGCCAGCACCGAGCTGGAAAACAGGAAACCCTCATCCGGGTCGATGTTCATGAAGGTCGGCAACCCCACGTACAGCAGGTACACCGTGTAGCAAATCGCCGCCGTGCCCACGACCATGCCCAGCCACATATGCGGGTAGAGCGCCGCCAGCCCGCCGATGAACAGCGGCGTGGCGGTGTAGGTGGCAAACGCCACGCAGCGCGCCATGCTGGGGTTGGCGTCGTAGGTACGGGCCATCCAGTGGATGAACGCGCCCATCACCGCCACACCGCCAAGCATGGCGGCGTAGGACATGAGGGTCATCCACAGCGCGCTGTCCTGGGTCAGCATCACCGGCGAGCGGTTGCCGATGACCCAGCCAACCTGGGTGGTACCGATAAAGGCTGATACGGCGGGGATCGCCGCGAGAATCAGTGTGTGAGTGAGGTACATGTGGCTGATGCTTTCTTCTTTATCGCCACGAATTTCCCGCCATTCCTGGTCGGGATGGGTAAAAAGCCCCACGACGTGATGGATCATGCGAGTCACTCCTGTCGTTATTGCCATCGCCCCCCATCGGAGCGCCCACGGGCCAAATGGCCTCAAAGGTCCTGGATAGCTGTGCGACCTCTAGTCGCAGTATAGGAAGGGATGCCCGGAATAACTGTAGGGCCTTTAGAGCAAATTGCGCTGTAAACATTGGGCTTAATCGCGGCTAGGTCTGTCGGTGCCACAGGGTCAACTGTGGCCGATGGCTTGCATGTGATCGCAACCTGTCAGAACTCGATAAGTTGACGGGCCCACCGCTATCGCAGGCAAGCCAGTTCCCACATTGGATCGGCGTCGCCCATTGAAGTATTTTTGCGTAAAATGCAGCGTTTTTCGTCACACACCTCCAGCGGATCCAAGCGCCATGGGCACACTTACGGTCAACCAGAACAAACTGCAAAAACGCCTGCGTCGCCTGGCCGGTGAAGCGGTCGCCGATTTCAACATGATCGAGGACGGCGACAAGGTCATGGTCTGCCTCTCCGGCGGCAAAGACAGCTACACCCTGCTTGATGTGCTGCTGCACCTGCAAAAGGTCGCGCCGATCACGTTTGAGATCGTTGCCGTCAACATGGATCAGAAACAACCGGGCTTCCCCGAGCATGTGCTGCCGGCCTACCTCAAAGCGTTGGGCGTCGATTACCACATCGTCGAAAAAGACACCTATTCGGTGGTCAAGGAACTGATCCCGGAAGGCAAGACCACCTGCTCGCTGTGTTCGCGCCTGCGCCGCGGCACGCTTTATACCTTCGCCGATGAGATCGGCGCGACCAAGATGGCCCTGGGTCATCATCGCGATGACATCGTCGAAACCTTTTTCCTCAATATGTTCTTCAATGGCTCGCTCAAAGCCATGCCGCCCAAGCTGCGCGCCGATGACGGGCGCAACGTGGTAATCCGCCCGCTGGCGTATTGCAACGAGAAGGACATCCAGGCCTACTCCGACCTCAAGCAATTTCCGATCATCCCGTGCAACCTGTGCGGCTCCCAGGAAAACCTGCAGCGCCAAGTGGTCAAGGAGATGCTGCTGGACTGGGAGCGCAAGACGCCCGGTCGCACCGAAAGTATCTTCCGCAGCCTGCAGAACGTGCAGCCGTCGCAGTTGGCCGACCGCAACCTGTTTGACTTCACCAGCCTGAAAATTGATGAGAGCGCCGCTTCGCGCTTCGTTAATGTTGTGAACCTCTGAGCCTATTCAATGCTCTGACACACGGCGCTCGCGAGCGCCGTTTTCAATTCGAATCCCAGGAGAGGGCATGCGCGATTACAAGTGGCTGCACGAATATTGTCTGAACCGCTTCGGTTCGGCGGCCGAGCTGGAAGCCCACCTGCCTGTACCCAAGACCCCGGCGCAGTTACGCAAGATCAGTGATGACCGCTACCTGTCGACATTGGCGTTGCGGGTATTTCGCGCGGGTTTGAAGCACAGTGTGGTGGACGCCAAGTGGCCAGCGTTCGAGCAAGTGTTCTTTGGCTTCGATCCGGAAAAAGTTGTGCTGATGGGCGCCGAACACCTGGAGCGGTTGATGCAGGACACGCGGATCATCCGCCACCTGGGCAAGCTCAAGAGCGTGCCGCGCAATGCGCAGATGATCCTCGACATTGAGCAGGAGAAAGGCAGCTTTGGTGCGTTTGTCGCCGATTGGCCGGTGACCGATATCGTTGGGCTGTGGAAGTACCTGAGCAAGCACGGCCACCAACTGGGCGGGCTGTCAGCGCCGCGTTTTTTGCGCATGGTGGGCAAGGACACGTTTGTGCCGAGTTATGACGTGGTCGCGGCGTTGAACGCGCAGAAGATCGTCGACAAGGCGCCGACCAGCCTGCGCGACTTGGCGTCGGTGCAGGGCGCTTTCAACCAGTGGCATGCCGAGAGTGGCCGGCCGATGTGTCAGTTGTCGATGATGTTGGCCTATACGGTGAATCACTAACCTGTAGCGAGGCGGCGATTCAGCTGGTGCCGCCACCGCACATAAAGCAACGCCGTACAAAACACCGCCAGACTTGCCAGCATCTCCAACACCCCGAACCACTGCCGGTTCGGGTCGTATGCCGCCAGCGCGCCTTTGATGAAATACAGGTTCACCACAAAACACATCCACGAATGCCCGCGCGCGCTGCCCAGCAGCATGCCGGGTGCCAGCACCAGCAGCGGCACCAGTTCGATCAGCAGGATCACCCACGGCCGGGCACCGTGCAGGTCGGCGACGAACAGGTAGTAAACGCAGAGCAACCCCACCAAGCCCAAAAACGCCAGCAGGCTCAGCGTGCGCGCCACCTTGACCCGTGGCTCCAGCCACGCCTGGGGGGGCAGGACCTTAGGCTTCCTGGCCACGGCCGTTCTCCAGCAACGTAGCGGTTTTAGCCAGGCGCAGGCCCAAGGCGCGGCACAGGGTGATTTCGTGTTGATCGAGCATGCGCTTGCCGTCAGGCCCGGCATGGTGGCTGGCGCCATAAGGCGTACCGCCGCCCTGGGTGTCGAGCAATGCCTGTTCGCTGTAGGGCAGGCCGGTGATCAACATGCCGTGGTGCAACAGCGGCAACAGCATCGACATCAGCGTGGTTTCCTGGCCGCCGTGCAGGCTGGCGGTAGAGGTAAACACCCCGGCTGGCTTGCCGACGAGGGCACCGGTGAGCCACAGGTTGCTGGTGCCGTCGATAAAGTACTTGAGCGGCGCAGCCATGTTGCCGAAGCGGGTTGGGCTACCCAAGGCCAGGCCCGAGCAATTTTTCAGGTCATCGAGGCTGGCATACAGCGCGCCTTCGTCCGGAATGCTCGGCGCGACGGCTTCGCACTCGGTGGAGATCGCCGGCACGGTGCGCAGTCGGGCCTCCATTCCGGCTTGTTCGATGCCCCGGGCAATGTGTCGGGCCATTTCGCTGACCGAACCGTTACGGCTGTAGTACAAGATCAGCACATACGGCGCGCTCACGGCAGGATCTCCAGCACGTTCTCTGGCGGACGGCCAATGATGGCTTTATCGGTGGTTTCGAGGATCGGGCGTTCCATCAGCTTCGGGTGCTCGGCGATGGCGGCGATCAACTGTGCTTCGCTGAGGCTGGCATCCGCCAGGTTGAGGGTCTTGTATTCCTCTTCACCGGTGCGCAGCAGTTGGCGCGCGCTGATGCCCAGCTTGCCGAGCAGCGCCTTTAATTGCGCGGCGTTCAGCGGGATCTCCAGGTAGCGCACCACGGTCGGGGTAAGGCCGCGGGCTTCCAGCAATTGCAGCGCACCGCGGGATTTCGAGCAGCGCGGGTTGTGATAAAGCGTCAGATCGGTCATGTGCGGGTCGCATCTTGCGTAAGGTGGCGGGTATTCTACCCGCGCTACGGCCCGTCCTTAAACCGTAAGAGGCGATAGGTCGCAGTCAACGTTCATTTTTGCGAAGGATTACCCCATGACTAAGCGACTGATCGGTGCATTGGCGATCATCACAACCCTGCTGCTCAGCGGCTGCAGTAATGACTACGGCGTTGACCAGTATGGCCAGAAAGTGGCGGCCGAACGCTTGGACAAGCAGTGGCTGGTGGTCAATTACTGGGCCGAATGGTGTGGCCCGTGCCGCACGGAAATTCCTGAACTCAATGCCTTGGCCGAACAGCTGAAGGCGCAGAACGTAGGGGTGTTCGGGGTCAATTTTGACAACGTGCAGGGTGAAGAGCTGAAAGCCGCCAGTGACAAGCTGGGCATCAAGTTCACCGTGCTGGCGCAGAACCCGGAGGGAATTTTTGATATCCCGCGCAGCGAAGCGTTGCCGGTGACCTACATCATTGATGACAAGGGCAAGGTGCGCGAGCAACTGATGGGTGAGCAGACGGCGGAAGGGGTGTTGGCTAAGCTGAAGGCTCTACGTGGCTGATTCTGTGGGAGCTGGCTTGCCTGCGATCGCATCGACTCGGTACCACAGACACACCGAGTCGCCTGCATCGCAGGCAAGCTCCCACAGGAAAGCCAGTGCGCAGTGAAATTAGCCTTCTTCCAGCCACAGGCGAATCGGCTTGCCCTCGGCCGGCCAGAAACGCGTTTGCTCGACCGGCGAGACATCCCAGCGCTGCACCCCTTGCAGGGCCTGGAAGAAGCGCTGTTCCTGCTCCATTAACGCCTCGGCGCACAACTTGCGGGTGCTGCCGATCTTGCCAAAGCTGAGCTTGTTGCCCTCGACCGTGTACGGCGCAAACCAGTGGTTGCAACCGCCATTGCCGTAGGCGCGGCCATCGGTGCCGAGGGTGACGGTCAGGTGCGCGTAATCCATCAACGGCCGCTCACCAATCCATTCCACCACGTAGCTATGATCCCGCTTGAGCTTGACCGCGTCCCCGGCGCAACCCGTCAGGGCCGCCCCGAGGGCGGCGAGCAAGAGCAGGCCTCTCATTGCGCGGCCTTCTGGCATTTCGGGCAGCGGTGCTTGTCGCCTTCGCTGGCCCAGCCCAATTCGGCAATGCGCGCGTTGGCCGCCGTTTGCAGGGGTTCTTTGGTCAGCTTGGTTTCCACCGCGAATTCGAACGCCAACACCGCATCGCAGCTGTCGCAGTTGACCTTCCAGGTGTGAATCTCCAACTCGCCGAATTTCGGCCCCTGGGCCATGGCGACCCATTGGCCGGCCGGGCGGATGGAGTAGCGTGCGTCACCTTCGACTGTAAGGCGCATCGACAGGGTTTTACTGCCACGCAGGGTGACGATCAGCACGTCGCCATGCTTGATCGAACCACCGTTGCCAGTCACCTGATAACGGCCCGGCACCAGGGCGCGGCATTCGATCAGGGTGTGTTGCGGGCTCAGCAAACTGAAGCGGAAATCGTGTTCGGCCATGGATCCTCCAAATAGGCGCGGCATCCTATCACGGGTGCCTGCCTATCATGAGCCTGGTATGTGACCGCTGATCATCCTTCGACAAGGTTCTGTGCTCGGCCATCGGCCCATGCGGCAATGTTGGCCAAGGTGGTGCCGGCGATGGCCGCCAGGGCTTCGCGAGTGAGAAACGCCTGGTGGGCGGTGATGATCACATTGGGAAAGGTCAGCAGGCGCGCGAGTACGTCGTCCTGCAGCGGCAGGTCGGAGCGGTCCTCGAAAAACAGCTGCGCTTCTTCCTCATACACATCCAGCCCGAGGTAGCCGAGTTGGCCGTCCTTGAGTGCCTCGATCAGCGCCGGGGTGTCGACCAACCCGCCGCGACCGGTGTTGATCAGCATCGCACCCGGCTGCATCTGTGCCAGGGAGCGGGCGTTGATCAAGTGTTTACTGTCGGCGGTCAGCGGGCAGTGCAGGCTGATGATCTGCGCCTGGGCCAGCAACTCAGGCAGGCTCACGTAGCGCGCCCCCAATGCCAGGACCTGCGGGTTGGGGAAGGGGTCGTAGGCGAGCAGTTGGCAACCGAAGCCGGCCATTATCCTGGCGAACGTCGCGCCGATCTGCCCGGTGCCGACCACGCCGACGGTCTTGCCCACCAGGTCGAAACCGGTAAGGCCATGCAGGCTGAAATCGCCATCGCGGGTGCGATTGTAGGCGCGATGCAGGCGGCGGTTGAGGGCGAGGATCAGTGCGACCGCATGTTCGGCCACCGCGTGGGGCGAATAGGCCGGCACGCGCACGATGGCCAGGCCCAGGCGCTTGGCGGCGGCCAGGTCCACATGGTTGTAGCCCGCCGAGCGCAGGGCGATCAGCCGCGTGCCGCCCTTGGCCAAGTGCTCCAGCACCGCGGCGCTGAGGTCGTCATTGATGAAGGCGCACACCACTTCGTGCTGTTCGGCCAGGGCCACGGTGTCGAGGTTGAGCCGTGCAGGCTGGAATTGCAGCTCCAGGCCTGGTGGCGGCGGTTCACCGAGAAAACTGTCGCGGTCGTAGGTCTGGCTGCTGTAAAGAATAACGCGCATTGGAATGCTCCCTGCACTAACTGACTGACTGAATAAATACATAAACCCTGTGGGAGCTGGCTTGCCTGCGATTGCGGCCTGTCAGGCGACAGGGGGTATGGGGTGTAAACCCGCTTAAAATGTGGGAGCGGGCTTGCTCGCGAAGGTGGTCTGGCTGGCGGCTAGGATCGGGTGTATATCCGTTATTTAGGTAACGGCGACTTAGGTTCCGCCTTTACGGCGGCTCACTTTGGAAAAGCCGGAATGCCGGCCCAGCCCAAAGTAAGCAAAGGGCTCTTGCCCCACCACTTGGCACCTCGCTTCGGCCAGCGTGGTTGACGGGGCGCCTGAGATCAAGATCAAAAGCGGCGCATCAGGCATTGACCCTTGCTTCACTCGCAAGCCGTGCAATCGCCATGTCCAGTTCGTCCAGCGCGTGCAAGGCCTTGGCGTCGTCCTGTTTGAGCAGGGTCTCGGCGCGGTGGCAGGCGGCACGCAGTTGCGGTACGCCGCAATAACGGGTCGCGCCATGCAGACGGTGCACGCGTTCGATCAGGGCGTTGTTGTCATTGGCATCGCGGGCGATGGTGATGGCCAGGCGGTCGGCTTCCAGGGAGGCCAGTAACATGGCGAGCATGTCCGCCGCCAGGTCAGCCTTGCCGGCGGCCAGGCGCAGGCCCTCTTCATGGTCGAGCACCGGCAATTGCACGCCAGGGCCGAGGCCGTCCGTTGGGCGTTCCGGGCTTTGGTTACGCAGGGCCAGGCCGGTCCATTTCAACACCACTTGGGCCAGTTGCCGTTCGCTGATGGGTTTGGTCAGGTAGTCGTCCATGCCGCTTTGCAGCAAGGCGCGTTTTTCGTTGGCCATGGCGTGGGCGGTGAGGGCGACCACCGGCAACGGCGTGCCGCTGCGCTCGCTTTCCCACTGGCGGATCGCCTCGGTGCTCTGGCGGCCGTCCATGCCAGGCATTTGCACGTCCATCAGCACCAGGTCGAAAGTGTCCTGTTTCACGGCGTCGACAGCCGCATACCCGCTTTCCACTGCACGCACCCGGGCGCCCATGTCTTCCAGCAGGGTTTGGACCAGCAGCAGGTTCGCCGGGTTGTCATCCACGCACAATACGCGCGGCGCCCGGCTGGACAGCGGCTCGCCCGGTTCGCTGCGCGATGGACGCGGGCTGATCAGATCGGACAGCGCGCGGCGCAGCTTACGCGTACACGCCGGCTTCGCCTGCAACTGGCTGTTGGGGTTGGGTACGGACTGGTTGAACAGCATCTGTTCAGTGGTGGGGCACAGCACCAGCACCTTGCAGCCCAGGTGTTCAAGGTCCCATAGATGCTGGTTGAGACGCTCGGGCGGGATGTCATTGGCCGTCACGCCAAGTACCGCCAGGTCAATCGCCTGGTCGGTCTGATGGGCACTGGTGATGCCGTTGGTCAAGCTTTCCAGGCTGTTGAACGGGGTGACTTCCAGGCCGCAGTCTTCCAACTGGTGTTGCAGCGCCTGGCGCGCCAGTTCGTGATTTTCCAGCACGGCCACGCGATGGCCCAGCAGTGGCGCGCAAGGCAGGTCTTCGACATCGTCACGGGTCTTGGGCAGGTTCAGGCTGATCCAGAACTCCGAACCTTCGCCCGGCGTACTGTCGACGCCGATTTCACCGCCCATCTGCTCGATCAGGCGCTTGGAGATCACCAGGCCCAACCCTGTACCGCCGGGCTGGCGCGACAGTGAGTTATCGGCCTGGCTGAACGCCTGGAACAGCGCGCGCACGTCCTGGCTGGAAAGGCCGATGCCGGTGTCCTGCACGCTGATGCGCAGTTGCACGCTGTCTTCTTGCTCGTCCTCGATCATCGCCCTGGCCACGATGGTGCCTTCGCGGGTGAACTTGATCGCGTTGCTGATCAGGTTGGTCAGGATCTGCTTGAGGCGCAGCGGGTCGCCGACCAGCGCCAGCGGCGTGTCGCGGTAGACCAGGCTGACCAGTTCCAGTTGCTTGGCATGGGCGGCAGGGGCGAGGATGGTCAGGGTGTCTTGCAGCAAGTCGCGCAGGTTGAACGGGATGCTGTCGAGCACCAGCTTGCCGGCTTCGATTTTCGAAAAATCGAGGATCTCGTTGATGATGCCCAGCAGGTTGTCGGCAGACTTTTCGATGGTGCCCAGGTAATCGAGCTGGCGTGGGGTCAGTTCGCTTTTTTGCAGCAGGTGAGTAAAGCCGAGGATACCGTTGAGCGGCGTGCGGATCTCATGGCTCATGTTGGCCAGGAACTCCGACTTGATGCGGCTGGCCTCCAGGGCCTCCTTGCGCGCCAGGTCCAGCTCGATGTTCTGGATCTCGATGGTTTCCAGGTTCTGGCGCACGTCTTCGGTGGCCTGGTCGATGCTGTGTTGCAGTTCTTCCTGGGCGTTCTGCAGGGTCTCGGCCATGCGGTTGATGCCCGAGGCGAGCTGGTCCAGCTCCTGGCTGCCCAACGCAGGCAAGCGGGTGTGCAAGTTGCCGTCCTTGAGTTGGGCGACCGCCTGCTTGATCTGGCCGATTGGTGAGTTGATCGTGCGGCTGATGCGCAGGGCCAATGCCGCGGTGCAGATCAAACCGATGGCAATCAGCAGCAGGCTGGCGAACAGGCTGCGGTAGCCGCGCAGCAACATGCCATTGTGGGACAGTTCCACCTCGACCCAGCCCAGCAGGCGGTCGGCTTCATCCGGGATCAGGTCGCCCGCGAGGTTGCGATGACGACCAAACACCGGCAGCAGGTAGCGGGTGGCGTCATTACCGGTGCGCTGCAACAAATGGGAACTGTTGCCGATGGGCGCCTGGTTGAGCATGGTTGGGCCCGCATGGGCCAGGGAGATGCGGTCCGGACTGAGGAACGCCACGGTGCGCACGTCCGGCTGTTCCAGGGATTGAGTGGCGATGCGCTCCAGCAGCTCGGTGTTGCGGGCGCTCAGGGCCGGCGCCACCAGCGGAGCCAATTGCTCGGCGATCATTTCGCCGCGTTGCAGCAATTGGGTCTGCAGTTCCGAGAGTTGCATCCAGGTGAAGTAGCCCCCCAACAACGAGGCCATCAGGCTGGTCGGTAATAAGGTCAGCAACAGTACGCGGCCTTTTATCCCCATTCTTGTCAGCACGCTACTCTCCTGCCACCACATTGATATCTATGATTCGCACGGGCATCCGGCCCGCGCCACCTGCGCAGTGTAGCCATTTGCGCGGCGTGGAATCTTGCAAATTAATGACATACGGCAATCTTGAGGTCATTTGGCGCCCGGTGGCGATTGCCTGCGGCAAGGTAATCTTGAATAATCGGCCATTGAGAATTACTTGCAGATACTAATGAATCCCGCATCAATCGGCCTGCCCAGTATCCTGACCATCGAAGATGACCCCGTGCTGGGCGCCTATGTCCATGAGCACCTGGGGCGCTGTGGTTTCCATGTGACCTGGTGCCAGAACGGCCAGCAGGGCCTGCAGATGGCGCGCGACCGGGCCTTCGACCTGGTGTTGATGGATATCCTTCTGCCGGGGCTTGATGGGTTGTCGATCCTGACCCATTTGCGCCAGAGCCATTCGATCCCGGTGATCCTGATGTCTGCACTGGGCGCCGAAGCCGATCGCGTCAGTGGGTTTCGCCTTGGCGCCGATGATTACCTGCCCAAGCCGTTCAGCATGATCGAGTTGCGTGTGCGCATTGAAGCCATCCTGCGTCGTGTGGCACTGGACCGTGGTCCGCTGCCAGCGCCTGCACCCGTGCGCGAGGATGCGCGAACCCTGCGCTTCGACGACGAACTGTGCGATGTCTTCCACTTGGCGCACCGCGCCGGCCTGACCCGCAGCGAATACCGCTTGCTTGAAACCCTGCATCGAAACAGCGAAGAGGTCCTCAGCAAAGCCTTCCTTTATCAGCATGTGTTGCAACGTGGTTACGCCCCTCATGACCGCAGCCTCGACATGCATATCAGCCAGATCCGTCGCAAGCTCAAGGCCATCGGCTACTCCGAGCGCGAAGTGCGCACGGTGTGGGGCAAGGGCTATGTGCTGAGCGGTCACGATGACGGCCTCTGAACGGTCCTTGAAACGACTGCCGGGCAAGCACTCATTATTCTGGAAACTGGCCTGCCTGCTGATCGCTTTCTGCTTGCTGATGATCTGGCTCAGTTGGTCATGGGGCCGTTACATGGAACAGAAGAACGCCTACCTGTCCGACGAGGCGCGGAGCACCTTGAGTGGTTACGCGGTGGAGGCTGAGCAGGCGTGGAGTCGTGGAGGGAGTGCGGGCGTCGACGCTTGGCTGCACGCGATGGGCAAGCGTGAAACCATCTGGATGGGAGTGATCGGGAATGACCTGCAATCGCTGAGCAGCTACCCGCTGACCGACAAGGAAAGCCAGCGCCTGACGTTTCTGCGTGGCCTGGATTGGCCGGTGAGCCGGCATGTCATCGGCCTGCCATGGCTGAAAATCCCGTTTCCCGCCGACCCCGGCGCGGGTTCGCTGGTGATCGAGTTGCCGCAACGCTTCTTGCCGGGGCGCTACCAACTGTTCTGGCGCGTGGTGACCAACGGGGTGATCCCTGGCCTGTTTACCCTGTTGCTGTGCATTGGTTTGTATCGGCTGCTGATCATGCCCCTTAACCAACTGCGCGAGCAGGCCAATGCCTGGCGCGCCGATCAATTGAATACGCGGCTTTCCCACGATGCCACCAGCCGGCAGGATGAACTGGGCGAACTGGGCCGCGCGTTCGACCACATGTCCGAGCGTTTGCAGGGCACTGTGGTGTTGCAGCAGCAGTTGTTGCGTGACATGTCCCATGAACTGCGTACGCCGCTGAGCCGCTTGCGGGTGGCCTGTGACAGTGAGCAAGACCTGGCGCAACTGCGCGAGCGGCTGGGGCGTGAGATCGACGCCATGCAGCGCCTGGTCGAAGACAGCCTGCAACTGGCCTGGCTGGACACCGAGCGCGCGCCGCTGCCCCAGGAAGATATCCAGCTTCAGGCGTTGTGGGACATGTTGCGCGAAAACGCGTGCTTTGAGAGCGATTGGCCGGCGTCGCGCCTGCCTTGCCTGCTAGGCGCGGATTGCTGGGTACGGGGCAACCTGAATGCGTTGGCCCAGGCCCTGGAAAACATTCTGCGCAACGCCATCCGCCATTCGCCTGTGGGCGGCGTGGCCAGCCTGGATGGCCGGCGTGAGGGGGATTATTGGCATGTGTGGCTGGAGGATCAGGGCGGCGGGATCGATGACGCAGACCTGGAACGGATCTTCGCGCCCTTTACCCGCCTGGACGGTTCACGCCCCGGCGACGGTGGCTTCGGCCTGGGCTTGAGCATTGCCCGCAACGCCGTGCAACGCCAGGACGGCAGCCTGTGGGCGGAAAACACCGGGCAGGGCCTGCGGGTGCACCTGCGCCTGCGCGCTTGCTGAGCACGACAGACTAGGCGCGACGCTGTTTGCGCTGTTTCCATTGGTGCGCCACCCACCAGCGCCAATAGCCCATCGTCAGGCAATAGGCGAGTGCGCCCAGCACCAACCCCAAAACGACTGAGCCCAGCAGGAACGGCTGCCACAACGTACTCAGTTGCCCGCTGATCCATTCCCAGGTCAGGTCGTCGGGCAGGCTGCGGGGGGGCACGTTCATCAGCCAGGCGCCGGTCATGTAGGTGCAGATAAATACCACCGGCATGGTGATCGGGTTGGTCAGCCACACCAGGCTGACCGCGATGGGCATGTTGCCGCGCACGGTAATCGCCAGGACGGCCGCCAGCAGCATCTGCAAGGGAATCGGGATAAAGGCCGCGAACAAACCTACGGCCATCGCGCGCGCGACCGAGTGCCGGTTGAGGTGCCAGAGGTTCGGGTCATGCAGCAATGTGCCGAGAAACTGTAATGACTTGTGTTCCCTGATACTGCTGGGGTCAGGCATGTACCGTTTGAATAAGCGCCGTGGCATAAGGGGTCCAGGTCAGTTCGAGGGGCAAGTATGCTCGCATTCTATAAACAGAAAATTCAGACTTTGTGACAAAACATCATAGGCAATGTCGGACGCCCGGCTAAGACTGAGTGGATCACTTTAAAGGGATGATCCATGAGGACAGGGATGTTCGCGTTGGCGCTGGGGTTGCTGGCCCTGCGTTTTTTACCTGCATTGCCGCCCACGGGATGGCTGATCGCCTTGCTGGTGCTGGCGTTGATGCTGTTGCCGTTTCGCACTTACCCATTGGCGTTTTTCCTGGTGGGGCTGAGCTGGGCATGCATCAGTGCGCAGTGGGCGCTGGATGATCGCCTGAAGCCGACTCTGGACGGCCAGACACGTTGGGTGGAGGGGCGAGTCATTGGGCTGCCGCAGCAGACGGGCGAGGGGGTGCGTTTCGAATTGGCCGACAGCTGGTCGCGAAAGGCCAGCTTGCCCAAACGCATCCGAGTGTCCTGGCGTGGCGGGCCGCCTGTGCGCAGTGGTGAGCGCTGGCGCCTGGCAATCAACCTGAAGCGGCCGGCCGGTTTGCTGAATTTTCACGGATTTGACCGGGAAGCCTGGCTGCTCGCCCAGCGTATTGGTGCTACGGGCACGGTGAAGGACGGCGAACGTCTGGCTGCGGCGCACAGCGCCTGGCGGGACGGCGTGCGCCAGCGCTTGATGGCGGTGGATGGCTTTGGTCGGGAAGCAGGCCTGATCGCCCTGGTGCTGGGAGACGGCTCTGGATTGGCCGCCGCTGATTGGCAGGTGTTAAAGGACACCGGCACTGTGCATCTGCTGGTTATATCCGGCCAGCACATCGGCATGCTGGCGGGCTTGATCTACGGGTTGATCGCCGGGTTGGCACGTTATGGGCTCTGGCCCCGAACCTGGCCGTGGCTGCCGTGGGCGTGTGGCCTGGCGTTCACGGCTGCACTGAGTTACGGCTTGCTGGCCGGGTTTGGCGTGCCGGTGCAGCGCGCCTGTGTGATGGTGGGGCTGGTGTTGTTATGGCGGCTGCGCTTCCGGCACCTGGGGCTGTGGTGGCCGTTACTGTTGGCGCTCAATGGGGTGTTGGTGCTGGAGCCGTTGGCCAGTTTGCAGCCGGGGTTCTGGTTGTCGTTTGCGGCGGTGGCAGTGCTGATCCTGGCGTTTGGTGGGCGGTTGGGACCGTGGAGCGTGTGGCAGGCGTGGACCCGCCCCCAGTGGTTGATTGCCGTTGGATTGTTTCCTGTTTTGCTGGTGCTGGGGTTGCCCATCAGCCTGAGTGCGCCCCTGGCCAATCTGGTCGCGGTGCCCTGGATCAGCCTGGTGGTGTTGCCGCTGGCGTTGCTGGGGACAGCGTTGCTGGCGTTGCCGTTTATGGGGGAGGGATTGCTGTGGCTGGCGGGCGGGGCGTTGGATGGGTTGTTCAAGGGCTTGGCGTGGCTTGCCGGACAACTGCCTGCCTGGATTCCGGCCGACGTACCGCAGGGGTATTGGCTGCTGAGCCTGCTCGGTGCGCTGCTATTACTGTTGCCCAAGGGCGTGCCATTTCGGGTGCTGGGCTTGCCGATGCTGTTGCTGGCGGTGTTTCCCCCGCGTGAACTGGTGCCCCATGGGCAAGTGGAGGTGGTGCAGTTGGACGTTGGCCAGGGGCAGTCGCTGATCTTGCGCACTCGCCATCACACCTTGCTCTACGATGCCGGCCCGCGCTCCGGAACCTTTGACCTGGGTGCGCGCGTGGTGTTGCCGTCGCTGCAAAAACTTGGGGTAAAGACGTTAGACATGATGTTGATCAGCCATGCCGACGCGGATCATGCCGGCGGCGCGGGGGCGATTGCCAAGGGGATGCCAATCAAACGCGTGGTGGGCGGGGAAACCGAGGGCCTGCCGGCGTTTCTCCGTACGCAGCCGTGCAACAGTGGCGAACGGTGGACCTGGGACGATGTGACGTTCGAGCTGTGGCAGTGGCCGGACGCTATCAGCGGCAACCCGAAGTCCTGCGTGTTGCAGGTGCAGGCCAATGGCGAGCGCTTACTGTTGACCGGCGATATCGACCGCGCGGCGGAACAGGCAATGCTCGCCTCACCTCTGGCAGTGCCCACCCATTGGTTGCAGGCGCCACACCATGGCAGTCGCAGCTCTTCGTCCTGGGCGTTTGTGGAACGCCTTGCCCCTCGTTCTGTGCTCATTTCACGAGGGCGCAGTAATGCGTTCGGCCATCCGCATCCGCAGGTGATGGCGCGCTACCAGCGGTTGGGCAGCGAGGTCTATGACAGCGCCGAGCAGGGCGCCGTGCGCCTGCAACTGGGGGCATTTGCACCACCGGTTGTTGCGCGCAGTCAACGCAGGTTCTGGCGTGAACGGTTACCTTAGGCGCTTGTGGCCGCAGCCGATGGGGTCTGTGGCCGACGAACCTATATGGTAAAGTGGCGCACTTTTTCGAGGGGGCATTCACTGTGTGGGAATTGGTCAAATCCGGCGGCTGGATGATGTTGCCGATCATCATAAGTTCTATCGCCGCACTCGGCATCGTCGCCGAACGCCTGTGGACCCTGCGCGCCAGTCGCGTCACCCCCGAGCATCTATTGGGGCAGGTCTGGGCTTGGATCAAGAACAAGCAACTGGACAAGGAAAAACTCAAGGAACTGCGCGCCAACTCCCCGTTGGGTGAAATCCTTGCCGCCGGCCTGGCCAACTCCAAGCATGGTCGCGAGATCATGAAAGAGTGCATCGAGGAGGCTGCCGCCCGCGTCATCCATGAACTGGAGCGCTACATCAATGCCCTCGGCACCATCGCTGCCATGGCGCCATTGCTCGGTTTGCTGGGGACGGTGCTGGGTATGATCGATATTTTCAGCTCGTTCATGGGCTCCGGCATGACCACCAACGCGGCCGTATTGGCAGGTGGTATCTCCAAGGCGCTGATCACCACGGCAGCGGGCCTGATGGTCGGTATTCCTTCGGTGTTCTTCCACCGTTTCCTGCAACGGCGCATCGATGAGCTGGTGGTCGGCATGGAGCAGGAAGCCATCAAACTGGTGGAAGTCGTGCAGGGCGACCGTGACGTTGACCTGGTTGGGGGCAAAGCGTGAAATTTCGCCGCAAGCACCGGGAAAATGTCGATATCAACCTCGCGTCGCTCATCGACGTGGTGTTTATCCTGCTGCTGTTTTTTGTCGTCACCACCTCCTTTACCCGGCAAACCGAGCTGCGCGTCGACCTGCCGGAAGCCGTGAGCGGTTCGCCGGCCGAAGACCAGGAGGTCAAGCAACTGGACATCGCCATCAGCGCCGACGGGGTGTTTTCAGTGAATAACCAGTTGCTCGAAAAGAACGATCTCAACAGCCTGATGGATGCCTTGCAGAAAGAGTCCGGCGGCGATACCAAGCTGCCGCTGTCGATCAGTGCCGATGGCAAGACCCAGCACCAGGCTGTGATCACTGCGATGGATGCCGCCGGCAAGCTCGGTTTCAGCCATCTGCGCATGACCACCGTCGAGGCAGCGAGCCAACCCTGATGGCCATGTCCGATCGTTTGCTCAAGGCCTGGTACGAGGGCCATCCGATGCTCACGTTGCTGCGGCCGCTTGAATCCTTGTACCGCCGAGTGGTGCAGCGCAAGCGCGCACGTTTCCTTGCGGGTGAGGGCGAGATCTATCAGTCGCCGGTGCCCGTGGTGGTGGTCGGTAATATCACGGTGGGTGGCACCGGCAAGACGCCGTTGATCCTGTGGTTGATTGAGCACTGCCGACGTAGCGGCTTGCGCGTGGGGGTGGTCAGCCGGGGGTATGGGGCCAAGCCGCCGCAGTTGCCGTGGCGGGTCGAAGCCAACCACAGTGCTGAAGTGGCGGGTGACGAACCCTTATTGATCGTGCAGCGCTGCGGCGTACCGTTAGTGATCGACCCCGATCGCAGCCGTGCGGTCAAGGCGCTGCTGGCCAGTGAAACCCTGGACCTGATCCTCTCCGACGATGGCCTGCAGCATTACCGCCTGGCCCGCGACCTTGAATTGGTGCTGATCGACGCCGCCCGTGGCCTGGGCAACCGCCGTTGCCTGCCGGCGGGGCCGTTGCGCGAACCGGTGGAGCGGCTGCAGAGTGTCGATGCGCTGTTGTATAACGGCGCCGCAAGCGACCGAGACGATGGTTTTGCCTTTCGCTTGCAGCCTTGCGCACTGGTCAATCTGAAGACCGGCGAGCGTCAGCCGGTCGATCACTTTGCGGCGGGCCAGCAGGTGCATGCGGTCGCCGGCATCGGCAACCCGCAGCGTTTCTTCAACACCCTTGAAACGCTACACTGGCAGCCGATACCCCATGCGTTTGCCGACCACGCGCCGTACAGCGCCGAAGTCCTGAATTTTACACCGTCATTGCCGCTGGTCATGACCGAAAAGGACGCGGTGAAGTGCCGCGCCTTTGCCCAGCCCGACTGGTGGTACCTTGCGGTGGATGCGCTGCCGTCGCCGGCGTTTGTCGCCTGGTTCGACACGCAGCTGATGCGCCTGTTGCCTGCCCGTCTCTTGCCTTAAACCGCTTCTATCCAGGAAACACTCATGGACACCAAACTGCTCGATATCCTCGCTTGCCCGATCTGCAAAGGCCCGCTCAAGCTCAGCGCCGACAAAACCGAGCTGATCAGCAAAGGCGCCGGCCTGGCTTACCCGATCCGTGATGGCATCCCGGTAATGCTGGAAAGCGAAGCCCGCACCCTGACTACCGATGAGCGCCTGGATAAATGACCACAGCCTTTACCGTTGTCATTCCTTCCCGCTACGCGTCGACCCGTTTGCCGGGCAAGCCGCTGCAACTGATCGGCGATAAGCCGATGATCCAGTTGGTGTGGGAACAGGCCTGCAAAAGCAGCGCCGAGCGCGTGGTGGTGGCCACCGATGATCCGCGCATCATCGAAGCCTGCAAAGGCTTCGGCGCTGAGGCCGTGCTGACTCGCGAAGACCATAACTCCGGCACCGATCGCCTGGCCGAAGTGGCCACAAAACTCGGCCTGGCACCTGATGTCATCGTGGTCAACGTGCAAGGTGACGAGCCGTTGATTCCGCCGAGCGTGATCGACCAAGTGGCGGCCAACCTGGCCGCTCATGGCGAAGCGCGCATGGCGACCCTGGCCGAACCGATCGAAGACATCGACACCCTGTTCAACCCGAACGTGGTGAAAGTGGTCAGCGACATCAATGGCCTGGCGCTGACGTTCAGCCGTTCGACCTTGCCGTGGGCGCGCGACGCCTTCGCCAAAAAACCCGACGTATTGCCGAGAGGCGTGCCGTATCGCCGTCATATCGGCATCTATGCGTACCGTGCCGGTTTCCTGCATGACTTCGTCAGTTGGGGCCCGTGCTGGCTTGAAAACACCGAATCGCTGGAGCAACTGCGTGCCTTGTGGCACGGCGTGCGCATTCATGTGGGCGATGCGCTGGAAGCGCCGCCGGCTGGTGTCGACACGCCGGAAGACCTTGAGCGCGTCCGTCGCCTGCTGGGGGCCTGATGGAGGTCTTGTTTGTCTGCCTGGGCAATATCTGTCGCTCGCCCACCGCAGAAGGCGTGCTGCGCCATAAATTGCGCGAAGCGGGTTTGGCAGGGCAGGTCGAGGTAGCGTCCGCCGGTACGGGTGAATGGCATATTGGCAACCCACCGGATAAGCGCAGCCAGCGTGCGGCGCTGGTGCGCGGCTATGACTTGTCGGCCCAGCGAGCCCAGCAGGTCTCCCGTGCCGACTTTGCGCGCTATGACCTGATCCTGGCCATGGACCACAGCAACCTGCGCAACCTCAAGGCCATGCAGCCGGGCCAAGGCACAGCGGAGCTGGACCTGTTCCTGCGCCGCTACGATGGCGAAGTGGACGAAGTGCCAGACCCGTATTACGAAGGTGAACAAGGCTTCGAGCGGGTCCTTGACCTGATTGAACGCGCCTGTGATTTATTGGTGATCGAATTGAAGGGGCGGTTATGACCTTGCAGGTGCTCTCGCAGGTATCGCTCAAGCCCTTCAATAGCTTTGGCATCGACGTACGCGCCCAGTTGTTCGCCGAGGCGCACAGCGACGATGACGTCCGCGAGGCCCTGGCTTATTCAGCCGCACATGCGGTGCCACTGTTGGTGATCGGCGGTGGCAGCAACTTGCTGCTGACCCAGGACATTCCTGCGCTGGTCTTGCGCATGGCGACCCACGGCGTCCGCGTGGTCCACGATGACGGCACGCAGGTGGTGGTCGAGGCGCAAGCGGGCGAAGCCTGGCACCCCTTCGTGTTGTGGACCCTGGAACAGGGGTTCTGTGGCCTGGAAAACCTCAGCCTCATCCCCGGTACCGTTGGCGCAGCACCGATGCAGAACATCGGCGCCTACGGCGTGGAGATCAAGGACGTATTCGCTGGCCTGACCGCCCTGGATCGCCACACCGGCGAACTGCGCGATTTCAGTCTGGAAGAATGCAACTTTGCCTACCGTGACAGCGTGTTCAAGCACGAAACCGGCCGCTGGCTGATCCTGCGGGTGCGCTTTGCCCTGAGCCGCACCGGCCACCTGAAACTCGACTATGGCCCGGTGCAGCAACGCCTGGCGGGGCAGGGGATCACCGAGGCGACGCCGAGCGACGTCAGCCGTGCGATCTGCAGCATCCGCCGGGAAAAACTGCCGGACCCGGCAGAGCTTGGCAATGCCGGGAGCTTCTTCAAGAACCCCTTGGTGTCCCAGGTGTTGGCTGCTGAGCTGCAGGCACTGTACCCGGACCTGGTGGCTTATCCGCAGCCCGATGGGCAGATGAAGCTCGCGGCCGGTTGGCTGATCGACAAGGCTGGCTGGAAAGGCTTTCGTGAGGGGGATGCAGGTGTGCACAAACTGCAGGCGCTGGTGTTGGTCAACTATGGCGGGGCCTCGGGGCACGATATTGCCAACCTGGCTCAGCGGATCCAGCAGGATATTGCGCAGCGCTTCAAGGTTGATCTGGAGATGGAACCCAACAAATACTGAAACCTGCTCTTAACGGCGTAAAAACAAAAATGCCCCGTATCTTTCGATACGGGGCATTTTTTATTGCGTTAACTAATCAGTCATCGCTGCTCATGATGCCGAAGATCTGCAACAGGCTGATAAACAGGTTGTAGATCGACACATACAGGCTCACGGTCGCCATGATGTAGTTACGCTCACCGCCGTGGATGATGGCGCTGGTCTGGAACAGGATGCACACCGAGGAGAACAGCACAAACCCCGCGCTGATCGCCAGTTGCAGGCCGCTGATCTGGAAGAACATACCTGCGACCACAGCCGCCAGCAGCACAAAGAAGCCTGCGGTGATGAAGCCACCCAGGAAGCTCATGTCCTTACGGGTGATCAGCACGTAGGCCGACAGGCCACCAAACACCAGGGCCGTCATGGCAAACGCCGAGCTGACCACTTCCGCACCGCCGGCCATGCCGAGGTAACGGTTGAGGATTGGGCCGAGGATGAAGCCCATGAAACCGGTCAAGGCAAACGCCGACACCAGACCCCAGGCCGAGTCCCGCAGCTTGTTGGTCAGGAAGAACAGCCCATAGAAGCCGATCAGCACGACAAAGATGTTCGGGTAGCCGACGCGCATCTGCTGAGCCACAAACGCCATTACGCCGCTGAATGCGAGGGTAAGGGCGAGCAAGCCATAGGTGTTGCGCAACACGCGGCTGACTTCAAGCTGCTCAGCCTGCGCGTTACCATTCACTGCGTAATTCTGTTCGCGCATGGCGACACTCCTTCGGTTTTGAAACGTTCAGTCGCAAAGATCATAACAGACGCTCTGTAACAAGCGATGCCGAGAGTTTGACAGTGTGTTTCATTCGGGTATTATGGCGCCCGCTGAGACAGGATAGGCTACTATAATCCTGTGATGCACAAGGGAAATTGGCAGAGTGGTTGAATGCACCGGTCTTGAAAACCGGCGAACGTTAATAGCGTTCCCAGGGTTCGAATCCCTGGTTTCCCGCCAAGATTCAAACGAAAGCCTCGCGAAAGCGGGGCTTTTGTGTTTCTGGCCTTCGGGTAGGGAGCAACGGTTTTTCTAGGCGTTCCGAAACTTTGCCTATTTTGAGGGCTTGGCGGTCGCTCCAATCCTTCTATACACCCTTTTGGTGATTTCCGGTTTACTGTGCCCCAGCAAAGTACGGTCAGTAGCAAGCGGGGCGCGCAGGTGGCAGTGTGGAAGCCCACAGGACGAAGACTAGGCGACGGCGATGCTTTAGGCGCACAGAGGCACCGGCCACATCATTGCTGCGTAAATCGTCAATCGCCATTTTGAACGGGGTGAAAAGCTTGGCTTATCTAGATTGGGTTCAATGGCCTGCGATGTTGGTGACGGTGCTTGCGGCTTGGCTTATCGGGTCTCAACTACCAGCAAGGCGCATGACAGGATTTGTATGCTTTAGCCTCAGCAATATATTGTGGGTGACTTGGGGGGTGTACGTAGAAGCCTATGCTCTCATCGTCCTGCAGGTTTGCCTCTTCATCATGAACCTTCGCGGATTCAAAAAGAACCTCGACGTACACTAGGTTTAACCGTAAACATCAGGTGCTTTCAGGTACTAATCCTTAACGCTGGAGTTCGGAAGGTGTGTTCGCCGACCCCTTACTCAGCGCGTTTTTGATGCTGGTCAAAACGGTTCATCGTCCTCGATGTCCTCCCGTCCCTGTGCTTTCTTTCACGTGATCTGATCTTTATCTGGACGACCAGCGTGCCGTATTGCATGCGGTAGGACACGTTGATCGTTTCAACGATGTGGCAGTGATGTGTCAGTTGATCCAGTTGCTGCGGTCACCTTAATGTCGCTGAACGCGCTCTACCATCCCGAGAGACTGAGGTTGGTCGTGATCACGATACTGGTGTGAGACAAGGCAGGATCGTCAAACACGTCGCTTGTAAGCGATCTTGCATTTTCCTGTCGCTGAACCCACGCAACAACCCCAACACTTTGGTGGCGGGATCCGTGCCACTCGCGTCCCGTCTTGGCCTGAGGACTTTAATCCAAGGGGGTCACAGATTAGCGGATGCTTAAATCAGCGTTGTACAAAACTTGTACATAAGTTACCGTTTGTACAGGTTTGAGACGATCCTGGCATTAAGAGTGATTGCGTCCGCTTAAACTTACGCGGACACAATCGCCCTTAATGCTGGAGTTCGGAAGATGTATTCGCCATCCGCTTACAGTCAAACCAGGTCATGATCCGTATGCTCACTTTAAGGGCGTGCTTACTTACCTGCCAACGCAGCGGGCAAATGAAATCGATCATTTATCGCCGCAAGTGCGGAGGAGCTTTCACGAAACAGGCAATTAAAGTCCTGCGGCCGGTCTACCAGCAAATGAACGAAACTTGGTTTTCCCCCAAACCAAACCGAGTATCGCAGCCAAGGACGAAGCGGCAAGCACACCCAGTTTAGCCGCCGCTAATAGGCCAGGGTCGTCAAACGCAAGGCCGGAAATGAAAATTGACATAGTGAAGCCTATACCCGCCAACAGCCCCACCAAGACGATACCCTCCCAACTGACTCCCTCGGGCAATTCGCAGACCTTTAGCTTGATCAGCAAGAAACTGGCGATCATCACCCCCAAAGGTTTACCAAGTACCAAGGCCGTAATTACCCCAATAAGCACGCCTTGGGCCATAATATCGTCCAAGTTGATACCCTTCAGACTGACACCGGCATTGGCCAGCGCAAATAGCGGCATGACTCCGTAGGCGACCCATGGGTGCAACCCTATTTGCACTCGCTGCACAGGAGATAACATTTCTCGCTCGGCATGACGTAACTGTTTCAGTGGTTTGGCTACTGCCTTTGGACTCTGCTCAGCCTGCGAGAAGCGTTCCATGAGCTCCTGAAACGTACGCCCAATCGTATCCAGAGGTCGCTCACGCAATGGCTTGGAATTGACGGGGGTCATTAGCCCTAGAACTACACCGGCAAGCGTTGGGTGAACGCCGGTCTTCAAAAGACCAAACCATACAATCGCGCCAGGTAAGACATAAGCGTAGGCTTTGCCAATACCCATGCGTTGAAATATCAGAACGAGTAGCAACCCTACCGCTGCAATGACCAAACCCAGGTAATTCAGGCTGGCTGTGTAGAAAATCGCGATAATCAGTATGGCAACGATGTCATCAATGATGGCCAGTGCAAGGAGGAGAACTCTCACCGAGCCGGGAATCGATTTACCTAATAGTGCAAGCACCCCTACGGCAAAGGCAATGTCGGTCGCGGTCGGCACAGCCCAACCGCTGTAGGCGGGGGTGCCGAAATTAAGCAGCGTATAGATAAGCGCAGGCACCATGACACCACCCATCGCAGCCCCAAGAGGTAACGTAGCGAGCTTGAAGCTGGACAGTGCACCGTCGCTGATCTCTTGACGGATTTCCGCCCCTACGACAAGAAAGAACACGGTCATCAATCCATCGTTGACCAGAAAATGCAATGAGCGCGAAACAGTGAAATGCCCTAGACCGATGGTCAATTCGGCGCTCCAGAAATGCTCATAAGACTCAGCTATCGCACTGTTGGCCCAAAGGAGCGCGACGATAGCAGCCACCAAAAGTGCGATGCCGCTCACTGCCTCGATATGGGAGAACCGTTCCAGCGCTGAAAGCGCGCGTTCGGTTAAAACTTGAGGACGGGGAATAGATGGAGATGATGGTTTTTTGCTAGCCACAGTCGGACTCCGCTGGCGGCCCGACCAGTGCTTGCTTTTAACCTGCGCATCGCGTCATGCAATGGCGCACCCGTCGCGATCATAGAAAGCTCAGGGCACAGATGCAATGCTCGGGCTTTATGTACTGAACCTTTCGTTTGTGAGTAAATTCCATAAATTTGGATCATCGGGGCTGACTCCGTTTATTCCCATTGCAGTTGTTCAAAAAGTTAAGACTATGATCGCGCGATGGCATTGGATACTGGCGCGACTGAAAAAGAAGCATTGCTCAGTGCTATCTTGTCTGTACTGCTCTGGGTATCAACCGCCTTGATATCCATCCTCTCAAGGATTCGATTCCTTTTTCTTTGTCGGCCCGTATACCCCAGAGGCCGGCACTCGCTTGAGACCAAAATCAAATAGTGGCTGCCTCATGGGAGCTTGCAGAGACACGCCAAGCCCAGTTTTATGTGGGCCGCGTTCTCGTCGATTGCCCCCAGGGCTGCCTCCAGTGCGAGCTGGTTTTGGTAAATCCTCTCTAGGACTGTTGGCGCTTAGTTATAGGTTTCGACCTGGAAGCATCCTCGTAAAAAACCTCTCCAAATCTACCGTCAGGCAGTATAAGTGGAGTCGGGCTTGCACTCCGGTAACTGGAAGGTTGTCAGGGTCGGAGTGATGTCAAAATGACACTATCGGTTGGCGGGTGTTATGCTCGATTCCCTAACCAACCATGCTCATGGGTAGCTTATGTTTTTACGTCATCCTATCTCGTCGATCCTCTTTTTGGCCTTGTTGTTTACAGGTTGCGCGAGCCAACCTGTGTCCCTGAAACCAACGGAGCCGATCCACGTGGAGCCCCTGGGCCAGAGTCTGCCTAAGACAAGTTTACGTACTGTGTTGATGAACCAGATTATCAGCAACGATCCCGTTATCATCTCGTCGCTCAAGCCGGTACTCAGCGCCAATACCGACAACGATGGGCGTATTGCCGCGCTACGAAAGAAAGACGGTGGCGTGCTGCCTGACGGTTACTGGACTCTCTACAAGCAAAACTTGGAAGCGCTCCAGTACGACCTAAATCACCAGCACGACGCCGCACGAACCCAGTACATCGAAACCTACCGCGACGAGTTGAGCCGAGTAGACGACGGTACACTTCAAGCCATGGCCACGTCACCAAAAGCCTTGGATGAAAAGATTCGGCGCCAATGGAGTGCACGCATGAGCGATAGAGCCGCGCGCTACATGGTCACCAGTGAGCAATCACTGAGCGCCGCCACTGATGCCCACCTCAACCGCATGGCGTTGATGGATCGGCAATACAACGTATGCTCGCTTAATCCCGAATGCTGGGATACACCGGTTAAAAAGTGATTTGATTCGATCGGGCCTTTTTCGTAGAAAACTACCGATCATCACGGGCAGCTTTTGGCCGAGGCTGTGTAAAAACGTTTTCGAGCACGTCAGGTACTCACCACGGGACTGGAAATCGCGCTTCTACGCGAAACCCACATCTGCTGACGTGTCGATACGTTTCAGATTTAACGTAGACCATGAAGTCTCCTCATTTTGCCCTGCGATCCGAACGCCGCACAATGAGGGTGCATGCTTAGCTTGGACCCACCGCAATTGTCCCATTAATCTGTGGCTTTTCTGACGAGCTTTTACTCGTCATCTCTTTGTTTTTTTACTATTATCACTCACCTGCGCACTCAAGGAAGAGAGGCTGAGCGCCTTGAGTCTGGTAGAAAATTTACACTTGATCATTGAGTGAGTTTTACTTTTACCCAGCACATAACGACTCAGCCAACCATAATTACTTCTTGGTGAAACCGATGTATAAACTGTGTGGCATCGCTGTAGTGGTAGGACTTGCCCTCTCTGGATGCGCTACGAAAACGCCAGAAAAATCCATAGTGACTCCACCTCCTGCCGTCGTCCAGGAAGCGCCCCATGAAGCCCCCCCTGAAGTCGCACCTTCGACACCACCCAATTGGACTGTGCGATATGAGGCTGCACCTGCGGGCGCCAGTGCTGACTCCCACGTCCCTGCCTCTACGGAAGCTGATCAGTCGGAATCAGAAACAAACTTAAACCAAAACCGCGCAGAGCAATGCCGTAAAGAGCTGGACGTTTTGAAGGTTTACAACAAAGCGTCTTACGTCAAGTACGAGGCGGAGTACCAAACCATCGCTGCCAAGACCGCTAAATATATGGAAATCAAAGACTCATTAGGTCCTGACTTAAACTACATGGTTATGCCCGCTTATCAATTTCAAATTCGTGAGTTCTGCTTCCGCGTTAAGACCCGTCTATCGGAGCTTGTGCTTCGCCAAGCCAAATAGCCTCGTGCATGATGGTCAGCAAGTGGTTCTTCACCCGTAAGGCTGAAAAGCCCTTTTGATTTATCCAGGACCATAAAAGCCAATGCCCCGACTCGTCGGGGCATTGGCTTTTTAACGACGCGGGTTGCCAGACCCTAGGCTACGGTCTACTTCATATCTTCACTCACCCGCAACCTCTTCACCCGATACATCTCCCCATCCGCATGACTCAACAGCGTATCCGCATCCTCTCCATCCTTCGGATAAAACGCCACGCCGACACTGCAAGACGGCATTTTCACTCCGCCAAACTCGGCCCCCAGTGGATCAGCAATGACCGCAAGTATCTGCGCCACCTTCCCGGCAACCGCATCCGGCGACTGGATATCCGTGATCAGTACCGTGAATTCATCACCGCCCATCCGGGCCACTAGATCGCCTTCGCGCACACAGCGCTCTAGCCGTCGTGCAATCACACAGAGCACGCGATCGCCCATGGCATGACCATGCACATCGTTGATGCACTTGAAGTCGTTGATGTCCAGAAACAGCAATGCCAAGCTCCGGTTATGGCGCTGTGCGCTTTGCAGCGCACTGTCGAGCCGATCGTTGAACAACGATCGGTTGGTGAGGGCCGTCAGCGGGTCATGATGGGCGAGGAAGCGTAACTCCTCCTCGGCCTGGGTGAGCGCCGTTATGTCCCGCGCGACTCCGATCCGCGCACCGACTTCTTTGGACCAGAAGGCCGCCCACAAAATGTGTACGACGCTGCCATCCTTGCGCAGATAACGGTTGCGGAAGTCGACGTGGGGTTGGCCACTCATGACCCGAGCTATGGAAGCGCGGGTACGCGCCAGGTCTTCAGGGTGCATGTAGTGGATGATCAGGGTGCCGATCAGCTCTTCGGCGTGGTAGCCCAGCAGGGACTCACAGGCGTCGCTCACGAAGACAATCCGGTTGTCGCTGTCGACGACGAATACCGTATCCAGCATCAAGTGGATCAGTTTTGGATAGAGCGCTTGTAGGTCAACGGGCATGGGGCATTGTGCGTCCGGTTAAGATGGCCTGATCATAGCCCGATCATGACGGGCGGCGGGGAGTTCTGCGAGTTTTTAATATCGCTCACACCCGTCGAGCCCGGTTATTCAGAACAGGTGCTCACACATATGATAAGGCCCAGCCCCTCACTTGTTCGCTAAGCTGACCCGCCACAAGGCGTCTGCATTTTTTGCACCTACTGCAAACACGAGCCATGGCTCATCAGTGGCGCTTGTTCTTATGCTTGTGCTTATTGTTGCCTTTGTGCTTTTTCCCGTCAGATCGATGATTGCTCTCATCATCCGCCAGGTTGTTGCCGAGCGCGCCACCTGCAGCGCCACCGAGACCCGCTCCGATCGTCGAACCCGTTGTGCCGCCCAGACGATTGCCTATAAGTGACCCACCAGCAGAGCCAACGCCGCCGCCTATCGCAGCTTCTGTCCTCTTACCCTTCTGGGCCCCGACTGCTCCACCGGCGGCACCACCTAAGCCTGCGCCTACTGCCGCGCCAGTTGACCCCCCCAGCTGTTGGCCGACGATATTGCCAAGTGCACCCCCAACGCCACCTCCAAGAGCGGCTGTACCATCACCGGCGGCTATCGCTCCTTGCGATATCAGAACACCCAAAGCCAGGGCGGGTAGTGTCATTTTCATTTTGTGAACCTCTATGGGCTGTCAGCAGGTGTTAATGTTTAAAGCACGCTTGGGATTAAACCCAAAGCTCATTTGTATGCTGGTAGACCTGACCCCACATGAATCCCGATTTATCAGGCGTACTCAGCTCCGAGTAAGTGTCTGCGCCAACACAGGTGCTGGAGAAAGTCAGCGAGATTGCAGCCATGCAAATGTGCTGCTGGTTAATTAGCAAGTGCTTTGCATTGTCGTCACTCATTTACCCCTCCTGATCTCGAAAAAACGAACGGCAAGCTTATACAAGCACGAAGAAATAAACAGTCCGTTTCGGCGGTTCCACGGCCAAGGTTGTTCCTAATACTCGCCGAAACGTATGATCAGGCCGAGCGCCTCATCTGGCCGCTAAGCCTCACCTTCTATAAAGGACATGAGCATGGAAAAGCACTTCGGTAATTCAGGCCTGTTCAAGGCTGCTTCGTATCACTGCAACGAAACTCTGGGCAGCGGCATTGCCCGCTGGGAGTTGAAAAATATTGCGTTGAATACGAAGGAGTTTTTGATATGTCCAAAGAACTACTCGGAGTTTCTGCTCTAGGGTTGATGATCATCGGTGAGTTTTGTGCAATCTACAGTGAGGTGGTGACCGCCAAGCTGGCTCAAGCGGGCGACGGCTCATGGCACGCTTTCATCATGCCTGTTGTGTTGATGTGCTTTGCCGGGCTTTGTCTGCTGGGGGCTTATTGGCTGGGGTATCTTGCGGTCGGTGACATCTGGGTAGTGACGGTTGTATCCGTTACCTCTTTATTACTGCTGGAGCCCATCGTGATCTGGGCGCTGTTTCAGGAGCTCCCCGGGCGAGGCGCACTGATCGGGTTTTGCCTGGGCGCCTTAGGCATGCTGTCCACGATCTTGCTATAGCTGCACGCTCTGGCCCGGCAATCGAATGTCGGGCCAGATTATGGCTTATAGCTGGCAATACCTCTCACTGCCGCAACTGCAACTGAATGTGAAGGCAGTCACACGCCGCTCAACAAAAAAGCTGAGCCACCGAAAGCAGGCAAATCAACTGAACAACCATTTGAGCTCGAATTGGATGTTTCATTGCCGTCTCCCTCAGGTACAGCTGCTGGGGAGTATGCCGGGGCGATATAGATAAACGCGCCAAGCCGTTCAAAGGTTGACATGCCACCCTGGGTCGCCAACAACACACGCAGCTGTTGCAAACAGTATAGAGCCTAAAAAAAATTCTTCACGTTTGAGCCCGTTCACCGGCCGGCCGGTAGCGGCCTACAACTATCTAGCGACGGCCATTGCACTTTTTTTGATTTCTCCGCTCTATCCTTGTCCCAGCCCCGCCGATTCCCGCGTGGGCAGATGAACCAGATCGGGTGCCGATGGATCGCACGTTTCCTCGTTTCAATAGTCGACCGCTACGCCAGCCCTTGCTGCTGGCTGCCGTGTTGATGCTCTTCGCCAGCGGTTGCAGCCAGCAACAGGGTCGGGATATCGCCAAGCAGTTCAGCAATGGCAAGCCTGATGAATTCTTCCAGACCAGTGTCGATCGCATGGCAACACTGGGCATGCGCGACAATTTGCAAAGCCTGTATTTGCTCATGAACAAGCTCTATCTGCGTAATCCCAGCCAGTGGCGTCAGTCGGGTTACCCGGATGCGGTGACTGCTGCGCGGGAGATTCGCCAGGCCATCGAGAAACGCCAATCCCTTCCTGCGCTGGGGGAACGCAGTGACTTGGCGGCCCTTAGCTACTCCTTGAGCCCGGAATTCAAAGGCGACCGCGTCGGCGCTTTTATCTATGCTATTGGCAGTATGATCGTGACTGCTCACGGTGGGCGCACGGAGTTTTACATCACCGATGCGATCAACCCTGAATTCGTCAGCAATGCTGCGCGCAATATCGAGAAGGCCACTTGGCTGCTGGGCAAGCGCCAGGATGTGAATGGGGTGTTGCTGCTGTTTTCCAACGAGATATCGGAGGAGGGCAGCAACCTCAGTTTCGCGGTGGAGTTCGGCAAGATTGTCGCGCGCCTCGATCTGCTGACCCAGATACTCGATGAGCGCTACCGGCGCATAGGTGTCAACTACGCGCAGAGCTTGTTGCTGATGAATTTTCTGCCGGTGCAGTAATCGTGCGGTAGCCGCCTGCCTCAAACCACTGGGCGAGGGCGTCTGCCCCCATAGGTTTGGAGATCAAGAACCCCTGGGCCTCCGAGCAGCCCCATTGAGTGATCAGTTCAAGGATATCCGCAGTTTCCACGCCCTCTGCGACCACCTTGTAGCTGAGCCCCCGTGCCAACTCGATCAGGCTCTTGACCAGACGCGCATCTTTTTCATGGGTTTTTATGTTGCTGATCAATGACTGGTCCAGCTTGACCGAATCAATGGGCAATTGGCGCAAGTACGTCCAATTGCTATAGCCGGTGCCGAAGTCGTCAATAGCAACGCCTATGCCGTATCCGCGGGCTCGTTCAAGTTGACGGCTGACCGTGTCTGCATCAGTCATCAACGCGCTTTCGGTAAACTCCAGCTCGAACGTGGCAGGGTCGAGTTGGAGCCTGTGGATGTCATGGATCATCTTGTCGATAAAACGCGGTGTTTCCAGGTCGCCCGCGGAGACATTCATAGCGATCCGAATCACCAGCCCTTGCTGTTTCCAGGACAGTGCCTGATGGAGGACTGCGTCGAGTACCCAAAAACTGATCGAATGCATCAGCTCGGTTGTTTCCGCCAAGGGAATAAATTCCGAAGGAGGGATCGGGCCGAATAGCGGATGCTCCCAACGCAGCAATGCCTCGACACTGCTGCATTCACCCTGCGGCAGTTGGATCTTCGGCTGGAATACCAGGCTTAATTGATGACGGGCACGCATAGCTTCCGGCAACGAACTCAAGAGCATAAAAGCACGCTGCTGCGCCGCATCGTTGTGCGGTTGATAAAGCGACCACCCCAGGTTTCTGTCCCTGGCGTCGTCCGCTGCGGCAACGACGAGCCTGATCCAATCCTGCGGCTCGCTACTGGTGACTGCCAGGACACCAATACCGGCATGCATGAGAATTGGGATCCCGTGGCACTCGACTGGGGTATGAAAATCTTCAAGAATCCTGGCGCACACGTGCTCCAGAGGCGCGCTGCCTTTTGACAAAAAGCCGAAGCGCGTCGGGCTGATTTTATACAACAGGCATTGGCTGGGCAGGAGCGCGTGCAAACGTGCTTTGATCGCCAGGATCAGGTCCTGGACGAAGTTGTAGCCGAGCGCTTTGACCACGTTGTTCAAGAAGGCCGGGGAGACAATATCAACGGCAAAAACGTGAAAGTTCTCGGAGGTCGCCGCTGCCTGGCGGATGTCTTCCTCAAACCGCAGGCGGTTGAACAGCCCGGTAGGCTGGTCGATGTAAAGGCGAGCGCGCGCGCCAGTAATGTGCATCATCACCAGCTCGGCGAAATACACCAGCATGGCAAAATCACGCTCGCTCATCGGCTCGCGGGGCACGGTATCGATGATACACAGACTGCCCAGCGAGAAGCCGTCAGCCGTCATCAGTGGCGCACTGGCGTAATACCGAATGTAGGGCGTGCCGGTGACCAGCGGGTTGTTTATAAAGCGCTCGTCGTTGTGCGAGTCGAGAATCTCAAGCGGTACCCGGTCGAACAGCGAATAGGCGCAAAATGAAATTTCGCGCGCGGTTTGCTCTTCTTCAATGCCAACGCGGGCTTTGAACCATTGCTGATGCTCATCGATGATTGAAATCAGCGCGATGGGCGCCCCGAAATAATTTGAGGTCATCGCGACGAGTTTTTCGAAGACGACGTCGTGTTCTGCATCGCGAGCGCACAAGGCTGCGACGCGCTGCAAGCGTTGTACTTCATAGTCTGAAGTCGGAGTTGCTTCGTCCATGTTGACCCCTGCGTATACGTAAACTCGCCTGAAACCTATCAGCTACGGTGTCCTACCGGATTACCTACTTAGCTATCAGGACAATAGCAAATCATTGCGCAGGGTTGCAGCCTTGTGCCGGCGGTGGAAGCGGGCGCTTGCCTCGTCGACACCGCTCGGAGCAATAGCGCACCTCGTCCCAGCAACGTGCCCATTTCTTGCGCCAGTTGAACGCCAGTCCACACACAGGGCAGGTCTTGGACGGGAGTTGGCCTTTTTTCATCGTATACGTCTCGACTTGGCGAGGCTGCTTCAGGCCACTGAACACAACCAAAGGTGATTGTGGCGGTAGGGCGCGCGCGTGAGGTGAACGTTGCAGACCAGATACAGCCCTCGCTCCTGCAACGCTTCGGTCAGTTGTACGAGTGTTTCTGCTTGAAGAGTCATGAGCTTTCACCTCGCCAGAATGTCTGCGTTCACACTCCCCGACCAAAAGTACAATCTACACATTCAATCTTTTACGGGGCATCGTTGTTTGCATTTCGTCGGTAAACGCTTATGCCTCGCAGCCAGCCGCCGATGCAGTGGTAAGCCCGGTTGAAACCGGATGCTGTGATTCAAGGAGGGTGTTATCAAATACCTAACTGTTGAGGAATTGGATGCCATCGCCGAGATCGAGACGAGATCCAGCATCTAGCGGCCCACGACGCGCTTGACCGGAATGCGGTTTTCGGCGATTTCCAAAATGACCGATCGCCATTGGGTCGCCTGCGCGGCTCATCAGCATTACGCTGGAGCTGCAACGCAACAAAACTGTGAAAGCGGCGCCTCGACGACGCCATCCCGTCAATCGTCCAGGCTGAAGGTCAACCATGCGGCGTGTTCAGTCTGACGGTTGATTTCCACGATCACACCCTTCACAACGCTACCATCAGGCAGCCTGACTTCCACGTGGTTAGCGTGTCCTGGCCACTGTACGGGCTGATCGACTTCCAGGCGTGCGATGGTCGGCGTGCCGCTTTCCGAAAGGCGCACGGTCACCTTTTCATTCAAGCACTCGTCTGGCTCAACGCCCAAGTGGCGAGAAGCCAACAACACACTGGCAGTGCCTTGATAAGTTTGAGACATGAGATTGCTTCCTTTAAATAGCGGGCGGATTCAGGCGGTAGACCTCCTGCCTGAGCCAGAGGTTTCCACGGATTGATGGCCGGTTATGCAAGGCCTTAGAGAAAACTGGATGGCCGGCCCTATCCGCCAGTAGGGGGTTCCCGTTTTGCATGTAGGAGGCGGCCTATCCTGCACCCCGTGGCTTGAAACACCAGTCTTCCGGCAATAGCCTCGGATTTTTCTGAAAGTGAAGCCTTCACGATGGGTAAGCGAAAAACGGTTTGGCCGACTGAACGCGAAATACGCCTGCGCTTTATCCTCTTCGCGGTGATCGACGCGGCAAGCGTTCAAGGTGTTTCCTCCGAGTTGTTACTGCCAGCGCACAAGTTGCTGCGTGAATCGCCCACTGAGGCGCAGGTAATGAAGACGTTGGGCGAAATTCTCGGCACTGATGAAATGGTTGGGTTCAGGTTTGCTCCAGGATCGGAAGCAGAAGAATTGATGCAGATGTTAGGAGAACCTGGCGGCTGAGTTCTTTGCGCCCGAAGTGACAGGATCTGCGAACCATCTGCAGTTGAACTGAGTGTGCTGCAGTTTGGCTTTCACAGTATTTCGATCAATGGACGCAGACGTTTCCAATAATAGGGAGTGACCTGGCGGGCGTCCCAGTCTTCCCACCTCGTGCCCCCGAATTACAAGGACTTGCCCGATGCTGTTGCGCCACCCTCCGTTCCTGTTTGCCGCCCTGACGTTAAGCTCACTGGTGCACGCCGAAGACCTGCAATTGGCCCCGGTCGAAGTCACCGGCAGCGAAGCCAGCGCCGGTGAAATGGCGCAGGCACAGCTCAGAAGCGTGCCCGGCGGCACTAACTACATCGACATGAACAGCGTGCAGCAGGGGCGGGTGAGCACCAACGAAGACGTGTTCAAGTACCAGGCCGGGGTGTACGCCAAGGCAGCGAACAATGAAGGGGTGAAACTTTCGATTCGCGGTTCGGGCTTGAACCGCAGCCCCGGTTCCCATGCCTCCGGCTTGTATGAAATGTTCGACGGTCTGCCTCTGACCGGGCCTGGTGGCACCCCCTATGAGTTGAAAGACCCCTTGTGGCACAGCCGCGTTGAAGTGCTGCGCGGCGCCAATGGTTTTGACCAGGGCGCCCTGGCCCTCGGTGGCGCGGTCAACTACGTGACCCACACGGGCTACGATGCGCCTAAGTTGCAGGTGCGATACGAGGCGGGCAGCAAGGGTTACGCCCAGCGCGAGATCAGTTCCGGCCAGGTCTTGGGAGATGCCGACTATTACATCAGCCTCACCGACGCCGAGTCTGACGGCTATCAGCGCCAGAGCGCCGCCACCGGCAAGGGCGTGGCCGCTAACTTCGGCTACCGTTTCAACCCGGACCTGGAGACGCGCTTCTATTTCCGCTACCGCGAAACCACCAACGACACCCCCGGCAAGCTCACTCGCGCGCAAATCAGCCATGACCCGCGCGCGGCCAACAGCCTCAACGCCGCCCGCGACTCCAAGCGCCTGCAACCGGGCTCCACTTGGATCGCCAACAAGTCCACCTTGCAGTTGGACGACAATTCCCGGGTCGAACTCGGGCTGGCTTACCACGACTACCCGATGGACCTACGCGAAGGCACCAACCGTCTTAAAGTTGCCTACACCGATGTCAGCGGCACCCTCAACTACATCCGCCAGGACACGCTGTTCGGCCACGACAGCAAAACTACGTTGGGCCTGCGCACCACCCAAGCGATGCCCAACAACGGCGCGTCGGAATATGTGCGCACACCGGCCGGCAATACCGCTGGCTACGCCCCCGGCACCAAGACCCGCGACTACAGTTATCTGGGGGCCGACACCGTGCTGCATATCGGCAACGATCTGGAGCTGGTCCCTGACCTGTGGCTGACGACCGGCCTGGCCGCGATCTACACCCGGCGCGAAACCCAGGTCACCTACCCCGAAGGCCAGGCGCCGCTGAGCCAGCACGACTGGGACTACGCGCCGCGCATCGGCCTGCGGTATGACTTCACACCGCAATTGCAGGTGTACGGCAACCTGAGCCGCTCGGTCGAGCCGCCGCACGCGTGGTCGATGATCTGGGGCTCCAACAAATACTTCACGAGTGGGCCGGCCAAAGGTTTGGCGCGCGAAGGCGTGAGCCTGGAAAACCAGACCGCCACCACCCTGGAAATCGGCGGGCGTGGCGAAGCGTGGCTCGGCCAATGGGACCTGGCGCTGTACCGCTCTGAAGTGCGCCACGAACTGCTCAGCGTGGAAACCCAGGCCCAAACGGCCACCCGCAATGCCATTGTCGCCGAAGCCAATGCCAGCCCCACTGTGCACCAAGGCCTGGAAGTGAGCCTGCTCAGCCCTTTGTGGGACGGCGGCCGCAACGGCCAGCTCTCCCTGCGCCAGGCCTATACCTTCAGCGACTTCCACTACCGCGACGACGACCGTTTCGGCGACAACACCTTGCCTGGCATCCCCAAGCACTACTACCAGGCGCAAGTGCGCTACAGCCACCCGACGGGTTTCTTTACCAGCCTCAATAGCGAATATTCCTCGCGCGTGGCGGTCGACTACGCCAACTCCTATTACGCTGCGTCCTACACCATCCTCGGCGCCACCTTCGGCTACAACGCGCCAAGGCAAGACTGGCAAGCCTGGGTCGACCTGCGCAACCTCACCAACCGCCGGTACGCCAATACGGTCACGCCGGGCTATGACGACAAGGGCCTGGATGTGGCGCGTTCGACGCCAGCGGATGGCCGCGGCCTCTACACCGGCGTCTCCTGGAGCTGGCGCTGACAGGCGCGCGACCTTCCAAACAATGCAATCAACGATGCTCTCAGAGGGGGGTGGCCCTTGCTCCTGCACCGATTTACTGGCATTGTTTGCGCAATTGGTAACACTTCCCATTTGAGATATTTTTGCGCATGCATGACATTCCCGCCGCGCTGGATGACTCCGTACGGCAGCAGACCCTCACGGCGATGTACAGCGAGCACCACGGCTGGTTGCACGGCTGGCTGCGCAAGAAACTCGGTTGCTCCCAGCATGCCGCCGACCTGGCGCATGACGCGTTCATCCGCGTATTGATGCTGGCCGAGCCGCAAAATATCAAGGAACCCCGTGCCTTCCTGGCCACCACGGCAGGGCGGTTGTTGATCGACGGCGCCCGTCGTCGCCGTATCGAAAAAGCCTACATGGAAGCGTTGGTGATCCAGTGCGAAGATGCCGGCATGCCGGACCCGGCCGCGATTCATGTGGCGCTGCAAGCCCTGGAACGTATCGCCGAGATGCTCGCGGGCTTGCCTGCCAACGTCCGCGAAGCGTTCCTGTTGAGTCGCCTCGATGGGCTGACCTACAGCGAAATCGCCACGCGCCTGGACGTCTCTTCCAGCACCGTCAAAAACTACATCTCCAGCGCCCTGGTGCATTGCTACCACAGCCTGCACCCGACAGACCCGCTGGAATGAGCGCCGAGCAGATCATCCAGCAAGCGGCGCAGTGGCTGACCCGCCTGCACGACGAGGACGTCAGCGACGCCGACCGTCACGCGTTTAATGCCTGGTGCCAGGCCGACCCGCGTCACGCCGTGGCCATTGAACGCATGCGCGCCTTGTGGGGCAGCCTCGACGCCTTGCCCGCCAAGCCCGCCCGTGTTGCCCTTAACCGCGCGTTTACCCCGCAACGTCCGCGTGGTGCGCAGGTGGCGGGCTTGCTCGGCGTGGTCTTGTGCGGCTGGCTGGGCTTGCAACACGTGCCGGTCTGGATGGCCGACCAGCGCACCGCCGTCGGCGAGCGCCGGCAGATTGCCCTCGAAGACGGCAGCCAGTTGCAGCTCAACAGCAACTCGGCAGTCGACGTGAAATTCGACGGGCATCAACGCGTGATCGAGCTGTTGCAAGGTGAACTCTGGGTCGAAGTGGCCAAGGATGCGCAACGGCCTTTTGTGGTCCGCACCGACCAAGGCACGGCCACCGCATTGGGTACACGCTATCTGGTCAAGCGGGCGGCAGACGGCACCACGGTCGTCACGGTGATCGAGTCCAGCGTGGCGGTCAAAGGTGAAGCCAGCGATGGGGTCAAGGTCACGGCCGGCCAGCGTTCGGTCCTTGACCACGGCCGCGCCCAGCCGCCGCAAGCCGTCGTCGATGCCGACCCGGATGCTTGGACCCGAGGCCTGCTCAAAGTCAACGACCAACCCCTGAGCGAGGTGCTGCAAACCCTCGCCAGCTATCGCCATGGCATGCTGCGCTTCGACCCTCAGGCCCTGCAGAACCTGCGGGTATCGGGCGTCTTCAAGCTGGATGACACGGCGGCGGCGCTGTCGTCACTGGCGGATAACCTGCCGATCCAGGTGGAGTACTTCACCGACCTGCTGGTGGTGGTCAAGCCGCGCTAGCCTTCGTTCTGGCGCAGGCGCTTGTACAAGGTATTGCGGCTCACCCCCAGCTCGCGTGCAAGGTGGGAAATATTCCCGCCGGCAGCCTTCAAGCGCTGGTTCAGGTCGAGGCTGTCATCCAGCTCGTCATTGGCGGGCCGTGGCGCCGCTACGTCCAAATCCACAAAAAAGTCATCCGGTAGATGCTCCGGGCGGATCGGCTGTTCCTCCGCCATGGCCAGTGCCACCCGCAGCACACTGCTGACCTGGCGCAAGTTCCCCGGCCATGGATGCTGATCGAACAGCGCCAGCACTTCGGCGCTCAGGCCCGCCCATTGGGTCGGCTCGCGGTGTTGCTGCCACAGTTGCTGGAACAGCGCCTGCTTGTCCGTACGCTCGCGCAACGGCGGCAGCTCCAGCGTCAGGCCGCCGATACGGTAGTACAAATCCTCACGAAACCGCCCGGCCTTCACGCGTTCGCGTAACGCGTGGTTGGTGGCCGAGATGATGCGTAAATCCACCGGGAACAACTCGCCGCTGCCCACCGGCTGTACGCAACGCTCCTGCAATACCCGCAGCAGGCGGGCCTGTGTCGGCAGCGGCATATCACCGATTTCATCCAGAAACAGCGTGCCCTTGTCGGCCTTGCGGATCAGCCCGATGCTGCCTTTTTGATTGGCGCCGGTGAACGCGCCTTTTTCGTAGCCGAACAGTTCCGATTCCACCAGTTCAGCGGGAATCGCCGCGCAGTTCACCGCAATGAACGCCTTCTGGCTGCGCGAGCTGGCCTGGTGCAGGGCTTTGACGAACACTTCCTTGCCCACGCCGGTTTCACCGTGGATCAGCAGGGGGATGTCCTTCTCCAGTAAGCGCTCGGCCTGACGCACGGCTTTCTCCACGCGTACATCACCAAAATGCAGGGTATTGAGGCCAATCGACGTGGGTTTCGCCGGCACCGGTTCAGTGAATATGCGGGCCTGCACGGGCCTCTGCTGAGGCCGCTTCAACAGGCACTGGAACCGGTTGCGTCCCGCCGCTTGCAGCGAGAAGGGCAACCCCTCCGGCTGGTTCAACAATTCCAGCAACGACACCTTGAACAAACTGTCGATCATCACCCGCGACAAACTGATGCCCAACAGGTTGTCGGCACGACGGTTGGCCGACAGCACTTGGCCGCTCTCATCAAAAATCAGCAGACCGGCCCACTGGCTATCCAGATTGCTCAAGCCAGTGTTAAAGGTCAGTTGGAAATGTTCACCGCGAAACAGGTTGAGGATGAGCCGGTTTTCCACGGTCTGGCTCATCATCTTAACCATGCCCAAGGTGTGGGAGGGCGGCAGGTAGCTGTCGCTGGACACATCCAGCACCGCGATGATCTCGCGCTGGGCATCAAAGATCGGCGCCGCTGAGCCCGTCATGAAGCGGTTGGCCTTGAGAAAGTGCTCGTCGTGTTCGATACGCACCGCCTGGGCACAGGCCAGTGCGGTGCCGATAGCGTTGGTGCCGCTGGAACGTTCCACCCAACTGGCGCCGGGGTTGAAGCCCCGAGCCAGCTTGGGCTCGATAAAACGCTGGGTGCCCCAGCGGGTCAGCACCTGGCCCTGGTTGTCAGCCAACATGATCAGGCAATTGGAGTTGCTGAGGATGTTCTCGTAGTAGGGCAGCACTTCTTGATGGGTGGTTTGCACCAGCGAGTGCTGGCTTTCGAGCAATTGGCTGATGCACTCGGCGGGCAGTTGGTCGAAGCTGGGCGTGCTCTGGTGGTCCAGGCCGAAGGCGCGGCAACGGCGCCAGGATTCCTGGATAAGGGTGTCGTGAGCCAAGGGTTCGGCCATGGGGTCGACCTTCGTTTTTATTATTATTGGGCTTGCACAATTTATCTGAAGAAACCGGCCACGTATGCCCTGTGTTGTTGATGAGAGTGTTGTTCATAACTGTTCATTGTCAAGGCGCTGATTGTTCAGTTGTTCAGCCTGCGTTGTTCATTTCTGTTCACGCCTGAACATCCCATTCAGCCCATTTCCTTGCGCATCAGACACTTGCGGTTTTGGCACGAAACTCGCTCTGACATCTCGCCAGATTCATTCCAATAATAAAAAAGGTCGTGTCATGTCATTGACCCTGGAAAATGTCTCCCGCGTTGTCGAAGGCCAAACCTGGATCGACGACGCCAACCTGCGTTTCGAAGCCGGCTCCTTCAACGTCCTGCTCGGTCGCACCCTGTCCGGCAAGACCAGTCTGATGCGCCTGATGGCCGGTTTGGACAAACCCAGCAGTGGCCGCATCCTGATGAACGGTGTGGATGTCACGCAAAAGCCGGTGCGCCTGCGCAACGTGTCGATGGTGTATCAGCAGTTCATCAACTACCCGACCATGACCGTGTTTGAGAACATCGCCTCGCCGTTGCGCCAGGCTGGTGTGTCCGACGAGGTGATCCAGGGCAAGGTGCTGGAAACCGCGAAGATGCTACGCATCGAGAAATTCCTCCAGCGCCACCCGCTGGAACTCTCCGGTGGCCAGCAGCAACGCACGGCCATGGCCCGCGCGTTGGTCAAGGACGCCGAATTGATCCTGTTCGATGAGCCGTTGGTGAACCTGGACTACAAACTGCGCGAAGAGCTGCGTCAGGAAATGCGCGAACTGTTCGCAGCACGTCACACCATTGCCATCTACGCCACCACCGAGCCCAATGAAGCGTTGGCCCTCGGTGGCACCACCACCATTCTTCACGAAGGCCGGGTGATCCAGAGCGGTAAAGCCGCCGAGGTGTATCACCAGCCGCAGACCGTGCTGGCCGCTGAGCTGTTTTCCGAACCGCCGATCAACCTGATGCCAGGGCGTATCAGTGGCAACGAAGTGAGCTTCGCCAATTTCGTGCACTTCCCGCTGAACGTCGACCTGCGCCCCATCGGCGAAGGCGATTTCCGTTTTGGCGCACGCCCTAGCCATATCAGCCTGGTACCGAGCAACGACGACGACCTGGAACTGGCGGTGACCGTGGAAGTCGCGGAGATCAGCGGCTCGGAAACCTTCCTGCACGTACGCAGCGAACACTTCCTGCTGGTGCTGCACCTGTCGGGGGTGCACGAATACGACGTCGACGCGCCGATTCGCGTGTATATCCCCACTCATAAACTGTTTGTGTTCGATGGCCAAGGCCGTTTGGTCCAGGCTCCCGGGCGCCGTGTCGCGAGGGTTGCCTGATGGCCGAGATCCATTTGCAGAACCTGGCGCATAGCTACAGCCCTACGCCGATTGGTCCTGAGGACTACGCGATTCGGGAAATGAACCACGTGTGGGAGCAGGGGGGAGCCTACGCCTTGCTCGGGCCGTCCGGCTGCGGCAAGTCGACCTTGCTCAATATCATCTCCGGCCTGCTCAGCCCGTCTGAAGGCCAGGTGCTCTTCGACGGCAAGGTGGTCAACGAACTCACTCCGGAAAAACGCAACATTGCCCAGGTGTTCCAGTTCCCGGTGGTGTACGACACCATGACGGTGTTCGACAACCTGGCATTTCCCCTGCGCAACCAGGGCATGGCTGAGGCGAAAATTCACAGCAAGGTGCAGGAAATTGCCGAAGTCCTCGACCTGCACAGCCTGTTGAGCAAAAAAGCACGCAACCTCACCGCCGACGAAAAGCAGAAAGTCTCCATGGGCCGTGGCCTGGTGCGCGACGACGTGTCGGCGATCCTGTTCGACGAACCGCTGACGGTGATCGACCCGCACCTAAAGTGGAAGCTGCGGCGCAAGCTCAAGCAGATCCACGAGCAATTCAACATCACCATGGTCTACGTGACCCACGACCAGTTGGAGGCCTCGACCTTCGCCGACAAGATCGCGGTGATGTACGGCGGCCAGATCGTGCAGTTCGGCACGCCCCGTGACTTGTTCGAACGTCCGAGCCACACCTTTGTCGGCTATTTCATCGGCAGCCCTGGGATGAATCTGATCGAGGTGCAGGCCGAGGCAGGTGGGGTACGGTTTGCCGGCACTCACCTGCCATTGTCCGAGGCTTTGCAGCAACGTATTGCCAGCATCGATTACAAGAAATTGCAGGTGGGTATTCGTCCGGAATTTATCCACGTGTGGGACGAGCACAACCCTGACGCCCTGCAGGCTGATGTCACACACCTTGAAGACCTCGGCACCTACAAGATCCTCACCCTCAACCTTGACGGCGCCACGCTCAAAGTGCGTCTGTCCGAAGATAAAGCGGTGCCCGAAGGCAAGGCTTCCATCAGTTTCCCGTCGCAATGGCTGATGGTGTATGCCGACGATTACCTGCAGGAGGTGCTGCCATGAACAAGGTGCAGAACAACAAGGCCTGGTGGCTGGTGTTGCCGGTGTTCCTGCTGGTGGCGTTCAGTGCGGTCATCCCGATGATGACCGTGGTCAACTACTCGGTGCAGGACATCTTTGACCAATCCAGCCGCTACTTCGTCGGTGTGGAGTGGTACAAGCAAGTGCTGCTCGACCCGCGTCTGCATGACTCGCTGCTGCGTCAGTTCATCTACTCGGCCTGCGTGCTGCTGATCGAAATCCCGCTGGGCATCGCCATCGCCCTGACCATGCCGACCAAGGGCCGCTGGTCGTCGCTGGTGTTGATCATCCTCGCCATTCCGCTGCTGATTCCATGGAACGTGGTGGGCACTATCTGGCAGATTTTCGGGCGCGCCGACATCGGTTTGTTGGGTTACAGCCTCAACGCCCTGGGCATCAGCTACAACTACGCGGCCAACACGGCGGACGCCTGGGTCACCGTGCTGGTAATGGACGTGTGGCACTGGACCTCGCTGGTAGCGCTGCTCTGTTATTCGGGACTGCGCGCCATTCCGGATGTGTACTACCAGGCTGCGCGGATTGATCGGGCATCCGCCTGGGCAGTTTTCCGACATATCCAGTTGCCGAAGATGAAAAGCGTGCTGCTGATCGCGGTAATGCTGCGTTTCATGGACAGCTTCATGATCTATACCGAGCCCTTCGTCCTCACGGGCGGTGGACCGGGTAACGCCACCACCTTCCTGAGTCAGACACTGACCCAGATGGCCGTAGGCCAATTCGACCTGGGCCCCGCGGCGGCATTCTCGCTGGTGTATTTTCTGATCATTCTGTTGGTGTCCTGGCTGTTCTACACCGCCATGACCCACTCCGACGCCAATCGCTGAGGCCGCCAACATGAGCAAGCGCAAGCTTATACCGCTGCTGATCTACATCCTGTTCCTGCTGGTGCCGATCTATTGGCTACTGAACATGTCCTTCAAGAGCAACACCGAAATCCTCGGCGGGCTGACGCTGTTTCCGCAGGATTTCACCCTGGCCAACTACAAGGTGATCTTCACCGATCCAAGCTGGTACACCGGCTACCTCAACTCGCTGTACTACGTGAGCCTGAACACGGTGATCTCCTTGAGCGTGGCGCTGCCGGCGGCCTATGCGTTTTCGCGCTACCGTTTCCTCGGCGACAAGCATCTGTTTTTCTGGCTGCTGACCAACCGTATGGCGCCGCCGGCGGTGTTTTTGCTGCCGTTCTTCCAGCTGTATTCGTCGATCGGTCTGTTTGACACGCACATCGCCGTCGCCCTGGCGCACTGCCTGTTCAACGTGCCGTTGGCGGTGTGGATCCTCGAAGGCTTCATGTCCGGCGTACCTAAGGAAATCGACGAAACCGCCTACATCGATGGCTACTCGTTTCCTAAGTTTTTCGTGAAGATTTTTATCCCGTTGATTGGCTCCGGTATCGGTGTGACCGCGTTTTTCTGCTTCATGTTTTCCTGGGTCGAACTGCTGCTGGCGCGCACCCTGACCTCGGTCAACGCCAAGCCTATTGCGGCGGTGATGACGCGCACGGTCTCGGCGTCGGGTATCGATTGGGGCGTACTGGCGGCGGCGGGGGTGTTGACTATCCTTCCCGGCATGCTGGTGATCTGGTTTGTTCGCAACCACGTGGCCAAGGGCTTTGCCCTGGGCCGGGTCTGAGGAGTCGATGATGGAATGGATGGCCTGGACCACCCCCACGGCGCTGTTCTTTGGCGGCATAGCCCTGATCCTGGCGGGCATGACCACTTGGGAACTGCGCTCGCCGAGTATCCCCCGGCGGGGTTTTCTGCCGATCAGCACCACCCGTGGTGATCGTTTGTTTATCGGTCTTCTCGGTAGCGCTTACCTGCATTTGCTGGTCATCGGCGTTACCGACTGGAGCATCTGGGTGGCGTCCGCGCTCTCCCTGGTATGGCTGTTGAGTGTGATGCGTTGGGGCTGAAGCCCTTGTGAATAAACCACCTGGAGGTCTCTATGTTGAATAAAAACAATAAGCTGCGACATAGCATTTCATTGGCCGCCGTACTGGCCCTCAGCGGTTTGAGCGCCTCGGCCTGGGCCGATGCGTATGAAGATGCCGCAAAAAAATGGATCGGCAGCGAGTTCAAGCCGTCGACGCTCACCGAAGCCCAACAGCTCGAAGAGTTGAAGTGGTTCATCAAAGCCGCCGAACCCTTCCGTGGGATGAAGATCAACGTGGTGTCGGAAACCCTCACCACCCACGAGTACGAGTCCAAGGTGCTGGCCAAGGCCTTCACTGAAATCACCGGGATCAATCTGACCCACGACCTGCTGCAGGAAGGCGACGTGGTGGAGAAGCTGCAAACCCAGATGCAGTCCGACAAGAACATCTATGACGGCTGGGTCAATGACTCGGACCTGATCGGTACGCACTTTCGCTACGGTAAGACCGAATCCATCACCGACCTGATGGCCAATGAAGGCAAGAACTTCACCTCACCGACCCTTGACCTCAAGGACTTCATCGGCATCTCATTCACCACTGCGCCGGACGGCAAGATCTACCAATTGCCCGACCAACAGTTCGCCAACCTCTACTGGTTCCGCGCCGACTGGTTCGAGCGCCCCGAGCTGAAAGCCAAGTTCAAGGAAAAATACGGCTACGACCTCGGTGTGCCGGTGAACTGGTCGGCCTATGAAGACATCGCCAAGTTCTTCAGCGAAGACGTCAAGGAAATCGACGGCAAGCGCATTTATGGGCACATGGACTACGGCAAGAAGGACCCGTCCCTGGGCTGGCGCTTCACCGATGCCTGGTTCTCCATGGCCGGTGGCGGCGACAAGGGTCTGCCCAACGGCTTGCCGGTGGACGAGTGGGGCATTCGCGTGGAGGACTGCCACCCGGTGGGCTCCAGCGTCACCCGTGGCGGCGACACCAACGGCCCGGCCGCGGTATTTGCCACACAGAAATACGTGGACTGGATGAAAGCCTACGCGCCACCGGAAGCGGCGGGCATGACCTTCTCCGAATCCGGCCCGGTGCCGTCCCAAGGCAACATCGCCCAGCAGATCTTTTGGTACACCGCGTTTACCGCCGATATGGTCAAACCGGGCCTGCCGGTGGTGAATGCCGACGGCACGCCGAAATGGCGCATGGCGCCGTCACCTGTCGGACCGTATTGGGAAAAGGGCATGAAGAAGGGCTATCAGGACGTCGGTTCCTGGACCTTCCTCAAGTCGACGCCGGAGAAACAGAAACTCGCGGCCTGGCTTTACGCGCAGTTCGTGACCTCGAAGACCGTGTCACTGAAGAAAACCATCGTTGGCCTGACGCCGATTCGTGAGTCCGACATCAACTCCCAGGCCATGACCGACATGGCGCCGAAACTGGGGGGGTTGGTGGAGTTCTACCGCAGCCCGGCCCGTACCGAATGGTCGCCAACCGGCACCAACGTGCCGGACTACCCACGCCTTGCGCAACTGTGGTGGAGCAACATTGCCGCTGCTGCCAGCGGCGAGAAAACCCCGCAGCAAGCGCTGGACAACCTGGCCAAGGAGCAAGACGCGATCATGGCGCGCCTGGAACGCTCCAAGGTGCAGCCGGTGTGCGGTCCGAAAATGAACCCCGAGCGTGACGCGCAATACTGGTTCGACCAGCCGGGCGCGCCAAAACCGAAACTGGCGAATGAGAAACCCAAAGGCGAGACCGTGAGCTACAGCGACCTGCTCAAGTCGTGGGAGGCGGCGCGTAAGTAAGCGCTTTGAGTGGAGCAAAACGGCACTCAGGTGCCGTTTTGTTTTTCCGACACTCACAGCATGCAAATTTCAGAACGATATAAATCAAAGGTGGGGCTGGCTTGCCAGCTCCCACCTGTTGTCCTGCGGTGACTTGACGATCACGCCGCCTGTGGCTGAACCAGCAACTCCCCCTCGACATCCTTGACCAACTCACTGGCCAAAAACAGCGGTGCCAGGCGTTTATGCAGTTGTGGCTCGACAAACTCCTTCACCGTCTCCAGCGCCAGTACGCCGCTCAACGGCAACTCGGCCTTGGTGTACGACAACCAGGCTTTCTTCAGTGCCTGCAACACATCACTGCCGGCGGTGGTGGCGAAGCGGCGGTGGGTAGGTTTACCGTCAAAAGTGAAGGTGTGCTGGAACGCGTAGCCGGTTTCATCACCCTGGCTGGCGGTGCAGCGGATGCAGGTGCACGGGCCTTCGCCGAAAGCGCTGCGCAGGTAGGCGTTGAAGTCCACCACGGGTTTGAGTGACAGGCGCTTATCCACCTCGAACAGGTCCCCGGTCATTTTTTCGTCAGTGTTCAACGTCCATTTCCTCGCAGATTCGGCGGTTTTTCAAAGCGCGGCACAATAGCAGCCGAGCGCCTGTTTGTGGGTGATTTGCATAACAATAGACCTCGATATGCTTTTCTCGTCTTAAAAATCGTGGCTACCCTCGTTCACCTTCTCAAAAGTGCGGCAGAACCCCATCACCCTCAAGCGCTTCTCTTGGACCCTTCTGGTTGCCTCGCTGGCGTGCTGAAAAACAAGGCCGACAGCTGGAAGGACTACTTCTTTGAAGAAGCCCACAGTGGTAACGGTAGCTGACCCCCCCAAAAGTGAATTTGCAGTGTTTGAGGGGTCAGCGGAAAAACTCTCCGGGCGTCGCATCAAACTGCTGCCTGAACGCATTGATAAACGCCGACGTCGACTCATACCCACACCCCAACGCGACATCTGTTACCCGCTCGCCTTGCTCCAGGGCGGGCAGGGCGGTGAGCAACCGCAAGCGCTGGCGCCATGCGCGAAACGTCAGCCCGGTATCCCTCAAAAACAACCGGCTCAACGTCTTCTCACTCACGTCCAGCTTTTGGCTCCACTGGCCCAACGTTGTCTGCTGCTCCGGGTGCAGGTTTAAACTGCGGTAGATCTGGCGCAAGCGCGGGTCCAGTGGCAGCGGCAGCATCAAATCAACCTGCGGCGCCGCCGCCAGTTGGTCCAGTACCACCTGCGCCAAACGCCCATCCGGCCCATCCTCGGCATATTCCACCGGCAGTTCGCTGAAGCTGCGGATCAACTCGCGCAGCAAACTGCTCACTTCCAACACATGACAGCGCTCAGCCGCCCAGGCCGTGACGCTGCAATCGAGGTACAGGCTGCGCATTTCCGTGTGGGGCGAGCTGAACACGCGGTGTGGCATTCCTGCCGGTATCCACACCGCGCGCTGTGGCGGCGCTACGAAACGGCCGACGCTGGTCTGGATCTCCAGCACCCCGGAAATCGCGTAGGACAATTGCACCCAAGGGTGGCTGTGCCGACGGGTCAGCGCACGGTTGGGCAGCGATTCAGTGCGCCCATACACCGGCCGTGGCAGGCTGGAGAGCCCGGGCACACTGCGGCGGACGGTCTTGTCATGTCCTTTAGGCGGCATTTACTGGCTCATTGGCGTTAGTCGGTAATAAACCGTTACGTTAGAGTCGCGGTGACGCTCTTGGCAACCCCTGGAAGATCCTGCTTATGACCCGCCCGCGTTTCCTGCCCGACAACTTCACCCTGACGCTGATCGCCACGGTGATCCTCGCCTCCCTGTTGCCCGCCAGCGGCCAGACCGCCGTGGCCTTCGGCTGGGTCACCAACCTGGCTATTGCGCTGCTGTTTTTCCTGCACGGCGCCAAGCTGTCGCGCCAGGCCATTGTTGCTGGCGCCGGTCACTGGCGCCTGCACCTGCTGGTGTTCAGCCTGACCTTCGTGCTGTTCCCGCTGTTGGGCCTGGCGCTCAAGCCGCTGCTGTCACCGTTGATCGGCAACGACCTGTACATGGGCATGCTCTACCTCTGCGCTTTACCGGCTACCGTGCAGTCGGCGATTGCCTTCACGTCCCTGGCACGCGGCAATATCCCGGCGGCGATTTGCAGTGCGGCGGCCTCCAGCCTGTTTGGCATCTTCCTCACGCCGCTGTTGGTGACGTTGCTGCTCGACGTGCACGGTGACGGCGGCTCGACCGTCGACGCAATCCTGAAAATCAGCGTGCAATTGCTGCTGCCGTTCATCGCCGGGCAGATCGCGCGTCGCTGGATGGGTGAGTGGGTGGGGCGCAATAAATCCTGGCTGAAATTCGTCGACCAAGGCTCGATCCTGCTGGTGGTGTACGGCGCGTTCAGCGAAGCGGTCAATGAAGGCATCTGGCACCAGATCCCTCTGTGGGAACTGGGCGGCCTGGTGGTGGCCTGCTGCGTGTTGCTGGCCTTGGTGTTGGTGGCGTCGGCGGTGCTGGGCAAGGCCTTCGGCTTTAACCAGGAAGACCGCATCACCATTCTGTTCTGCGGCTCGAAGAAGAGCCTCGCGACCGGCGTGCCGATGGCTCAGGTGCTGTTTGCCGGCGCGACCATGGGCGTACTGATCCTGCCGTTGATGCTGTTTCACCAGATCCAGCTGATGGTGTGCGCGGCACTGGCCCAGCGTTACGCCAATCGGCCAGAATCGATTCAGGCGCTGACGGCGCAAGTCGATCCTTGAGGCGTCGTGTTACTATTTTTCCGCGCTGCTCAAGGGCCGGCACTGGGCCGGCTTGATCAACGCGGAAACTGAGTAGACCGACCCGTCAATGAGCATTTCAGCCGCAACCCCCCAAACCAATTGGCAACCGGTCATCGCCCTCGCGTTGGCCGCCTTTGTGTTCAATACCACCGAATTCGTGCCCGTTGGGCTGCTCAGTGCCATCGGCGCCAGCTTCGACATGCCGGTGTCCAGCGTCGGCCTGATGCTCACGATCTACGCCTGGATCGTGTCCCTGACCTCCCTGCCGGTGATGCTGCTCACCCGCAACATCGAACGGCGCAAGCTGCTGATCGTGCTGTTTTGCATGTTTATCGTCAGCCACATTCTCTCCAGTGTCGCCAACAGTTTCGGCCTTCTGATGCTCAGCCGCATCGGCATTGCCTTGTCCCATGCGCTGTTCTGGTCGATCACCGCGTCGCTGGCGGTACGTCTGGCGCCGGAAGGCAAGCAGGTGCAAGCCCTCGGCCTTCTGGCCACCGGTACTTCCCTGGCGATGGTCCTGGGCATTCCGCTGGGTCGCCTGCTCGGCGAAGCCATGGGCTGGCGCACCACGTTCCTGGTGATCGGCGCCTTCGCTGCCGCGCTGGTGTTCTGGCTGGCGCGCACCTTGCCGCTATTGCCGAGCCAGAACTCCGGCTCCCTGCGCAGCCTGCCGCTGCTGTTCAAGCGCCCGGCGCTGGTAGCGCTTTATGTGCTTACCGCGATGACCGTCACCGCGCAATTCACCGCCTACAGCTACATCGAACCCTTCGTCGAAGGCGTGGCCGGTATGAGCGGCAGCGCGGTGACCCTGATCCTGCTGGTATTCGGCGGCGCGGGCATCATCGGCTCGCTGCTGTTCAGCCTGGTGCACCGCTTCAACCCGCATGTATTCGTCGTCAGCGCGGTATTTATCCTGGCCGCGTGCCTGGCGCTGTTGCTGCCGTTGAGCGGTGCGCAATCCTACCTGGTGGTGCTGAGTATTTTCTGGGGCATGGCGATCATGGGCTTTGGCCTTGCCATGCAGTCCAAAGTGCTGGTGCTGGCACCGGATGCCACCGACGTGGCCATGGCGATGTTCTCCGGCATCTACAACATCGGCATCGGCGGCGGCGCCCTGATGGGCAGCTGGGTCGGCAGCCAGTTCGGCTTCGCCTGGGTCGGCGCGGCGGGCGGGTTGCTGGCGGCGGTGGCGTTGATTGGTTACTGCTTGGCGATCAGGCAGTTTGGGCCGGGTGTGCCCAGGTAGGAGCAAACAAGCTCGCTCCTACGACCAGACAAGTCTTACACAGTATTTGATACCCATTGCTACCGTCGCCCAGGACCGCCCACCGCCTGTGGTGACGGCACTTGAACAGCAATGGAGTTGATTGTGCATAAGCGTTTGACCGCAGAGTTCATGGGTACTTTCTGGCTGACATTCGGCGGCTGTGGCAGCGCCATTCTGGCGGCGGCATTCCCGGACTTGGGCATTGGTTTTGTGGGTGTTTCGCTGGCGTTTGGTCTCACGGTATTGACCATGGCCTACGCGGTAGGGGGAATATCCGGCGGGCATTTCAACCCTGCAGTGACCATTGGCCTATGGGCGGGGCGCCGCATTCCTGCGGGGGATGTGCTGCCGTACATCGCGGCGCAGGTCAGCGCAGCGATTGTCGCTGCTGCGGCGTTGTACCTGATTGCCAGCGGGCAGCCGGATTTCGCTGTGGGTGGTTTTGCCGCCAACGGTTACGGCCCATTGAGCCCAGGCCTCTTCGACATGAAGGCGGCGTTGCTGGCCGAACTGATTGCCACGTTTTTCTTCGTATTCATCATCATGCGCGTGACAGCACCTGGTGCTGTGCCTGGCTTTGCGCCGATTGCCATCGGCCTGGCGCTGACCTTGATTCACTTGGTTCTGATCCCGGTGACCAATACGTCGGTGAACCCCGCCCGCAGCACCGGGCCGGCGTTGTTTGCCGGGGGCGAGTATAGGGCGCAGCTGTGGTTGTTCTGGGTGTCGCCGGTTGTTGGCGGGGTGTTGGGAGCGTTGGCAGCTCGCACTTTGGGCGAGCAAAAGCCGGCTTGAAACCTTATACATTTGAGAAAATCGGTACAGCCTTAACGCTCGACAGTGTTGGCTCCGGCTCTTTTCCAAAGTGCCCCGCGGTAAGGGCGGAAGCCCTATCAGCCGTTACTCAAATAACGGATATGTACCCCACCAAGAATTGCCCCCCACCCAATCCAAAATGAAGCTTTCATGACAAAAGTTCGGTAGCTCCCAGCCCCCCCTGTCTCTCCTATGTAACGCGCTGGAGGCCGCCACAAGCTGCCTCCCCAGCCGTCAGCAAGACGCCAGGAGTGGGGCAAGTGGGAACTATGGAACGTTACTCGAAAGTAGGCATGCAGGAGCTCGACCAGCGCCTGTCGAAGATCGTTGAAGCCGCGCGCAAGAAGCCGGTTTCGGTTTACCGCTACGGTGCGCCGTGGGTGTGGATTGTCTCTCAGGACGACTGGCAGGGCGCGTTGAAGGAAGTGTCCAGCTACATCCCGGCGGGCCATTCCCTGGTGTTGCTGCGCCCGCAGATCGACGAAGTGCTCGACCAGCACCGTGAGTGGCTGGTGGCCGAATCCGCGATGTCGATCGCCCCGCACACCGTGCTGCAAGTCCTCTTGCTGCAACTGCTGTATTCGGTACCCAGCGAGCAGCAACTGCATGAACAGCTGAACTACAACCTGCTGTTTCGCTGGTTCGTCGGCCTGGACCTGAACCAAAAGGTCTGGAGCATTCATGTGCTCACCCGCGACATCGCCACGCTGCTGAATAACCCGCGTGCGGTGCAACTCATCCAGAAAATCATCGGTGACGTGTTTTGTGGCGCCTTGCTGCACATGCCGGAGTTCTCGCTGAACTTCGCGCTGTTGCACACCTGGCTGGCACGCCACGGTAACACCTCGATCACCAGCAATTGAGCAGGCCGCATGCCGGGCAATCGGTGGCGGCGCAAAAAATCATAATGTCAGGGGGCGGTGTGGAACATCTGTTCAAATTAACGCTGGCGCTGTGTTGCGTGACGCTGGGGAGCGTGACGCAAATCGCGTTGGCCGAGGAAGAGCAAGCGGCGCGCAAGGTCGACGTCAACGAGTACTTCGTGCGCGGCAACACGGTGCTCGATGCGGCGACGATCGAGGAGGCGGTGTACCCGTTCCTCGGTCCGCAAAAAACCTTGGGCGATATCGAAGGCGCCCGCGATGCGCTGCAGAAGATCTACCAGTCACGCGGCTATCAGTCGGTGTTTGTCGAGCTGCCGGAGCAGAAGGTCGATGACGGCATCGTTTACCTGCAAGTCAGCGAAACCAAGGTGGGACGCGTGCGTGTGGTCGGCGCCAAGCACTATTCGCCGGTGGAAATCCGCGAGCAGGTGCCAGCGCTGGAAGAGGGCGCGGTGCCAGACTTTGCCACGGTGCAAACCCAGTTGGCCGGCCTCAACCGCAGTGCCGGGCGCCAGGTCACGCCGCTGGTGCGCGAAGGCCAGCGCCCCGGCACCATGGATGTGGATTTACAGGTGGAAGACCAGAACCCTTGGCACGCCAGCATTGGCCTTAACAACGACTACAGCGCCGACACCGAAAAGCTGCGCTCGGTGGCGACCCTCGGCTACGACAATCTGTGGCAACTGGGCCACAGCATCTCGCTGACCTATTTCACCGCGCCCCAGGACAGCGCCAATGCCAAGGTCTGGTCGGGCGCCTACAGCGCGCCGCTGGATGAGCGCTGGACCTTGCAGTTCTCGGGTTACCAGTCAGACAGCAACATCGCCACCCTCGGCGGTAGCAACGTATTGGGCAAGGGCCACTCCTACGGCGTGTCGGCCATTTACAACCTGCCGGCGGCGGGAAACTGGGCCAACTCGTTTTCGTTCGGCGTGGACTTCAAGGACTTCGACGAACAGCTGAAATTCGGCGCCAGCAGCGACCAGGTGCCGCTCAAATACGCACCACTCACCTTTGGCTACAACGGCTTTCGCTACACCGAGCAATCACAGTTGGGCTTGGGCCTGAACCTGGTGGTGGGCACCCGCGCGTTCTTCGGCTACGGCAGCGACGCCGAAGAATTCGAGTACAAGCGCTACAAGGCCAGCGCCAGTTTTGCCGTGCTCAAGGGTGATCTGAATTACACCTACACCTTCGCCAACGATTGGCAGTCAGCTACCAAAAGTGGCTTCCAACTCGCCTCGGGGCCGCTGGTCTCCAACGAGCAGTATTCCGCCGGCGGCGCCACCTCGGTGCGCGGCTACCTGGCGGCCGAACGTACCGGGGACGAGGGTTACTTGCTCTCCCAGGAACTGCGCACGCCGTCCCTGGCCAAGTTTCTCGGCAGTTATGTGCAGGAGTGGCGCTTTTACGCGTTCGCCGAAGGCGCGCGCATGCGCCTGCACGACCCGCTGCCTGAGCAAGAAGACGAATACAGCCTGGCCAGTGTCGGCCTGGGCACCCGCGCCAGTTTGAGCAAATGGTTGTCCGGCAGCCTGGATTGGGGCTACCCGCTGCTCGATGGACCGAACACCCAGAAACAGGACTCGCGACTGCACTTCAGTGTGCAGGCGACTTTCTGACTTTTTCTTCCGGAGATTTCACCCATGCAACGCCTATTCCTGAGCCTGTTGATCTGCCTGGGCTTCGCGCTCCCGGCCACCGCCCATGCCTGGTGGCAGGACGATTGGCACTACCGCAAACAGATCTCGGTAGACACCACCGCCCAAGGCGCCGCGATCAACCAGGCCCTGGGCCGAACCGCGCTGCTGGTGCGCCTGCACACGGGCAATTTCACCTTTGACGGGGTCAAGGAAGACGGTGCGGACCTGCGCTTTGTGAGTGCCGATGACAAGACCGTGTTCAACCACCAGATCGAAAGCTTCGACCCGTTGATGGGCATGGCGCTGATCTGGGTCGATGTGCCCAAGGTCGAAGGCGGCCAGCGCCAGGACCTGTGGATGTACTACGGCAATCAGAAAGCCGCGGCCTCCGCCAACGGCCAACTGACGTTTGACCCGAACTACACTGCGCTCTACCACTTTGATGGGGCCACAGCCACACCGCCCCGGGACACCACGGCCTACGCCAACACCGCACTGAACGCCACGGGCGTGAGCATCGACGGCGTGATCGGCCGCGCCTTACAGTTCGGCGGCCAGCCCTTGATGTTGCCGGCCAGCCCATCCTTGCAACATGCAGCCGGTGGCGCATTCACCTTCAGTGCCTGGCTGCGCCTGGACCAGGCGAGCGGTGAGCAAGTGGTGCTGGCCCGGCGCGACGGCTCCCACAACCTGCTGCTGGGCGTGAATCAAGGCATGCCGTTTGTGGAAATCGACGGCCAGCGCGCCGTGTCGACCCAACCGCTGAACCCTGGCCAATGGCAGCACTTGGCGTTCACCGCCGAAGGTGAAAAGGTCTCGCTGTATGTGAATGGCCGCGAAACCGCGACCCTCGCTGTCGCCTTGCCAGCGTTCAATTCCCAATTGGCCATCGGTGCCGACCTGCCGGAAGCGGGCAGCACGCACCAGCCCTTCGCCGGCGCCATCGATGAGCTGCGCCTGTCCAAAGTGGCGCGCCCGGCCGCGCTGTTGCTGGCCGACGCCAGCGCCCAGGGCGCCGAGTCGAAGCTGGTGGCCTATGGCGTGGATGAAGAACAGTCCGGCTTTGGTTTCGGCAGCCTGGGCTTCCTGCTCAACGCGGTTCCCGTCGACGCCTGGGTAATCATCCTGGTGCTGGTGGGGATGATGTTCCAGTCGTGGGTCATCATGCTGCGCAAGAACCGTCAGGTCAGCCGCCTCAGCAGTGCCAACGAGGTCTTCCGCGAGCATTTCGCGCAGATCGGCACCCGCCTGGAGATGTATGCCGACGACGCGCAATTGGCTGAGCGCCTGACCCATTCTTCGCTGTGGCGTCTGTACCTGGTGGCGGTCAAGGAAATCCGCACCCGCCGCGCCCAGGGTGCTGACACTTCTTCGGTCTCGGCCGCGACTATTGAAGCGATCCGCTGCTCCATGGACGGCGTGCGCACCCGCGAAAACCAGGCCCTCAGTTCCAAGCTCTCGACCCTGTCCAACGCCATCGCCGGCGGCCCGTACATCGGCCTGCTCGGGACGGTGCTGGGGATCATGGTGGTGTTCCTCGGCACCGCCATGGCCGGTGACGTGAACATCAATGCCATCGCGCCGGGTATGGCGGCGGCCTTGCTGGCCACGGCCATGGGCCTGTTTGTCGCGATCCCGGCGCTGTTTGGCTACAACCGCCTGATCACGCGTAACAAGGAAGTGAGTGCGGATATGCGCGTGTTTGTCGACGAGTTCATCACCCGCCTGGCGGAGATGCACGGCGAGAGCCAGCACAGTGAAGCCGCGCACCGCGCACCGCATCACGCACCGGTTCCGGCCTGAGGAGAGTTGCCATGGCTTCTGTAAATGCCTCCCACGACGATGACGATGATGCCGCCGTCGACAGCATCAATATCACGCCCCTGGTGGACGTGCTGATGGTGGTGCTGGTGATGTTTATCCTCACCGCCACCGCCCAGGTCTCGGGTATCCAGATTCACCTGCCCAAGGCCAGCGCCTCGGTGTCGTTGTCGGAGGCCAAGACCAAGGCGATCTCCGTGAACGACGGCGGCCAGGTGTTCCTTGACGCTTACCCGGTAACCCTCGGCGAGCTCGAAGAACGCCTGCGTATCGAGAAAGCGCTGAACCCCGATTTCCCAGTGATCGTGCGCGGCGATGCGATGGTGCAGTACCAGAAGGTGATCGAAGTGCTCGACTTGCTGCGCCGGCTGGAGCTGTCCCAGGTCGGGCTGGTCACCGGCAAACCGAGCCAGGGCTGAGCCATGACCGCACAGATCCCAATCGCGCCACTGCCCGTGAAAAAGAAGCCGCCATTGCACCCATGGAAGTGGGGCGCGGGCCTGTTGCTGGGCGCCGTGGCGGCCTGGTTTTTGTGGCAGTGGGCCAATGACATGAGTGGCGTGCGCCGCGAAGCGCCCAAGGTGCCGACGATTATCCCGTTGCCGCCGCAACCGCCACCGCCTCCAGAGAAACCCAAGGAGCCCGAGCCCCAGGTCGAAGAAAAAGTCCCGGAGCCGGTGCCAAGCCCCGAACCCGAAGACGTCAAGCCGGCAGAGGAAGCGCCGCCTTCGCCCAACGAAGACCTGGCCAACCCGATGCAGATCGATGGCGATGCACAGTCCGGCAATGACGGTTTCAACATTGGCGCCGGCAAAGGCGGCGGCATGGCCGGCAGCGGTGGTGGGTTGGGTACCGGCACGTACAAGCAGTACCTGGCCGGCACCTATCAACGGCTGATGCGCGATGACCCGGAATTACGCAAGAAGGCTTTCTCGATACAGATAGACCTGTGGTTGGGCACCGATGGCCAGGTCACTAAAGCACTGGTGGCCAAGTCCAGCGGGGACGCCGAGACCGATGCCCAGATGCTTGCGCTGATACGTGCACCGCGTGCCACGCAGAAGCCGCCGGCGTCGCTGACGCTGCCCATGCGCCTGTCCCTCAAAGGCCGGCGCCCGGATTAATTGAATGCTTTTTTCAACGGTTTTTTACAGGAGTTGCGTACACATGATTTCCCCCGTGAATCGACTGACCCTGGCGGTCGGCATGGTCATCGCGACCCTGGTCGGCCAGGCGACTGCCGCCCCGGTCGCGCCCTCGGAAAACGTCACGATCAACCTGATCCGCCTGTTGGTGCAGCAAGGCGTGCTCAAGCAGGAAACCGCCAACGGCCTGATCGCCCAGGCGGAAAAAGAAGCCCAGCAGGCACGACAGGCCAATGCCGCGCCGGTGGTTGCCGCAGGCCCGGCCGCAGCGCCCGGCGATGTGCGTGTGCAATATGTGCCGCAGGCGGTCAAGGATCAGATTCGTGACCAGGTCAAGGCCGAGGTCATGGCCACCGCCAAGCAGGAAAACTGGGCCCAGCCCAATACCTTCCCGGACTGGATCTCGCGTATCACCTTTGACGGCGATATCCGCCTGCGGGATGAGTCGCGCTACTTCTCAGGCAACAACAGCAACGAAATCGTCGACTACGCCAAGCTCAATGACAGCGGCCCGTACGACACCAACAAAGACACCAACACCAAGCTGCCACCCCTGCTCAACACCACCAAGGACCGCGAAAACCTTTTCCGCCTGCGCGCGCGCCTGGGCATGAAAGCGGTGCTGTCGCCGGAATGGACCGCCGGCATCCGCATTGGCACCGGCTCCGACAACAACCCGGTGTCCACCACCCAGACCTTGGGCGGCGGCTTTGGCAAGAAGGACATCTGGCTCGACCAGGGCTATCTCAGCTGGAAAGCCACCCAGGACGTGACCCTCACCGCAGGCCGGTTCGCCAACCCGTTCTATTCCACCGACATGATGTATTCGGGTGACCTGAACTTCGACGGTATTGCCGCCAATTTCAACCATGCCCTGAACAACGGGTGGGGCCTGTTCGGCACCCTTGGCGCGTTTCCGGTGGAGTACACCTCCGACTCGGCCAGCAGCAACGGCTTCGACAAAGAAGACAGCGAGACCAAGTGGCTGTTTGGCGGACAGATCGGCGCCAACTGGAAGATCAACCGCGAAAACAGCATCAAAGGCGCGATGGCGTACTACCACTTTGACGATATCGAAGGCCAACGCTCCGGCGCGTGTGAGCCGTGGGCCGGGCAGCCCGCCTGCGACAGCGACGGCTCGCGCCTGGCCTTTATGCAAAAGGGCAACAGCGTGTTCCTGCTGCGTGATATCACCCCGAACCCGGCCACGCCTGGCTTGACCCCGCAACCGCAGTTTGTCGGCCTGGCGTCCAAGTTCGACGTGCTTGACCTGAACCTGGCGTGGGATGCCGAACTGCCGAGCGACTTCAAACTGCGTACCCAGGGCAACTTCATCCACAACCTGGCCTACGACAAGGGCGAGATGCTCAAGCGCAGCGAAGGCGAGATCGTCAACAACATCAACAGCAAGGGCCAGTTCGAGAGTGGCGGCAACGCCTTGATGGTGCAGATGACCCTCGGCAGCGCGCTGGAGATGCGCAAACGCGGCGACTGGAACGTGCTGGCTGGCTACAAATACATCCAGCCCGACGCCTTGCCCGACGGCTTCAACGATTCCTCGTTCCACCTGGGCGGGACCAACGCCAAGGGGTACTTCATCGGCGCCAACTACGGCATCGAAAAGAACCTCTACGCCAGTGCGCGTTGGTTGAGCGCATCAGAAGTGTATGGCGCGCCGTTTGAAGTCGATGTGATGCAACTGGAACTCAACACGCGCTTTTGATGCGCAGGGAGATGCCACATGAACACGCGAATCTGCGGGCTGCTCTTGGTGTTCGTTGCCACGGCGGCCTCGGCTGAAGGCATGGAGGAGCGCTTGCGTACGCAATTGCGCAGCACCACCCAGCAATTGCAGGCGCTGCAAAGCGAACAGGCCCAGGCCAGTGCGGCGCGCATCGCCGCTGAAACCCAGGCCAAGCAGGCCCAGGCGCAAATCAAACAACTGACCGCTGAGCTGGAGAAGACCCGTGGCGTGGCCGAGCAAATGGCCGGCCAGCAACAGAGCCTGCACAGTCAGGCGCAAGCCCAGGTCGCGGCGAGCAATGAGCAGATCGGCAAGTTCAAGAAGGCTTATGACGAACTGCTGGTGCTCGCCAAGGGTAAAGAAGCCGAGCGCGCTCGCTTGCAGGCACAGCTGAGCGAACGTGACACACAAGTGCAGCAATGTTCAGTCAAGAATCAACAGATGTACGGCGTGGCCCAGCAACTGCTCGCGGCCTACGAAAAAATCGACGTGGCCGAGGTGATGAGTATTCGCCAGCCGTTCGCCAGCAGTGCGCGGGTCAAGTTCGAGGAACTGGCCCAGGGCTTTGGCGACGATTTGTACAAGAGCCGTTTCGACGCGCCCCAGGCAACTGCCAATCATTGATAGACAGATCAGAGATCACCATGAGCGAATTGATCACCAGCGTCACCACCCAGAGCCTCACCGAGCTGCTGCAGGAAGCGGGCTACCGGGTCAATCAGACCGAACAGAACGGTATCGTGCAATTGCTCAGCGCCAGCCAGGGCATCGGTTTTGCCGTGCGCTTTGGCAACCCGGCGGCAGAGCAGGGCAACTATGTGGATTTCACCTACAGCTGCGCGCTGCGTATCCAGGGCGAGTTGCCTGAAGGCCTGGCCCAGGTATGGAACGCATCGCGGCGCTTTGCGCGGTTGTCGGTGCAGGGCGAATTCCTGCTGATGGAAATGGACGTGGTGGTGGCCGGCGTGGGCGCCACGCACCTGCGCAGCCAGCTGGAACTGTGGGATCGCCTGTTGCAGGAGTTTATCGTCTACCTGCGTGAATACAGCCAGCAGGCGGCGCAGTTGCAGGCCCAGGCCGACGTCGAGGCGCCCGTATTGTGAAAAAGCCAACCTTGATGGTCGGCGCGGGTGCGCTGGCCTTGCTGGTGGTGGCGGTGGGTTTGAGCGTGCGACCGGGCAGCGACCCGGTGGCGGCTCAGCAACCGGCACCGGTGCTCAACCTTGCGCCGAGTGGGCCAGCGGTGGCACGCCTGGGTAATCAGCAGATCGACCTCACGGAACTGAAAAGCGTGCTTGCCAGCCTGCCGGCCGAGTCACGCGAGCAATTGCGCGGTAACCGAGGTGCATTGGAGACCTGGATCCGTTCACGTCTGGCACAAAAGGCGGTGCTCGAACAGGCCGACGCGCAAGGCTGGCGCCAGCGCCCGGAAGTGGAACAGCAAACGCGAGCCGCCACTGAGCAAATCGTGTTTCGCGACTACATGCTCTCGGTCAGCCAGGTGCCGGCCGACTACCCCAGCGCGGCTGAATTGCAACAGGCCTACGACAGCGGCAAGTCGCAATGGATGTCGCCGCCGTTGTATGGGGTGAGCCAGATTTTCCTCGCGGCGAATGACCCGCAAACCCTCGACACAGTACGCCGCCAGGCCCAGGAACTGAGCCGCCGCGTCCAGGCGTCACCGGGTGATTTTGCCGCCCTGGCCACGCAGTTTTCCCAGGACACCGACTCCGCCACGCGAGGTGGAGACTCGGGGATGCAGCCTTTGCAGCAACTGGTGCCCGAAGTGCGCAGTGCGGTGTCGCGCCTCAAGGTCGGCGCCGTGTCGGATGTGGTGCAGAGTGCGGCAGGGTTTCATGTGCTCAAGCTCACCGGCCAGCAACCGGCGCGCACGGCGACCCTGGACGAACTGCGCGAACGCCTGACCCAGGCCTTGCGCGCCCAGCGTCAGGAGCAGATCGCCAAGGCTTACCTCGAGGGCATGCTCAACACCGCCACCCTGAGTATCGACGGTGCAGAGCTGAACAAGGTGTTGGAGTAACGCGTTTCAACCCGCATTGGATGCACAGACAGACAAGACAGGGAGTCTCCCATGGCATTTCTAGAACCGTCTGGCCTTCAGGGGCCGTCCGCTTATCGCGCACCGGGCGAGGGGCGCAGCACCTGGCTGGCCCTGGCCGGAGAGATTGACCCGGAGGTGGCGCGCTACTTTCTGGTGAGTGCGCGCTGCGGCTGTTTCATGCAGGCGGCGCGCAGTTTGAATATCAAGGCGACGCTGTTGCGCAAGCGCTTGGCGCAGTTGGAAGAACATCTGCGCCATTCGCTGTTCACCTATCAGGGCAATGGCTTGGTACTTAGCCGCGATGGTCAGCAGTTGCAGGCTCAGTTAATCGCCCTGGCCCATGAGCGGCGTCTGCCGGTCACGGAGCAACCGCTGATTCGGCTGGCGGTGGCTGAGCCGATCCTGCACGACATCCTTGGGCGCGACCTGATTGCCTTGCTGCGACGCAATGCCAGCGTGCGCCTGGAGATCATCTCCATCGACAGCCAGTTGTCCCTGCAAGCGGTGGAGGTGGACGTGGTGCTGTGGTTGTCGGACGCCGATGCCCCGGTGCCCGGCCCGAGCTTTGTCACCGAGCCGCCGCGAGCCCTGGCGCGGCTGCAATATTTGCCGCATATCGCCAAGCGTTATTCACGGCTCACGACACGGCCGGACAGCGTGGAAGACCTGGATGACTACATGCTGGTGCAGTGGCAGCCTGATACGCAAGTTGGCGCGTTGCAGCCGTGGAACCGTGTGGTGGAGCAGCGTTTGGCGGCGGTGGTGCAAGTGCATGCTTATTCGCTGATGCTGGAGATGATTCGTTGTGGCGCCTGTATTGGGTTGCTGCCGCACTACATGAGCAGTGTTGACCGTGGGCTTGTGGCGTTGCCGGGCTTGTTGGCCGAGAGCATGCAGCGCCACGTGTGGCTGGCGGTGAATGCGCAGGTGGGGGATGCGCAGGCGGTGCGGATGATTGTGGAGTTGATCGTCAGCACCTTCGAAGGCCGCCGTGAGTGGTTTGATTGACTGCACGTGTTCAATCAGATGCCCTACGCAGATGACTGGCGGCGGCTGGTTTCAACGTTGCAGCACACCTCGAAAGGTCGCGCTCAGGGCGCGCAACGTTTCCCTGGAGCGCGCGTCACTGATCCGGCTATAAAGCACCACTTCACTCACGGGCAACGCCGGCAACCCATATTGCTCGCTCACCTCCACCGCGCCAGCGGGTGCCACGCGGTGGGCGAGGGCGGCTACGCCGAGGCCGGCGCTGACTGCCGCCCCCACGGCCATCACACCGCCGCCGACGAATACTTCGGTCCAGTCGATGCGCGCCGCGTCCAGTGCGCGTGTGGCCAAGTGGCGAACGCCGCAGGGCGCGGCCATGGTCGCCATGCGCAGAGGCTTGCCGGGGCTATGTTGCCAGGTGGGCGCAGCGAACCAGCCAAAGCGTTCCACCACCAACACTTCGCCGTCCTGGCGGTCGCCCTCGTTGCGTACGATCACCGCGTCCAGTTCGTTGCGATCGAAGGCGGCGACCAGGTCGCGGGAGGAGGCGATGCGGACTTCGAGGATCACCAAAGGGTCATAGGCGGCCAGGCGGCTGAGCCAGGTCGGCAAGTCCGGGCCGGCGACGTGGTCGCTGATGCCGATCACCAAGCGACGCGGTGCGTGGGAGCCCATGTCGCCCAGCGCGCGTTCATGGGCATTGAGCAGCGCACGCGCGGCCACGATGAACTGCTCGCCCTGGGGCGACAGCCGCACGTGCCGTGGCGTGCGCTCAAGCAGGCGATAGCCGAGGCGCTCTTCAAGGCGCTTGAGCTTAAGGCTGATCGCGGCCTGGGAGGTGTCGAGGGCCTCGGCGGCACGGGTGAAACTGGCGAAATCCGCCACCAGTACGAAGGCGTGCACAGTGTCGATATCCAGAGGTTTGAGCACGTCAGTCATATCGGATCCTTATTGCACCTATATCGGCTCATATCTTGTTGAAATCATCACGGGTGCGCAAGCTGGAACCTCATCTTGCCAGGGAGCTTTTTTATGTTCGCCAAACAATATTCACACCGCTTGCCCGCCGACTATGACATGAACGTGATTCGCCGACGCGCCGCGCAGTTGGGGCCGTTGTGGGATCACGCTGAAGGGTTGCTGTTCAAGGCGTTTATCGCCCAGGAGACTGGCGGCAATGTGTATTCCTCGGTGTACCTGTGGGCCGACCCGTTGCAGGCCGCTGACTTCTTGCTGGGGGAGCGTTTCCAGAAAGTGCTCGACAGCTTCGGTCGTCCGCATATCGAGAGTTGGCTGCCGCTGGATGTACAACGCGGTCCGGCGCGGAACGCGCTGAGTTTGTATCGGGAGGAATGGCCGCTGGCGCCTGGCGCGGACCGCGCGGGCATATTGGCCGATGAGAAACGACGGAATCAGCAATTGGCTGAGAGCAACGACACGTTCGCGGTGCTCCTCGCGCTGGACGTGCAAGCGTGGCGGTGGGTACGGTTTACGCTGTCGGCCAAGACGCTGGATGCCGAGCATCCAGGCACGGGCTATCAGGTGCTCTATCTGGCACAAGGCGTTGCGCCCTAGCGATAACTGCGCCAGTCTTGGTGGCCTTATCCTTGTCGTTGAAACAATCTGTGATCCAGGCCACCCGTTTGACACTCATCTGCCATGCCGCCACGCCTCTGCAAAAGTGCGGGCGTTTTCCGGACGACGAGGCGGTGGCGATGGATTGGCAGGGGGCGGCACTTTCCCTCGCCGGGCGTTATAAGGAACCCCGGCGTTTGTTGTGCGGGCCGGAAATACGCGCACGGCAGACAGCCGGCTTGTTCGGCGGTGACGCAGGAGTCGAAGACGCCCTGCGTGACGCTGATTTCGGCCAGTGGAAAGGCCAGGCCATCAGCCAACTGAATGGCGATCAGTTAAACACCTGGCTCACTGACAGCGCGTGCGCACCCCATGGCGGCGAGTCAGTGGAGGACGTTTGCACGCGTGTCGCGCAGTGGATGCAGTCTCTTGAAACCCAACCCGGCCATATCGTCGCCATCACCCACCCCTTCGTGATCCGCGCCGCAATGCTGTACGTCATGCAGTTTCGGCTCTCGATGTTCTACCGTATCGACGTCGAGCCGCTGTCCACCACGGAGCTGCGCTTCAATACGGTCTGGCGCCTGCGCCTGGAAACTCACGCCTAGACGCCTGAACATGGCAAAATCCACGCCCCGCACTGAGAGCTACCCATGAAACGCATCCTGATCATCGGCATTGGCGCCGGCAACCCTGACTACATCACGATGCAGGCCGTGAAGGCGCTCAACCGCACCGACGTGTTTTTCCTGATGGACAAGGGCCAGAGCAAAGACAAGTTGATCGACCTGCGTCGCGAGATCTGCGAGACCTACATCACCGAGCCTGGCTACCGCTTCGTCGAGGCCGATTGCCCCGAGCGTGTGCGCGGCGATATCGACTACACCACCGCCGTGCAGGACCTCAACCGCGACAAGCAGCAGACTTTCGAGCGCATGATCAATGAGGAAATGGCCGACGGTGAAGTGGGCGCTTTCCTGGCGTGGGGCGATCCTGCGCTGTACGACAGCACCATCCGCATTCTGCAGGCGATTTTGGCCAGTGGTCGCTGCACCTTCGCGTTCGAAGTCATCCCCGGTATCACCAGCGTGCAGGCCCTGGCCGCCCAGCACAAGGTGCCGTTGAACCGCATCGGCAAGTCCGTTGAGATCACCACCGGGCGCCGTCTGGCGGCGGGGCAGGCGAGTGATGCCGACACCCTGGTGGTCATGCTTGACGCCGAAGATTCCTACCGTAGCGTTGCCGATCAGGATCTGGACATCTATTGGGGCGCCTACCTCGGCACGCCGGACGAGATCCTGATCAGCGGCAAGGTGAGTGAGGTGGCCGAAGAAATCCAACGGGTGCGCAAGGCCGCGCGCCTTGAAAATGGCTGGATCATGGACACTTATTTGCTACGCAAACCCTGAGGTAACGTCCCATGCTTAAACTGTTTGCCCTGGCGCTGACCCTGCTAGCCGGTGCCGCTCATGCCGACGATACGCTGCACACCGACTTGCCGTTGTCGTACCTGGAACAGACCCAGGGTGATGCGCGCAACCAGCCGCTGGTGATTTTCCTGCACGGCTTTGGCAGTAACGAGGAAGACCTGTTTGGCATCAAGGACGCGCTGCCATCCACGTGGACTTACTTGTCGGTTCGGGCGCCCATGCCGGTCGGTCCGAATGGATTCCGCTGGTTTACCAAGACGCCCGGTGACGGCGATTACGATGGTGTAACGGCCGATCTTCAGCGCAGTGCGGGGCTGATCAAGGACTTCGTCGGCAAAGCCACTGCCAAGTACCACACCCAGAGTGATCGCGTGTTCCTGATTGGTTTCAGCCAGGGCGCGATCATGTCGTATGAGGTGGCGTTGCGTGACCCGCAGCTGGTGCGAGGGATTGCGGCGTTGAGTGGCAGTGTGTTGCCGGTGCTCAAAGCTGAGCTGAAACCGGATGAGTCATTGGGCAAGCTGGCGATCTTTATTGGCCACGGCACCTTGGACCAGGCGCTGCCGTATGCCTCGGCGACCCGGGCGAATGAGGTGTTGACGGGGCTCGGGTTGAAGCCGGAGTTTCATGGGTATCCGGGGATGAACCACACTGTCAGTGAGTCGGAAGTGCAGGACTTGAAGGTTTGGCTGGAAAAAAGCCTGAGGTAAACGCGGTTAAAAAATGTGGGAGGCTTGCCTGCTCCCACATTGGTTTTGTGTTGATTGGGCAATCGGGTTACTTACCGCCTGTAATCTGCTTCACCAGCGCCGCATGCCCCTTGGCATCATCCGCCCGCGAAATCGCCTGGATCACCAGCAAATGATTTCCCGAGCCACCGAGGAATGTGGATTGCAGCGTCTTGCCACCACCCTGGGTCGCGGTGCTGTCCACTTGGCGCAGGCCCAGGCCCTTGACGTTCAGCTTCTTCTCGCTCTGCTTCTTGAAGTCAGGCAGTGCTGCGCTCTGGTCCTTGACGAATCCGGCCACGGCGCCATCGAGGAACTGCGCGTCGTTATCCCCAATGGTTACCCCGTCTGCACGCACCGTTTCGGCGACGATCACCACACTTTTCGTGGTCTGGTTGGCGTACATCGTGCCTTGGGTGTCGGCGGTTCCATCATCCGCCTTGCCAGCCGGCAAGGTGTCGGCGGTATAGGCCCTGGGCAGCTTGAAGGTGAACTTCCCGCCCAGTGTGGAGATGGTCTGTGTGGTCGGCTTGGCGGCGGCGAAGACACTGCCTGCAGAAAGCGCGAGGACCAGCAGGGCGACGGTCTTGGTGAAAGTGGCCATGAAGCGCTCCAGGGATGAACGAAATTGCGGCATATTCTGTCAGAATTTTCGCAAGATCGTTCACCGATAGCCTCACGCCTTGTCGGACTCTTCCTCAAGTCGATCCATCTCAAACAGGCGCGCCAATTCCGCCCGCGCTTCCTGGGCCGTTTGCATCACCTTGGCAGCGTCGTCGTACACCGCGTGTTGCGCGGCCAGCACTTGCAGGTCGTGGTTCTTGAAGCGTGTGATGCGCGCATCGGCCTGAGCCTGGCTCAAGCCCAGGCCGACCAGGGTGCGACGGCTCATTTCCAGGCTGGAGTAGAACGTCTCACGAATCGGTGAGGCGTCCAGGTCCACCAGGCGGTGTACGTGCTGGCGGTTACGCGCACGGGCGATGATCTTCATGTGCGGGTAGAGGTTGCGCACCTGTTCGGCAGTCTTGATGTTTATCTCCGGGTCATCCATGGCGATCACAAAGAATTCCGCCTGGTCGACCTTGGCCGCATGCAGGATCTCCGGGCGTTGCGGGTCACCGTAGAACACTGGCATGCCACCGAAGCTGCGGGTCAGTTCGATGGTCTCTACCGAGGTGTCCAGGGCGATAAACGAGATATTCTGCGCGCGCAGGATCCGCGCGACGATCTGGCCCATGCGGCCCATGCCGGCAATGACCACGCGCGGTGCGTCGCTTTCAATGGCGCTGTATTCCTCGGGCACTTCCACCGGCTTGACCTTGGGCTTGAACAGCTTCGGGCACACCAGCAACAGCAGCGGCGTTACGGCCATGGAGAGGGTGATGGTCAGCACCAGCACATCATAGAGATGAGGTTCGAATAGGCCTTGGTCGCGACCGATCTTGAACACGACAAAAGCAAATTCACCCCCGGCCGCCAGCACCACGCCCAGGCGCAGGGCGCTTTCGCGGTTGAGGTCGCCCACCAGCCGGCCGACGGCGTACAGCAGCGGCAGTTTCAAGCCGATCAGCAGCAACGTCAGCCCGATCACCACCCATGGCGAGCTCAGTAGCAGACTGAGGTTTGCGCCCATGCCCACGCTGATGAAGAACAGGCCCAGCAGCAGGCCCTTGAACGGTTCGATCTGGGATTCCAGTTCGTGGCGGTACTCCGAATCCGCCAGCAGCAAACCAGCGAGAAAGGCGCCCAGGGCCATGGACACGCCCACCAGTTCCATCAACCAGGCTGTACCGATCACCACCAGCAACGCCGTCGCGGTGGACACTTCGCGCAGGCCGGTCTTGGCGACGATGCGAAACACTGGCCGCAGCAGGTAGCGACCGCCGATGATTACCACGGCGATGCTGCCGAGGATCTGTAATACATGCTGCAGGCCCTGGGCTTCCGTGGTGGGGTGATCGCTGCCGGCCAACAGCGGCACCATGGCGATCAGCGGGATCGCAGCGATGTCCTGGAACAACAGAATGGCAAACGCCAGGCGACCGTGTGGTTGGTTCAGCTCCTTGCGCTCGGCAAGGCTTTGCAGGCCGAACGCGGTGGACGAGAGCGCCAGGCCCAGGCCGAGCACGATGGCGCTGTTCCACGACTGGCCAAACAGCCACAAGGCCACCACGCCCATCACCAGACCGGTGAACATCACCTGGGCCAGGCCAACGCCAAACACCGCCTTGCGCATCACCCATAAACGCTTGGGTGACAGTTCCAGCCCGATAATGAACAGCAGCAACACCACGCCCAGTTCAGAGAATTGTGCGACGCTTTGCGGGTTGCCGATCAGGCCGAGCACCGACGGGCCAATGATCACGCCGGCAAACAGATAGCCCAGCACCGCGCCCAGTTGCAGGCGTTTGGCCAGGGGCACGGTCAGCACGGCGGCGAGCAGGAACACCACGGCTGCTTGTAACAGGTTGCCTTCATGGGGCATTGCGAACTCCAGGATCTTTAAAGCCAATCAATAGACGGTTATTAGAGCGCTTTTTACATGTCGAAAATTGTGTTTTTGCAGCGCGTGCAACGGCATTGAGCCTCACCCTTTGTTACTATCGCCATCCCTTTTCACTAGGAGTCACCGCCCCATGCAGCACCAGTGGGATGAAATGCACCGCACCCGCAAACCCACGTTCGTACTGTGTGGCGAGCCTCAGGGCGATGTGCTCAATCTCTACGTTCACGGTTATTCGGCGTTCTTCAATCGGCAACAATTGGGCAGCTTCCAGGCGCAGTTGGCGGGTATCGAAGGCTCGACCAACCTGATGCTGTTCTGGCCGGCAGGGCATTTCCTGGAAAACCTGTTTGCTCCCTTCAAGGATGTACTGGGCGCGATGCTCAGTGGCGTCAACCTGGGCGCGGCGACTGTGGGGGTGGGCAAGGCGATTGCTTATTTCCTCGATCACTACAAAAGCGTCGAGGCCCGGGTGGACGAAGTCGCCAGGAGCCTGTTGCCGGAACTCGCCAGCTACTTGCACGGTGAATCCCTTGAAATACGGCGTATAAACCTGATCGGCCATTCCCTGGGCGCGCGCATTCTGGTCAAGAGCCTGTTAGCCAGCCCTGAAACTGCCCGCGAACTGCCATTGGACAACCTGTTGTTGATGGGCGGCGCGATCTGCACATCGAGCCCGTGGGATGAAGTCTCGGCACCCCTCAAGGGGCGCGTAATCAACTGCCACTCCAGCAAAGACTGGGCCCTGGCGATGAAACCGGATACCGAACGTTGCATCGGCCGCCATGCGATCCCGGTGACGCCAGCGCTCAAGGCCAAGGTTACCAATGTGCACCTGGCAACTTTCGACCACGCCGCCTATTGGCCGCAGTTGCGGACGGTAGTGCAGTACACCGACCTGTTGCACGAGCGACGCGGCATGATCCGTTCCGATCAACGCAGCACTGAGGTACGTTTTGCCGAAGAGGACGCAGAACTGTTCCCGGCGTTGGTGCAGGCACGGCCGGAAGAATTGAAGTTCCTTGCTGAATTGATGGCGCAAAAGCGCAGCGCTTCAATCGACGCCACCGTGCGCGAGCCACTCAAATTGGCCATCGAGTTGCAACGCATGGGCGGCGATACCTTTATGAACCTGGCCCGCGGCCATGGCGTGAGTTACCGCCAGGTCGCCGAAGATGTGGTGCAGCGGTTGGGGATCAAGTTTGACGGACCTCTCGATACCGTCGAATTGGCAGACCTGGAAGCCCAGGTTGCGGAAAAACTCATCGAACAATATAAAGACAAACTCAGTAACGCTGACCGGCAGGTGTTCGACGCGGAGCTCAAGGCGGCCGCGCAAAAGGAGCAGGGGCTGTTCAGCCGTTTCGATGTTGGCCGATCAGCCACCACGGCGTTGAGTGGTACGGCGTTGGCCGGGCTGACCGGGTTTATCCTGCGCCGTGGTGCAGCCACGGCGATTCCGGTGGTGGGCCAGGCTGTGGCAGCGGCGATGCTGCTGGTGAGCGGTGTCCGCGCGTTTTCCGGCCCTGCGTATTCGATCACCACCCTGGCGGTGCTGGTGATTGGTTTGATCCGCCAGCGCATGGAGCGTGAAGCAATGAGCCAGGAGATGGACCTGGTGGTGCACGTTGTCGAAGCGTTCGATCTGCCGCGGGAGACGGTGATGCGCACGGTTGCGTCTGACTGATAAGCTGCGCCTATATCGAGTATGTTTGCCTGGGATACCGCGTGAAATTCAGCCTGCCAAAAATCGCTACCGCCCCGTTTTGCCCGCCGGAAGTGGCCGGCTCCGTCGCCGTTGATCCCAAGGCTTCGTTCTTCAAGCGCGTGCTGATGTTCGCCGGCCCAGGCCTGCTGATCTCTATCGGCTACATGGACCCAGGCAACTGGGCCACGGCCATCGAGGCCGGCTCGCGTTACGGTTACAACCTGCTCTTCGTCGTGCTGCTGGCCAGCCTGGCAGGGATGGCGGTGCAATGCCTGTGCTCGCGCTTGGGCATAGCCACCGGCAAGGACCTCGCGCAACTGTGCCGTGAACGCTATAGCAAGCGATCCGCCCGCACCCAGTGGGTGTTGGCAGAAATCTCCATCATCGCCACCGACCTGGCCGAAGTGCTGGGCTGCGCCTTGGCGTTTCACCTGCTGCTTGGCGTGTCGCTGACCACTGGCATTGTGATCACCGCTTTTGACACATTGTTAATCCTGGCCCTGCAAAACCGGGGTTTCCGCCGCTTGGAAGCGATCATGCTGGCGTTGGTGGCGACCATTGGCGTGTGTTTCTTTATTGAACTGGTACTGATCAAGCCCTACTGGCCGGACGTGTTCAGTGGTTTTACGCCTTCACTGTCGGCCATCAGCGATGCCGCGCCGTTGTACCTGGCGATTGGTATTCTCGGTGCCACGGTGATGCCGCATAACCTTTACCTGCATAGCTCGATCGTGCAAACCCGCATGATCGGCAAGGACCTCGCCAGCAAACAGGATGCGGTCAAGCTGGCACGCATCGACACCATCGGTTCGCTGGCCCTGGCCCTGCTGGTCAACGCTGCGATCCTGGTACTCGCCGCTGCCGCCTTCCACAAGACCGGCCACACCGACGTAGTCGAGATCCAGGACGCCTACCACCTGCTTGACCCGCTGGTCGGTGGCGCGTTTGCGAGCATCCTGTTTGGTGTGGCCCTGCTGGCTTCCGGTCAAAGCTCTACGTTTACCGGCACCATTGCCGGGCAGGTGATCATGGAGGGCTACCTCAACCTGCGCATTCCTTGCTGGCAGCGGCGCCTGATCACTCGTGGGCTGGCGCTGATCCCGGCGTTTCTCGGGGTATGGCTGATGGGCGACGATGCCATCGGCAAGCTATTGATCCTCAGCCAAGTGGTACTCAGCCTGCAACTGCCGTTTGCGCTGTATCCGCTGATTCGCATGACCGGCGATAAGCAACTGATGGGGCCGTTCGTGAATCGGCTGCCGACGCGGTTGCTGGCGTGGTTCCTGTTTGCGGTGATCAGTGGGGCGAATGCGTGGTTGATTGCGCAGTGGGTGTTTTGATTGGCGCTGTGCAGCCATTGCGAGTTTCTACACCAGGATCGCCAAGGACGTGTACTGGGCGACCTGCGGGTCGGCCGTCAATAACGTCATCGGTTCGCTCACGGCCGTCGCAACGATGAGCCGATCAAAGGGGTCCTTGTGATCGTGCTCGAGATCCTTCACCGCAATGGCATGTTCTGAAGTGATGGGCAGTTCGACGAACCCGCTTTCCTGGCAGTACCAACGGATTTCCTCCAGATCGACAGTGAGTTTCCCTAACCCGACCTTGACTGCCATCTCCCAGAATGTTGCAGCGCTGATGTAAATATCTGCAGCATCCTCAATCAGCTTTTTGGCTTTGCTCGATAGCTTGGGAGCATCTGTCAGTGTCCAAAGCAGGATATGGGTATCGAGCAGCACTCTCATGCTTGGTTGCCTTCGAAAGCATCCAGTAGATCGTCAGGTAACGGTGCGTCGAAGTCTTTGGGTATGACGAGTTTGCCTTTCATGGCCCCAATTCTCCGGCCTTTGGCGTTGCCCACGGGGACAAGTTGGGCCATCGCACGTCCATGCTTAGCAATCGTGATGACTTTGCCAGCAGCGGCCTGATCAACCAGTTTTGACAGATTATTTTTCGCTTCGCCCAAAGGAACAATAATCATGTGGTTATCCCCATATTTTGGCCAAATATAGCCAACACTAGGTTCGCTATCAAAGACCGCCCTACCATTGGCTGAAGCGACCCGCTCAGAGCGCGATTTTTTGTTGTATATGACGTCCATGGCAGTTCTCCAAAAAGATGTCAGCGAAGTCTGCCGCAGCGCGTCGAGCAGAGAAATGCTGGCCCGAAAAATCAGAACGGACCTACTTTTTCCAGTAAGAAAACTTTCTGCGTAGGTACGCTCCTCACGCGCTGTATCGCTCACCGATCCCAATATGGCACTACCCCAAAACACTCCACGAAGTAATCAATCACTGTGCGCACCTTCAGTGAAATGCGCCGGCTCCCTGGCCATACTGCCGCGATCTGCTGCGGTTCCAAGGTGGTAGCCACTTCGTATTCCGTGAGCACCGTCTGCAAGGTGCCGGCACGCAGGCCTTCGCCGATCAACCAGGAAGGAAACACCACCAGCCCGAGACCTTGTTCGGCAGCGTGGGTCAGGGTATCGGCGTGGTTGCCGGTGATCGGGCCCTTGACGCTATAAGGCGTCCAGTCGCCCTGGCCCCGGCGGAAGAACCAGCGTTGTTGTCCGGTGATGCCTTTGTAGGCCAGGCACTGGTGGTTGATCAGTTCGTCGGGATGTTGGGGCGTTCCGTGCCTGGCCAGGTAGGCCGGGCTTGCGGCGATGCGAAAGCGTTGGGGCGCGAAGATGCGCGCCTGCATGCTGGAGTCGTTGAGCACACCAATGCGGAACAGCAGGTCAGTGCCGTCTTGCAGCGGGTCGACGAACGTATCGGTTTGCTGGATATCCAGTTGCAGTTTCGGATAGCGCCGGCATAACTCGCCCAGCCACGGTGACAGGTGACGCTGGCCGAATACCATGGGCGCATTGATGCGCACCAGGCCGCTGGGTTCGCTTTCCTGCTCTTGCAGGGCTTGGCTTGCAGCTTCCAACTGCTCCAGCACCAGGCGTGCATGCCGTCCGAGCAGTCGTCCGGCTTCGGTAGGGCTGACCGCCCGGGTGTGGCGGTACAGCAACTGCTGCCCCAACGCCTGTTCCATCAGCTGTATTTGCCGGGAAATAGACGAAGGCGCCAGGCCCTCACGCCGCGCCACTTCGGAAAAGCTGCCGAGGTCCAGTACCGCGACGAAGAGGCGCAGCGCCTTGAAACTCAGTTCATTCAAACCGTGCATCCTGCCTCCAGGTTGTGCGTTTTGCGCAAAGGTGTTGTTGGCATGCTCCCATTTATCGCACAGGACGGCCACTGGATAATGCGCGCCATGTTTCCCTTCTGAAGCGCAGGTGATGTATGCAGGCAAGTTCTATCGAGGGTGTGGCGCAGGCCACGCCGAAAAAAAACCTTCTACGGTTGCTGTTGTTGCCCCTGGTGATCCTGGCGGGCATGGGCCTGTCGGTAGAGGCAGGTTTGCTCGGTCCACTGGGTGTGCAGGTGGGCCATTTGTGGGCAACGTTGAGCATCTTTGGTGTGGGTTCGGCGATTCTGTTTTTGCTGCTGCTGTTCAGTGGCCCGCAAAAGGGGCCGGCGCTGACCGACTTGCCACGCTGGCAGTTGATCGGAGGCTTCTTGGGGCCTATGTACGTCGTCGTACTCACCCTGGCTACGCCGCACATTGGTATCGCCATGACCATGATCGCGATTCTGTCCGGGCAAGTGGGCAAGAGTGTGCTAATCGACCATTTCGGCTGGTTCGGCACAGCGCGCAAACGCGTCAATGGCGAGCGCTGGATAGCGCTGGCGTTGATTGTGGCGGCACTTGTTCTGATTGCGCGAGGGTAAGACGATGAACCTGATTTTGTTATTGGTGCTAGTGATTGCCGCTGGAGCGGTGTTGAGTGTGCAGGCTGCCATCAACGGGCGCCTTGGCCAGGCGGTGGGCGTGTTGCGCAGTAGCTTGCTGACCTTTGCAGTGGGGGCCCTGACGACCGCGCTGTTGATTTTCTTCTTCGAACCGGCCCAGGCCTTGAGCTTGCTGGACGTGCCGAAATGGCAATTGACCGGCGCGTTGTTCGGCGTGGTGTACATGATGGTGATGGTCGGCGCAGTGCCCATCGTCGGAACGGCCGTCGCGACGGTGGCGGTGATCCTTGGGCAATTGGGCATGGGTATGCTCATCGATAACTTCGGCTGGCTGGGCAACCCGGCCATCGAGTTATCGGGCAGCCGGATTGTGGCGATGGCCTGCCTGGCGCTGGCCCTGGTGTTCATGTACCGCAGCAATACCCGCACCGACTGATGGTTTGAACCATCGCCGGCGAATGGCAGTCACTGCTTAAGGTGCTGGCAGTCGCCACACCGCGACGACCATGAAAAAGGAGTCTGACCATGCCAGATAAGACCTGTGCCTGCCCGCACTGCAAGTGCGTATTGGGCGTTGACGCGGTAATGAAAGACGGTAAGGGCTATTGCTGCCAGGGATGTGCCGAGCACCATGCGCACGGTGAACCGTGTGCGTCTGCTACGGGCTGTGAGTGCGCCAAATCGACGCATGGCTGAGCACCGTTACACTGTGGGAGCAGGCAAGCCCGCTCCCACAGTGATCTGCTTTGTTGCTGCTAGTGGGTTTCCAGTTCAAGCCTGAGGCTATGGTCGGACAGGCGCTGCCTACCTTTGACCACACCGCTTGTACGTCGCCCCTCCAACGCAAAAACCACCGTCTGCGCGGAGTGCAAGTCAGCCGGCAGCGGCTGGAATACTTTCAGCACCGTCCAGCCGGGCTGCTGCAGGCTCACTTGGCACTCGACATGCTTGGCCATCGGCCCGAATAAGGTGTCCTGGGTGTAGTCAATGCGCGCTTTGCCACGAACCTGTACAGGTAAAACCATGGTTGTCCCTCCCTGATCAAGCCTGGGCGCGCGCGTCCGAGCGCCGCCATTGCACATGAGTGATGCCGTACTTCTCGGCCTGCTCCTGGCTGGTCTTCTTGACGTGCTCGCGCGCGAAACGGCCGATACGGCCGATGCCTGCGTCACAACTTGCCCAGTGCCAGGCCTCCAGGATATCGAGCTTTTCCAGGCGGATGATGAAGGACTTGGGTTCACCGTGCAGGATGTAGTCGATCACAAACAATTTTGCATTATTCATTGGCTTATTAACCCTCCATGTATAACCAAGTGATCTCTGCTGGCCGAAAAAATTCATTCGGATTGTCGAGCGGTGGTCTTTACCATGGTGGCTCACCCTTGATAGATGTGCACCCCCATGGCCCTGGCCGCGCCTCCCGACCTCAGTGATCACGCCGTCCCCGTGCAGCCCCTGGCGCGTACCTATCCGCGTGGGTTGTATGTTGAACCCCATCGCCACGATTGGGGCCAATTGCTCTACGCCATGAGCGGCGTGATGTGGGTCGAGACGCCACGCGAAGCCCTGGTAGTGCCGCCGCAGCGTGCCGTATGGCTGCCACCCGGGGTGGAGCATAGGATTCGTGTGGTCTCGGATTTGCAGATGCGCAATATCTACCTGCGACCGGCGCTAGCAGCCACGCTGGACAGCCAGGTGCAGGTGATCGAAGTCGGTGGGTTGCTGCGTGAGTTGATCGTCACGCTGGTGGAGGAGGGCGATAGCGGCGATGCGGCGTATTACGACGCCGTGGTCAGCCTGGCCTTGCTGGAACTGCAACGGGCGCGATGCTCGCAGATCCGCATCGCCATGCCGGTGGCGGCAGACCGTCGGCTGATCAACGCCTGCCAGGCGGTCATGGCCGCGCCCTCCCTGGAGACTCCTTTCGAGCAGCATGCGCAAACGGCCGGAGCCAGCGTGCGCACCTTGTCACGCCTGTTCCAGAACCACCTGGGCATGGGCTTCGCCGAATGGCGGCGTCAGGTGCAGTTGGCTACGGCGGTGGCGGAGCTGATCCAGGGGCAGCCCGTCAGTGCTATCGCACGCTCCCTTGGCTATTCGCCCAGCAGTTTCAGCGACATGTTCCGTCGCGAACTTGGCGTGGCACCCTCGCAATACGTCGGCTGAAGGTTTGGCCGAAATCCTGAAGCACTTGGCCGATGCTTCAGGAATGTGCTCCCTACACTGAGCGCATCCACCCATAAGGCGCCGTCCCCATGAACTACCTGATTTCCCTCGCCATCGGCCTGTTTGTCGGCATGATCTATGGCGCCCTGGATTTCCGCTCGCCCGCGCCGCCGGCCATTGCCCTGGTGGGCCTGATGGGCATGCTGCTCGGCGAAAAGCTCTGGCCCATGGGCCGGCAGATGATGGGCGCTTGGTTGTCTTGATCTGTTTTTTCACTTCGATGGATATCGGCTATGAAAGCACTGCAATTTTCCGCCACCGGCGACCTCGCCGCCCTCAGCTTTGTCGACGTTGCCACCCCGGTGCCGGCTGCCAGTGAGGTGTTGGTACAGATCAAGGCCGCGGGCCTCAACCCCAGTGACGTCAAAAATGTGCTTGGTCGCTTCCCCTACACCACGCTGCCGCGCATTCCCGGCCGCGACTTCGCCGGTGTTGTGGTGCAAGGCCCGCAGGAACTGCTCGGCCAGGAAGTCTGGGGCACCGGCCGCGACCTCGGTTTTTTTGCTGACGGTTCCCACGCTCAATACCTCACCGTGTCGGCCAAGGGCGTGGCGCAAAAGCCTGGTCATTTGAGCTTCGCCCAGGCTGCCAGTCTTGGCGTGCCGTACACCACCGCCTGGGACGCTCTGGAGCGCAGCGGTGTGACCAAGGGCACGCGCTTGCTGGTCATCGGCGCCAATGGCGCCGTGGGCAGCGCGACCCTGGCCCTGGCGAACGTGCGTGGCGCCCAGGTACTGGCCGCTGTGCGTCGGCCGGAGCAGGCCGACGTGTTGCAGACGCAGGGCTTTGAGGCGATTGCCCTGGGTAAACCGGAGGAATTGGGTGCACAGGTCAATGCGGTGTTCAAGGGTGGCGCCGATGTGATCTTCGACACCACCGGTTTCTGGCTACCGGCAGCCGTGGCAGGCCTGGCGCCGTTCGGTCGCATCGCGATCATCGCGGCACCGGTGGACGGCCATGTACAACTGCCGGCCCTGGCCCTGTACCGCAAGGGCGGCTCGGTGGTGGGGATCAATTCGTTGCTCTACAACTGCGAGCAGTGCGCGGTGATGCTGAGGCAGTTCGGGAGCTTTTTTGATGAAGGCTTGCTGCCACTGCCCACCGGCCTGCGTGAAGTGGCGCTGGCTGATGGGTTGCAGTGCTATGAGCACGTTAACCAAGGCAGTGCGGACAAAATCATCTTCCTGCCCTGACACGGTTTGATCTTCACTAGGCTTCGGGAACACCTTTTTCCCAGGCTGACCAGTTCTTGAGGATCGCCTGTACCAGCGGGTTGCCCGTGCGATACAGGTTCTCCAGCGCTGGCACGAACCCGCCCTGATCCGCGTATTTGAGCAGGTTGTCCACTTCGCTGTAGCCAGGATAGGGGCGGTCGAAGTCCGAACCTGCACGCACAACCGCCAAGCGCTGGATATCCACCAAGCCCTCACGGCTTGCACGTAACAGCGCTTCATAGGTGGAGTTGTCTTCCTGCTGGGTGGTGCAGTACTCGCCTTTGTTGTCCGTCAGCAACTGGGTCCAGACTTCCGCGCGTTCGCTCAGGCGCGTGCCGGAAAACCACGTGTTGCCCGCCAAGGTGTCGCAGCGGGTGACCTGTGGTGGCTGGTTGGCCGGGGCGGCAGGGTAGTGTTTGCGCCAGGCGCTGGACGCCTTGCTTTCGGTCAGTTCAACTTTTTGCGACAAGGCATATGCCTTGGCCTGCAACTTGGGGTTCAGCTCGAACACTTCGGTCTTATAGTCCAGCGGTGGTTTCTCGTTGGGGCCCTTGGTGTTGATGCCAATGTAGCCGGTCGGCCAATCCTTGGGCGCATCCCGCGAATCCAGCTCCCACTGGGTGCCGAACTCCACCAGGTAGTGTGCCCAGGCGGTGGTGCCGATGGTGCCATGTTTGGGGCTGATGCCGGCGATCCCGGCGATCAGGAAGTAGCTCTGGCGCAGGTCGAACTTGGGTGACAAGGCCAGGGCCAGCGTGGACGCGGCGGCATTGGTCTGACCCATGCCGGTGACCAGCAGGCACACGTCCTGGGTGTTGCAGCGGATCACCGGGTATTCGGCGGACAGCCCCGGTACGCGCACTTCCTGCTTGAGTTCCAGGCGATCGATCCAGGTTTGTGCCTCGGGGGCGAACATGGTGATCAGCATCACTTTGGGTTTGATCGGCGTCGGCGTGTCAGCCATTGCCACGTGAGGCAGTACGGCCAGGCCCGCGGCGATTGAAAAGCGAGTCAGCGTATTCATCTAATGCTCCTTTATCAGAATTGGTAGCCGACGCCGGCGTAATAGCCCCAGCCGTCGGAGCGGGCGCGGAAGTTGCCCTCGCCGAAATTCAACTCACTGCCGTCTTCCCAGTTGCCGCCGTTGTGAAAGTAGCGGCCGACCAAGGTGAAACGCAGGTGGGTGAACGAATACAGCAGCACGTTGGTGGCCACCAGGGAATTGGCGGTGCGCGCCGGGTTGTCCTTGTGCAGGTCTGAGCCGAAATCGTAGTTGGTGAAGCCGATATAGGTCAGTGAAGCACCGTTGTCGAACTTGCTGATGGGCACGATGTACTTCATTTGCGCGCGGTAACCGTCCCATGAGTATTCATTGCTGGCACCGTAGTTTTCCCACTGGTAACGCCCGTAGAAGTTAGCCGACAGGTTCACTCGCGAGTGGGTGTCGATGTCAGTGCCCAGGCCGCTGTACAGTGTGTTGGCGCGGTTTTCCTTGCGGCTGCCGTGATCGTAGATCCAGTCAAACGCCACGTACCATTCCTTGAACGGCCCGATGGCCAGGCTGCGGCCTGCCAGGTAGTCGATGGAAATACGCGGCTCGTGCTCCATGAATACCGGCGAGCCGTGGTCCCACACGCCCTTGTCATTGCTGTTACCGATGGTGAGGATCTTCGGCACATCGATGTATCCGTACAGCTCGAATGGCCCTTTGCGGCCGAAATACTCGTATTCCAGGTAGACATCATCCTGTGGCTTGGGGCCGAAGCTGATGTCTTTGCTGCCGATCAATGTCAGGTCCTGGTTGAACCAGTCCGACAGGTACGGGCTATTTTTTGCCGGGCTGGCTTCAGGGATCTTGGTTTTTGGGCTAAGGGTTTCGCCCTGTGCTGAGTCATCCATGGGTTTTTCCTGCGCCAAAATGGGCACGCTGAGTACTCCCGTAACGGCGGCCAGTAGCAAGGAAACACCAAAGGGAGCAGGACGCCTTGAGGTGGGTTGCATTGAAAATCCCTATTCGTACGCGGTTTGAACCCGATTCCTCGGGTGAGGAAGAACTTGGCTGGCAAGTTCGTTCCGCAAACGTTTGCACAGGCTGTACCAACTTTGCTCAATCAATTGATCAGCCTGAAAAAAACCGGGATTAGTCAACCTTTTGGTCAGAATTGACGGGGTGTCATTTTTTCGATTCGGTTAAACAAATGCATCGCGGTTTCCCTTCGATAGTCACTCGGCGTCTGGTCCATCTCGATACGAAAGTGCCGGTTGAAGTTGGACAGGTTGGCGTAGCCCACTTCAAAACAGATGTCCGCCACCGACATATCGCTTTGCAGCAACAAGCGGCAGGCGCGCTGCACGCGAAACTTGCGCATCAAGTCGATAAAACCATGGCCGGTGTTGCGCTTGAAGAAGCGCGAAAAGCCTGGTTCGCTCATTTCCAGTTGCTGCGCGATCACCGAAAGACGCACATCGCCGGTCAGCTCGCGCATCAGATAGTCGAATGCCTTGTTGATGCGTTCGGCGCTGCGGGCGTCCAGGGTAGGCGCGTAGCAGGGGCTGGCCAGCGCCTTGACCTGCGGCGTCGGGGCGTTCTTCAGGCTGTCGAGCAGTTGCAGGAATAGGACCAACCGTTGCAGGCCATGGGCGCGCCCGATGTCTTCCATTAGACGCGCGGCCTGTAGCGCCGTCTCGCCAGTGAATTCGAGGCCGCGTCGGGCGTGCTCGAACAACGGCTGCAAGTCGCCGAGTTCAGGCAGGGTCTTGCGCAGGGCGAGGAGGGCGGCGCCGTCGAATTGCAGCACCACATCGCGGCCGGTCAGGTACTCACCAGGGGCCAGTTCGCCGATCCAGTCGTGGGGCAGGTCGGGGCCGATCAAGGCGACGTGCCCGGCACCGAACGCACCGATGTAGTCGCCGGCGACCAGTTTGCCGCTGCCTTGGCGGATCAGGTGGATTTCAAATTCGGGGTGGTGGTTCCAGCGCGCCAAATCATAGGGGTAGTCGTGTTCGAACCAACGGAAGCAGTGGTTCGGTTCGGGCAGGATCACTTCCAGCTCGGCGGGGCGGTGCTCGAACAGCTTGGCGCGGCTGACAGGCATGGGAGGCTTCTTATGATTCTTGGAATCGATCCAAAATACGCGCCTCGGCCGTGGGAGCGCTACCCCCGGTTTCGCTTGGCACTGATACTTTTTTAACTTCGAGCCAAAGGTTAAAAAAGTACCAGTCGAGCATTCGTCACGCGTTTGTGGAGGGCCTGGAGGAGCTGCTGTAATCGGCCCTCAACAACAAAAACAACAGGTAGAAACCGCTATGTTCAAGCTCCCGCAAGCGTTGTTCCTGCTTTCAGGCCTGGCGCTGGCCATGCCCAGTTATGCCGCCGACACCGTCACCATCGCTACGGTCAACAACAGCGACATGATCCGCATGCAGCGCCTGTCCAAGGTGTTCGAAGCACAGCATCCGGATATCAAGCTCAAGTGGGTAGTGCTGGAGGAAAACGTCCTGCGCCAGCGCCTCACCACCGATATCGCCACCCAGGGTGGGCAGTTCGACGTGCTCACCATCGGCACCTACGAAACTCCATTGTGGGGCGCCAAGCACTGGCTGGAACCGCTGACCCAATTGCCGGCCGATTACGACGCCGATGATATCTTCCCCTCGGTGCGCCAGGGCCTGTCGGTCAACAGCACCCTCTACGCCTTGCCGTTCTACGGCGAAAGCACGGTGACCTACTACCGCACCGATCTGTTCCAGCAAGCCGGCCTGAGTATGCCCACGCACCCGACCTGGAGCCAGCTCGGCGAGTTCGCCGCCAAGCTCACCGCCAAGGACAAAGGCCAATACGGCATGTGCCTGCGTGGCAAGGCCGGCTGGGGCGAGAACATCGCCTTGCTGAGCACCATGGCCAATGCCTTTGGCGCACGCTGGTTCGACGAGCAATGGAAGCCCGAGCTGACCAGCCCCGAGTGGACAGCGGCCGCCAACTTCTACGTCAACACCCTCAAGCAATACGGCCCGCCGGGTGTTTCCAGCAACGGTTTCAACGAGACCCTGGCGCTGTTCAACAGTGGCAAATGTGCGATCTGGGTCGATGCCAGCGTGGCCGGTTCCTTCACCACGGATAACACTCAAAGTAAGGTCGCCGACAGCGTAGGTTTCGCCGTCGCGCCTACCGAAGTCACGGATAAAGGCTCCTCGTGGCTCTACGCCTGGTCCCTGGCCATTCCGGCTACCTCAACGCACAAGGACGCCGCAAAGGCCTTTATCACGTGGGCCACCTCCAAGGACTACATCCAACTCGTTGCTGACAAAGAAGGCATCACCAACGTACCGCCAGGCACCCGCCAGTCCACCTACAGCGAGGCGTATTTGAAAGCCGCACCGTTTGCCCAAGTGACTTTGGAGATGATGAAACACGCTGACCCCGCGCATCCGTCGGCGAAACCGGTGCCCTATGTGGGCATCCAGTACGTGACCATTCCCGAGTTCCAGGCCATCGGCACCTCGGTCGGCAAGTTGTTCTCGGCGGCGCTGACTGGCGGTATGTCGGTTGACCAGGCCTTGCTTCAAGCGCAGTCCACTGCCGAGCGCGAGATGAAACGCGCCGGCTATCCGAAGTAATTTCTACAGGACATTTTCATGAAACGTCTCGAAGGTAAAAGCGCGCTGATCACCGGATCGGCGCGCGGTATTGGCCGCGCGTTTGCCCAGGCCTACATCGCTGAAGGTGCGACGGTCGCCATCGCCGACATCAACCTGCAACAAGCCCAGGTCACGGCCGCCGAGTTGGGCCCACAGGCTTACGCGGTAGAGATGGATGTCACCGACCAAGCCTCCATCGACGATGCAATTGCTGCCGTGGTGGCCGAGGCCGGCAAGCTGGATATTCTGGTCAATAACGCCGCGCTGTTCGATTTGGCGCCCATCGTCGACATCACCCGCGAGAGCTTCGAACGGCTGTTCTCGATCAACGTCGCCGGCACACTCTTCACCCTGCAGGCCGCCGCGCGGCAGATGATCAGCCAGGGCCACGGCGGCAAGATCATCAACATGGCCAGCCAGGCCGGGCGCCGGGGCGAGCCGCTGGTGGCGATCTACTGCGCGACCAAGGCAGCGGTGATCAGCCTGACGCAATCGGCAGGGTTGAACCTGATCAAGCAAGGGATCAACGTCAACGCCATTGCACCGGGTGTGGTGGAGGGTGAGCATTGGGACGGGGTGGATGCGCTCTTCGCCAAGCATGAAGGGCTGGCGCCAGGCGAGAAAAAGAAGCGGGTAGGGGATGAGGTGCCGTTTGGGCGGATGGGCACGCCGGAGGATTTGACGGGAATGGCGGTTTTCCTGGCTTCCAAAGACGCTGACTATGTTGTGGCGCAAACGTACAACGTGGATGGCGGCAACTGGATGAACTAGCGTCATATGCGGAGCATTTGATGTGCTTTATTCTTTAGAGCGAGGCTAGTCGGCAAAGCTGCGATCAAAGAAGTAGATCTCCCCAGGCTTCAAAACCTCCACCGTCGCCTGGGGCCGGCCGCCTTCGCCATTCTTCTTGCGCCCCGTCTCGCGTAAATACCGTGCCTCAGTCAGCTTCAACAAACGCTGGCGAATACTGGTCTTCAACACCGGGCGCGCGAGCACCAGGGAAAAGATCGTGGTCGCTTCGGGCGCGCTGAATTCATCGCCCAGGAACATCAACGGCAAGCTGCTGTACAGCGACTTGGAGAACAAGCGTTCCTGCACGGCGGCCACGATGCTGTTGTGATCGAACGGCAGCTTGATGCTCCCGTCCGCAACCGCCGCCAGCGAAAACCAGCCCTGATGCTCACCCAGCGTCACTTCATCCGTGGCAATCGCCAGGTAGTACGTGGACGACGACCAGCACCGCGGATCACGAAACGCATCCCCCACCGTGCCCACTTGCTCGCTCCAGGCCAGGTCCAGGCCGACCTTGTCGCTTGCACGCAAACGCTCCACCGCATCCTGGAGGCTCAGATCTTGCACGCCGCCATTCACCACTACGCCGGGTAACGCCCAATGCCCAGCGAACGGTTCGGCTTCGCGCTTGTTCAGCAGCAGTTGCAATTGGCTGGAGGTGCGGCAGTAAAACAACACACACAGGTCGACGGTATGGAGGTAGGCGCTAAGTGTCATGTGACGTCCTTCTAAACAGCGGTGGGCACAGTCTAACGAATCGAACAGATATGTCATGTACTGGCTCCAGGATAGATAAATAAATGTTTCTTGCAATGAAAGTACATGACGTGTACTTTTGTTTTCAGGCCACAGGAGAGCTGCCATGACACTCGCGAAAACTGCCATTGCTTCATTCGACGTCGACGCCCAGAAGAGCTTTACGCCGCTGTGCCCCGCTGAGTTACCAGTGGCCGGGGGCGACCAGATCGGTGCCGAGCTGAACTTCATGGCAAGCCTCGCCGGCCACCGTGTCGGCAGCAAGGACGCCCACACCCCGCACGCGCCCTGGGTGGTCACCCAGCACAGCGAGATGCTGCGGCCCACCGGCCTGGCCCATGCCGATGTGACCTGGGTGAGCCACTGCGTACCCGGCACCGAAGGCTTCACCTTGCTCGACGAGCTGCCCACCCCGTATGACTACGATTACTTCATCTGGAAAGGCGTCGAACCCGACCTGCACCCCTACGGCGCGTGTTACCACGACCTGCACGACAAGCTGTCCACCGGCGTGATCGAGTACCTGAACGCCACAGGCGTCAGGCGTGTGATCGTCGGCGGCCTGGCCCTGGACTACTGCGTCAAGACCACCGCGTTGCAACTGCTCAAGGCCGGCCTGGAAGTGGTCCTGCACCTGCCGGCGTGCCGGGGTATTACCGAGGAGGGCGGCGTACAGGCCGTCAGTGAGTTGCTCAAGGCCGGTGCCGTCATCAGCAGCACCCGCGAAGAACTGGCAGCACAGGCCGCGCGTTAAGGAGACACACCATGGAAAGTGCATACGACTACGAATCCCCGGTGATCCAGGGTTTGCTCGACACTGACTACTACACCTTCACGATGATGCAGGCGGTGTTGCACCAGCACCCCAACGTTGATGTGGAATACAACTTCATCGTGCGAGCCAAGGAAAAGCTCGGCCACTTGATCCCGCAACTGCGCGACGAGCTGGAGAAGCTCGCGGGCCTGCACATGCGTGAGGGCGAATTGCGCTTCTTGTTCAACCCGCGTTTTCGTGAGTACCTCACGCCTGATTACGAGCGCTTTCTCGGCCTGTTCCGCTTCAACCTGCGTTATATCCACGTCAGTGAGGTCGACGGCCAACTCAACATCCGCGTGGTCGGCCCGATGCTGCATTGCATCATGTTCGAGCAACCGGTACTGGCGCTGGTCAGCGAGCTGCGCAACCGCGATAAATACCCCGACGTGACCCTGGAAGACATCACCCGCAAGCTCTACCAGAAGTTCGACTGGCTGGAGAAAAACCTCAGCCGCGATGAGCTGGCCGACTTGCGCGTCTCCGATTTTTCCACCCGCCGGCGCCTGTCGTTCAAGGCCCAGCGCGAAGTGGTCGACATCATGCGCCGCGACTTCCCCGGCCAGTTCGTCGGCACCAGCAACGCGCACCTGGCCTACGAATTCGACCTGCCGCTGATCGGCACCATGGCCCACCAGTGGATGATGGTGCACCAACAACTGGGCCGGCTGCGCGAAAGCCAGAACGCCGGCCTGGAAAACTGGGTGCGTGAATACCGCGGCCGCTTGGGTATTGCCTTGACCGACACCATCAGCACCGACTTTTTCCTCAAGGATTTTGACCTGTACTTCGCCAAACTGTATGACGGGCTGCGCCAGGACTCCGGCGACCCCATCGTCTGGGCCGACAAAGTCCTGGCCCGCTACAAGCAACTGGGCATCGACCCGATGACCAAGGACCTGATGTTTTCCGATGGCCTGAACTTCAAAAAATGCCTGCCGATATTGCGCCACGTGCGCGGCAAGGCCAAGTTCGGTTTCGGCATGGGCACCAGCCTGGCCTGCGATGTGGAAGGCGTCGAACCGCTGAGCATCGTGATGAAACTGGTGCGGGTGCACGGTGAACCGGTGGTGAAGTTCTCGGATGACCCGATCAAGAACGTTTGCGAAGACGCCTCGTTTTTGCAGTACGCGGCAAAGGTGTTCAATGTCGGTAGCGTGGAGGTGTGACATGCAAAATCGTATCGCGCAGGAACTGAACATCAATCGGCAACTGGTCAAGGGCGGTGAAACCAAGGAAATTCAACGGCGCATCGGCTTCATCAAGACCACCTTGCGCAGCGCCGGCTGCACGGCCCTGGTGCTGGGCATCAGCGGCGGCGTTGATTCGCTGACGGCTGGCCGTCTGTGCCAATTGGCCGTCGAACAACTGCGCGCCGAGGGTTACGCCGCGCGCTTTATCGCCATGCGCCTGCCCTATAAAACCCAGGCCGATGAAAGCGACGCCAAGGCTTCCCTGGATTTCATCACCCCGGACCATATCGACACGCTGAACATCGCCGCCAGTGTTGACGGCCTGATGGCCAGCCTGACCGCTACCGACGCCAGCGCCAGCCATGTTGACTTCATCAAGGGCAACGTCAAGGCGCGCACGCGGATGATCGCGCAATACGCCGTGGCCAATTTGCACAATGGGCTGGTGGTCGGTACGGACCATGGCGCGGAAGCACTGATGGGTTTTTTCACCAAATTCGGCGACGGCGCCTGCGACCTGGCACCGCTGTCGGGCCTGACCAAAACCCAGGTGCGCCTACTGGCCAGCGCACTGGGCGCGCCTGATAACCTGGTGCACAAGCATCCCACGGCCGACCTGGAGGAACTGGCGCCGGGTAAGCCGGATGAGCACGCGTACGGTTGCTCTTACGCAGAGATCGATGCGTACCTCATGGGCGAACCCGTGAGTGAGCGGGTGAGGGCAATCGTAGAGGGGGCGTACAGCAAGACAGCGCACAAACGCTCGCTGCCTATCACTCCTGCGTGATCCTTCCCCAGCCGTCCACGGGAACCGTTTTCGCGCTCATGGCCACAGATGGAATGTTGATCCAGCGCGCAGTCGATTTGGGTTGGCTGTTATCGATTCCAGTATCTGAGGTCTTGCTATGTCCTATGTAAATCTTCGTCAGGAAACCCCTTATTGCGGTGATTTCAGCGCTCGTTGCGAGCAACCCAAGGCACCTTCTGATAAGGCTGGTTGGCGTGTACCCAACTCAGTGGTTGCTCGGGATTTCGCTGATAACTTTGAATACTTCCAGAGTTCTGACAGCGGGTTTGTGACACAGCAATCCCTTCTGCACGCGGCTAACCGCCCACTGAACGGAGATCCGTTTCATGATCGGATGACGTTTTTGGCAAGGGAGATTCTCCAGCGGCCTGAATTGAACGGCATGCTTGACGGGATCAACCACGGCGGTTCATCAGATGGGTTGATCAGCCCGAGCGACGCGGACCAGACCGTTGCTTACGTCGAGCAGCAGGAAGCACCTCCGGTGCGGGAATTCCCAGGGCGCTACAGCGGCGTCATGCAGCGCCAGCGTTTGGAAAACCAATATGCACCTCAGGCCGATTGGCAACAGCCCTCCATGTCTGCGCCGCACTACGCTCATAAAAACCAATGGGACGGCTCGATGTCACTGTCGGGGCAGCGTCCTTATGCGAACGACAGCAAGCAAGAGCTTCTCAACAAGATACTGGCTCGTTTCAGTTCATTTGAAGATCCAAACTCCCCCGGTTTGATCACCGACAAATCACTCAATGCGGTTGCCAGCGGTTATCACTTGGATGGTCGGCCCGCCACGGGAGCCGAGATGGCGCTGGCCAATGAGCTGCTTGAGCGTGGAGAAGTGTTCAAGGAGCTTGATCAAAGCGGCATGGGCGTGCTCGATGGGGCGTTCTCCAGGGATAACCTGGCTTACTCGTCGGACAAGTACCGGAACATGGATAACCACGACCTGATTCAGGGCATAAAGGATAACTTCAGGCAGTTTACTGCCGGCGCAGACGATCAATATGTCAACGTCAATGAACTGAAGGAGGCGGCCGGTCTAACGCCATCGAATCGTACGTTCAGCCCCGAAGCACGGCAACTTGCAACTGAGCTGCTCAACCGTCCCGGGCTTTTGCGCGAGCTGGATATTGGCGTTAACAGCCAGGGAGGGGCGGGCTACGAGGACAAACGTTTCGATATGGCTAACATCGACGAGATACTCAAAAACGGGCACGCGCCAGTTGGATGAGGGTTTCAACGCGCCTGCAAGAACAATTGTGGCCGGCCCGCAACGTGATACCTGCGTTCAGGCCGTGGCTGTTTCATGCCTGACCCTGCAGATGAAACGCCAGTAGCACTGCCTGCCAGGTGGTTGAGCCCGAAAGCACAGGAAGATGGGATCCACTTGCGGTATAACCTTCGCACGCTTTAGTGATCCGAGGCCCCGTTTTTCATGCAAAGCCCTTTGCAACGTCCGCTCTGGCAGATCTACCTGATCTTTCTGGCACCGATGGTGCTGTCCAACTTCCTGCAAAGCTTTTCCGGCACCCTCAATGGCATCTACGTCGGTCAAATGCTCGGCACCCAGGCGCTGGCAGCGGTGTCGGGGATGTTTCCCATCGTGTTCTTCTTTATCGCCCTGGTGATTGGCCTGGGGGCGGGTGCCTCGGTGTTGATCGGCCAGGCCTGGGGCGCCCAGGAAACAGGGATGGTCAAGGCGATTACCGGCGCCACCCTGACCCTGGGGGCGCTGGTGGGTATGATCGCCGCGGTGCTGGGCAGCCTGTTTGCGCGCCCGGCCTTGCAGGCGTTGGGCACGCCGATTGATGTGCTCGACGATGCGGTCGGTTATGCCCAGAAAATGATGCTGATCATGCCGTTGCTGCTGGTGTTCATTCTCTACACCCAATTGCTGCGTGGCGTCAGCGATACGATCTCGCCGCTGCTGGCACTGATGGTCTCGACCTTGGTCGGCCTGCTGCTGACCCCGGCGCTGATTCGCGGCTGGATTGGCTTGCCGCCGATGGGTATCCAGAGCGCGGTGTATGCCGGACTGGTAGGCAACGCCCTGGCAATGCTGTTTTTGATCTTGCGCCTGCGCCATAAAAACCATGTGATGGCGCCGGATCGCGAACTGCTCGCGGCCTTACGCCTGGACCGCGTGATTTTAGGAAAGGTCTTGCGCATAGGCCTGCCTACCGGCTTACAGATGGTGGTGCTGTCGCTGTCAGAATTGGTCATTCTCGCCCTGGTTAACGGCCATGGCTCCCAGGCCACGGCGGCGTATGGCGCGGTGACACAAATCGTCAACTATGTGCAGTTTCCGGCACTGTCGATTGCCATCACCGCGTCGATCCTCGGTGCGCAGGCCATTGGCGCCGGGCGCCTGGAACGCATCGGGCCGATCCTGCGCACGGGCTTGTTGATCAACACCTGCCTCACTGGCGGCCTGATTGTGCTGGGTTATGTGCTGTCCCACTGGTTACTCGGCCTGTTCATCACCGACGACGCGGCACGGATCAACGCCGAACACCTGCTGCACATCATGTTGTGGAGCATCCTGGTGTTCGGCTTTCAGGCTGTGATCGGCGGGATCATGCGCGCCAGTGGCGTGGTGCTGATGCCGGTCACGATCTCGATTTTCTGCGTGCTCTGCGTCGAGTTGCCGATCGCTTACCTGTTCAATGCCCATTTCGGCCTGGAAGGGGTGTGGATGGCGTTTCCGGTGACTTACCTGGCAATGCTGGCATTGCAGACCGCGTATTACCGGTTGGTCTGGCGGCATAAGCAGATCAAGCGGCTGGTGTGAGGTACAGGCCGCGCAGCAATAGCTCCAGGCCCTGCAAGCCTTGCTCAAGTCGCTCGCCGGGGTGTTCTTCGCCCCGACCCTGATCGTGGCCATGGCCCTGGTGGAGCAGATCGTGCCCGCCAGTCGCCTGACCGAAGGCATGACCTGGCTGATCACCGGCCTCAGCATCGGCGTGGCCATAGGCGCCGCCAGTTCCGGTTGGATGATCGACCACTTTGGCGCCACCAGCGGGTTCTGGATCGCATGGGTGGCGGGAGCTGTGGTGCTGGGCTCGGCGGTGTTGGGGTATCGGCGCCTGGGGTGATCAGCCGACCGCTGGGCTAGCGTCTGCACTGTGATGCTGCAGAAACTCGTGCAACGCCTGACGGGTCAGGTCATTGAGCGTCACCTTTTTACGGGTCGCCGCCAGCGCCGCCGCCAGATGCAGGTCATGGCCGACCCGGACATTGAAGGAACCTTTGCAAGGTTTCTCTGGTGCCTGCCCCAGGGTCTGGCAGGTGGCGAGGTAATCATCCACCGCCTCACGAAAGGCCGTGTCCAGCTCGGCGACGGTTTTCCCTTCGTAGCTCACCAGCGCCTTGATGAACAAAACCTTGCCGAACAGGCAGTTGTCTTCGAGGCTGGCTTCGATGGAGCCGATGTAGCCGTTGTGTTTCAGTTGGTTGTTCACTGAATCAGCTCTCCTGATCTCAATTGTTAGATGATCTGGCGTCGAATGTAGTGTTTCAGTTCGTTGCCAGGGTGAGGCTTGTGCAAGGTGATCATTGCACTGGGGTCGCCGATGTCGAACTTGACGCGGCTTCCGGCCCCTTCAATCTGTGTGTAGCCCAGCCGACGCAACAGCGTGACGAGTTCGGGCCAAGTAAATGTCATTTGCTCGTTGAGCAATTTGGTGAGCAGCTTTTCATTTTTGGACACGGCGCTCCCTGCGTGTAACTAAATGTAGTTGCAAAAAGTGGTGTTCGTCAATGCTAGCTTGTGTTCGGGCGGTCTTCCCGAGATTGATGTAACCCTTGATGACACCGTGCTCCGCGTCTGCCACCGCCCGCTAATTTTTCCCTGTCCGGTTCGTTTTATAGGGACGACGTGCCTTTGTGCTTCCTGCCTATTGCTCCGGACTCCAAGAAATGAATGCTGAAGACTCCTTGAAACTTGCTCGCCGGTTTATCGGGTTGCCCCTGGAAAAGCGCCGATTGTTCCTGCAGGCCTTGCAGAAAGAAGGCGTGGATTTTTCCCGGTTTCCGATTCCAGCAGGGGTGGAGGCGCAGGATCGCCAGGCGTTGTCCTATGCGCAGCAGCGCATGTGGTTTCTTTGGCAATTGGACCCGGCCAGTGGCGCCTACAACCTGCCGGGTGCGGTGCGACTCAAGGGCGCGTTGAGCCTTGGCGCGCTAGAGCAGGCGTTTGCCAGCCTGGTCGCGCGCCACGAAACCCTGCGTACGGTGTTCCAGCGTCAGGCAGACGAGCGCCTGGTGCAGGTGCCGGCTGATACGGTGCTGACCGTCGAGCAACGGGACCTGAGCCACCTCGCTGCCGCCGAGCGCGAACAGGCCGTCAACGAAGCGGCGACCCGTCAATCGCTGCTGCCGTTCGACCTGGAAAACGGTCCGCTGCTGCGCGTGCAATTGCTCAAGCTCGGCGCACAGGAGCATGTGCTGCTGTTGACTCTGCACCATATCGTCTCCGACGGCTGGTCGATGAACGTGCTGATCGACGAGTTCATCCGCTGCTACGACGCCCACGAGCGCAACGAAACCCCGCAACTGCCGGCCTTGCCGATCCAGTACAGCGACTACGCCCTGTGGCAGCGCCGCTGGCTGGAAGCGGGTGAGCAGACGCGCCAACTGGATTACTGGCAAGCGCGCCTGGGCGATGAGCATCCCGTGCTGGAGCTGCCCACCGACCGCCCGCGCCCGGCGATGCCGAGCTACCAGGGCACGCGCCACAATTTCGCGATTGAACCCGAACTGGCCGCACAACTGCGCACTTGCGCGCAAAAACACAATGTCACCCTGTTCATGCTGTTGCTCGGCGCTTTTAACGTACTGCTGCATCGCTACACCGGGCAGGGCGATATCCGCGTTGGCGTGCCCATTGCCAACCGCAACCGGACTGAAGTCGAAGGGTTGATCGGCTTTTTCGTCAACACCCAAGTCTTGCGCACCGAGTTGACCGGGCAAACTCGTATCAATGAGCTGCTGCAAGGCATCAAAGAGCATGCCTTGGGTGCGCAGACCCATCAGGATCTGCCGTTCGAGCGTCTGGTAGAAGCGCTCAAGGTCGAGCGCAGCCTGAGCCATACGCCGCTGTTCCAAGTGATGTACAACCACCAGCCGGTGGTCGCTGACATCGCAAGCGTCAGCACTGCCTCCGGCCTGAAGCTGGCGTTGGTGGAATGGCAAGGCCGCACCACCCAGTTCGACCTGACACTCGATACCTATGAAAAGTCCGGCACGCTGCAGGCCGCGCTGACCTACGCCAATGACCTGTTCGACGCGTCGTCTATCCAGCGCATGGCCGCGCACTGGATCAGCCTGTTGCAGTCCATGGTGGGCGACGGTGAGCAGCGAATCGGTGAATTGCCGATGCTGGCCGCGCATGAACAACAGGTGTTGATCCAAACCTGGAACCAGACCGCCGAGGTATATCCGACTGATCGCGGCATTCATCACCTGATCGAAGACCAGGTACGGGCTACGCCCGATGCGCCGGCGCTGCTGTTTGGCGCTGCCACGCTGACTTACGCTCAACTGGATGCGCGTGCAAACCAACTGGCGCATGCCCTGCGCGCGAAGGGCGTTGGCCCCGACGCTCTGGTGGGGATTTGCATCGAGCGTTCCATCGAAATGGTGGTCGGCCTGCTGGCGATTCTCAAGACGGGTGGCGCCTACGTCCCGCTGGACCCTGAATACCCCCGGGAGCGCCTGGCCTACATGGTCGAGGACAGCGGCATCCAGTTGTTGCTCAGCCAGCGTAGCCTGTTGCCGTTGCTGCCTGCCGATGGCATTCAGGTGATTGCCCTGGACCAGCCCGCCGGCTGGCTCGATGGCTACCGCACTGAAGCGCCAAACGTCAGCCTGCACGCGTTGAACTTGGCCTACGTGATCTACACCTCCGGCTCCACCGGCAAGCCCAAGGGCGCCGGCAACAGCCACCGTGCGCTGGTCAACCGGCTGTGCTGGATGCAACAGGCCTATGGCCTGGACGCCAGCGATGCGGTGCTGCAGAAAACCCCGTTCAGTTTCGACGTGTCGGTGTGGGAGTTCTTCTGGCCGTTGATGACCGGCGCGCGCCTGGTCGTCGCCGCGCCCGGTGAACACCGTGAGCCAGCGCGCCTGATCGAGACCATCGCGCAGCACCGCATCACCACCTTGCACTTCGTGCCATCGATGCTCCAGGCGTTTATCCATGAGCCGGGGGTGCAAGCCTGCAACAGCCTGCGACGCATAGTGTGCAGCGGTGAAGCCTTGCCGCTGGATGCGCAGTTGCAAGTGTTCGCCAAGTTGCCACAGGCCGGTCTGTTCAACCTCTATGGTCCGACCGAAGCGGCCATCGACGTTACCCACTGGACCTGCATCGACGAAGGCGCCGACAGCGTGCCTATCGGCCGGCCCATCGCCAACCTCGGCACCTATGTGCTCGACGCCCAGCTCAACCCTGTTCCCACTGGCGTCAGCGGCGAGCTGTACTTGGGCGGCACTGGCCTGGCGCGCAGTTATCATCGACGACCGGCGCTCACCGCCGAGCGTTTTGTGCCGAGCCCCTTCGGTGAAGGCGCACGCCTTTACCGCACCGGCGACCGCGTGCGCCAGCGGGCCGACGGGGTAATCGAATACCTTGGCCGCCTCGATCACCAGGTCAAGTTGCGCGGCCTGCGGATCGAGCTGGGTGAAATCGAGGCGCGCCTTATGCAGCACCCATCGGTGCGTGAAGCCGTGGTGCTGGTGCAGGGCGCCAAGCAGTTGGTGGCCTATCTGGTGTTGGAAGGCGCCGCGCCGCGCGACCTCAAGGCCTGGTTGCTCAGCAGCCTGCCGGAATACATGGTGCCCACCCACATGGTGCCCCTGGACAAGTTGCCGGTGACTGCCAACGGCAAGCTTGACCGCAAAGCTTTGCCATTGCCGGACGCCACCCCACAGCAGGCCTATGTCGCGCCGGAAAATGACCTGCAAAAAGCCTTGGCGGCGATCTGGAGTGATGTGCTCGGCACGCCGCAGATCGGCCTGGAAGACAACTTCTTCGAACTGGGCGGCGACTCGATCATCTCCATCCAGGTGGTCAGCCGTGCGCGCCAGGCGGGTATTCGCCTCAGCCCGCGAGACCTGTTCCAGTACCAGAGCGTGCGCAGCCTGGCGCGGGTGGCTGCCTTTGAGCAGGCAACCGTTATTGAACAAGGGCCAGTCACCGGCGAGGTGATCCTCACCCCCGTGCAGCACTGCTTCTTCGAGCAGGCGATCCCGGCGCGTGAGCATTGGAACCAGTCGTTGCTGCTGACCCCACGCGAAATCCTTGAGCCTGCGCGCCTTGCAGCGGCCTTGACCCAGTTGATCAACCACCACGACGCCCTGCGCCTGCGCTTTGTGCAACACGCAGAAGGCTGGCAGCAAACCCATGCCGAGCCGGTGACAACCGCCGAGTTGTGGCAAATCCAGGCCGCCGACGACACCGAGTTGGCCGCACTCTGCGATAGCGCCCAGCGCAGCCTCAACCTTGAACACGGACCCATGGTGCGCGCGGTGCTGGTCGCGATGGCCGAGGGTACCCAGCGCCTGCTGCTGGTGATCCATCACTTGGTGGTGGACGGCGTGTCGTGGCGCATCCTGCTTGACGATTTGCAACAGGCTTACCGCAACGCCGCACTGCCGGCCAAGACCAGCGCCTACCAGCTGTGGGCGCAGCAATTGCGGGCCCATGCGCAGACGCTGGACGATCAACTGCCGTACTGGCAGGCACAAACTGCGAGCGCCGATCTGCTCTGCGACAACCCTCAGGGCGGCCTGCAAAACCGCCTGGGCACCACACTCGAAATCCGCCTCAGCGCCGAACACACCCGCCAACTGCTGCAAGACGCCCCGGCGGCCTATCGCACCCAGGTCAACGACCTGCTGCTGACCGCCCTGGCGCGGGTCATCAGCCGCTGGAGCGAGCAGCCTGCCGCGCTGATCCAGTTGGAAGGCCATGGTCGTGAAGACCTGTTCGACACGCTCGACCTGAGCCGCACCGTGGGTTGGTTCACCAGCCTGTTCCCGGTGCGCCTGCAGGCCGAGGGTGAGTTGTCGGCGGCGATCAAGTCGGTGAAGGAGCAACTGCGGGCCGTGCCGCACAAAGGTATCGGCTATGGCCTGCTGCGCTACCTCGGCGCACCCGCGGCGCGTGACGCCTTGTCGAATCAGGCGGCGCCGCGCATCACCTTCAACTATCTGGGTCAGTTCGACCGCCAGTTCAACGAGGCGGCGCTGTTCGTTCCGGCTGACCAGGGCAGCGGTCAGGCCCAGGACCCTGAGGCACCGCTGGCCAACTGGTTGACGGTGGAAGGGCAGGTGTACGGCGGTGAATTGGCCCTGCGGTGGGGGTTTAGTCGTGAGATGTTCGAGGTGGCGACTGTTCAGCGCCTGGCGGATGATTACGCGGCTGAACTCCAGGCCCTGATCGAACACTGCTGCACCACGCCCACGGGGCAGGTCACACCCTCGGACTTCCCGCTGGCGCGCCTGACCCAATTGCAACTCGACGGCTTGCCTATCGCGGGGCCAGCCATTGCCGATGTCTACCCGTTGTCGCCCATGCAGCAGGGCATGTTGTTCCACACCTTGTACGAGCCCGAGGCAGAGGCTTATATCAACCAGTTGCGCCTGGATATCGAAGGCCTCGACCTGTTGGCGTTCGGCCGTGCCTGGCAAGCCGCGCTGGACCGTCATGACATCCTGCGCAGCAGCTTCCACTGGCTTGGCCTGGACAGTGCCCATCAAGTGATCCAGCGCCAGGTGGATGTGCAGTTGCACGTGATCGAAGACGTCGCCGCCGACGTTGACGCGCTTGCTGTCGCAGAGCGCGAGAAGGGTTTTGCGCTGAATGCGGCGCCGTTGTTTCGCTTGATGCTGGTGCGCGGTGCCGGCCGTGCCTGGCACCTGATCTTCACCAGCCACCACATCCTCATGGACGGTTGGAGTAACGCCCAGTTGCTCGGCGAAGTGATCGCCCATTACGCCGGGCATAACGTGCCGGCACCGCAAGGGCAGTTCCGCGATTACCTGGGCTGGTTGCAACAGCAAGCGTCGGGCGAGGTATTCTGGAAAGCCAGTCTGGCGCCGTTGCAGGCACCGACTTTGCTGGCGCAAGCCCTGCGTGTGACGGCCGACGGCAAGGGCATGTCAGACCATCATGTGGTGCTGGACAGCGACTTCACCCGCGCCCTCGGCGAGTTTGCCCGCCATCAGAAAGTCACCCTCAACACGCTGCTGCAAGGGGCCTGGAGCCTGTTGCTGCAACGCTACACCGGCCAGGCGTGCGTGGCGTTCGGTGCTACCGTCGCCGGCCGCTCGGCGCCGTTGCCGGGGATCGAACAGCAACTGGGCCTGTTCATCAATACGCTGCCCATTGTCAGCGCCGCCGCGCCGACCCAGGCGGTGGCCGACTGGCTGAGCGAGCTGCAAGCCCTCAACCTGAGCCTGCGCGACCACGAACATGTGCCGCTCTATGACATCCAGGGTTGGGCGGGCCAGCAAGGGGCGGCGCTGTTCGACAGCTTGTTGGTGTTCGAGAACTTCCCGGTGGCGGACGTCTTGAAGCAGGGCGCGCCTGCCGGTCTGACGTTCGGTCGTCTGCATAACCATGAGCAGACCCATTATCCGCTGACTTTGGGCATTGAGCTGGGCAGTTGCCTACGCCTGGAGTTCGGCTATGACCAGGCGCGCTTCAGCGCTCGGCAGGTCGCTCAATTAAGCCGCAACCTACGTCACCTGCTGGTGCAGATGCTGGCTGATGCTCAGGCGCCCGTCGGCAGCCTGCGTCTACTCGACCCAGCTGCACGGCGCGACATCCTTGCCCTGAGCCAGTCGCCTAGCGCGGCCCAGCGTCATCTGCGCGTGCACGAACGCATTGCTGCCCAGGCCGACGTCACACCCGACGCGCTGGCAGTGCAGGCGAGCGATACACGCCTGAGCTACGCCCAACTCAATGATCGCGCCAACCGTCTTGCCCATCGCCTGCTGGAACTGGGCGTTGGCCCAGGCCGGCGCGTCGGCCTGGCCGCACGACGTGGTCCACAGTTGATCGTCAGCCTGCTGGCGGTGCTCAAGAGCGGCGCCGCCTACGTGCCGCTGGACCCGAACTATCCTGGCGAACGCCTTGCCTACATGCTGACTGACAGCCGGCTCGACCTGCTGCTCAGCGAGACCGGGCTGCTGGCCGACCTACCGTTGCCCCAAGGGCTGGTGCGCGAGGAGTTCACCGCGTCCGGCGAAGAACTGGCACGCTACCCGTCCACCAATCCCGCCAACCACGCCGCAGCCGCCGACCTGGCGTATGTGATCTACACCTCGGGCTCCACCGGGCTGCCCAAGGGCGTGGCCATCGACCATGCCGCCCTTGGCCAGTTCTGCGACAGCGCCGAGGTCTACAGCAGCTTGAGCGCGGCAGACCGCGTGCTGCAATTCGCCACGTTCAGCTTCGACGGCTTTGTCGAGCAATGTTACCCGCCGCTGTGCGTGGGCGCGGCGTTGATCATGCGTGGTGATGAGCTGTGGGACGCTGGGCAGTTGGCTCGAGAGATCGTGCAGCAGGGCGTAACCCTCGCGGACCTGCCGGCCGCCTACTGGTATTTGCTCGCCAAGGAGTGCTCCCTCGACCCGCGCCCCCTGGGCAACCTGCGCCAAGTGCACGTGGGCGGCGAGGCGATGTCAGTGGAAGGGCTGCGCGCCTGGTACGCGGCCGGTCTGGGCGACGTGCGCCTGGTCAACACCTACGGGCCCACCGAAGCGACCGTGGTGTCCAGTGTGCATGACTGCCAGTTGGCGGACGCCAGCGATGCGTTTGGTGTGCCGATTGGCCGGGCCATCGAAGGTCGCTCCTTGTATGTGCTGGACAGTGGTTTTGAATTGCTGGCCACCGAGGGTGTGGGCGAGTTGTGCATCGGCGCCCAATACGGTTTGGCCCAATGCTACTTCGACCGCCCGGCGCTGACTGCCGAGCGCTTCCTGCCGGACCCGTTCTCCGCCGTGCCTGGTGCGCGTCTCTACCGCAGCGGCGACCTGGCCCGTTACACCGAGGCGGGTGCGCTTGAGTACGTCGGACGCATCGATCATCAAGTGAAGGTCCGCGGTTTCCGGGTTGAAATGGGCGAGATCGAAGCCAGCCTGCAAGCCTTGCCGCAGTTGCGTGAAGCCGCCGTCATCGCGCAGTCGAGCGCGACAGGCACGCAATTGGTGGCCTACGTGGTACCCGTTAAAGGGCAAGCGTTGGAAGCGTCCGCATTGGCGAACAATTTGCGCCAGTCGTTGCCGGACTACATGGTGCCGGGGCATTGGGTCATCCTCGATGCGTTGCCGTTGAACAGCAACGGTAAGCTGGACCGTCGTGCGCTGCCGACACCGGACTTGAATCAGGCACGCCAGGCCTACGTGGTGCCGCAAAATCCCCTGCAAATCCAATTGGCCGCCATCTGGCAGGCCGTGTTGCAGGTGGAGCAGGTAGGGCTCAACGACCACTTCTTCGAGCGTGGCGGCCACTCGTTGCTGGCGACCCAGGTCATTTCCCGGGTGCGCCATGACCTGCAACTGGAAGTACCGCTGCGAGCCTTGTTCGAACAACCGACATTGGAGGCCTTCGCAGGCGTTTGCGCAGAGTTGCAGGCGACAACTGCGCTGCCGCTGGTGGCGGTGACGCGTGATCAGCCGCTGGCACTGTCGTTCGCACAGGAACGTCAATGGTTCCTTTGGCAACTGGACCCGACCAGCGCCGCCTACCACGTGCCGAGCGCGCTGCACCTGCGTGGGCGCTTGGACGTCGCGGCACTGGAGCAGGCGCTCCAGGCCCTGGTGCAGCGCCACGAACCGTTGCGCACTACCTTTGAGGAGGACGGTGAGCACACCTGGCAGGTGATTCACCCAAGCCTGCCGATGCCGATCGAACAACAGCGGGTCGCCGCTTCGGCCATCGAGCACGCGGTGGCGCAGGAAATCCAGCGTCCCTTTGACCTGGTCGCTGGCCCGCTGATGCGCGTCAAATTGCTCCGAGTTGAGCCGGAGCACCATGTGCTGGTGATTACCCAGCACCACATCATTTCCGATGGTTGGTCGATGCAAGTAATGGTCGACGAGTTGGTGGCGCTCTATGCGGGGCAACCCCGGTTGCCTGGGTTGCCGATCCAGTATGCCGACTACGCGCAGTGGCAACGCGACTGGATGGCCGCCGGTGAAAAACAGCGTCAACTCGATTACTGGCGCATGCGCCTGGGGATGGAGCATCCGGTGCTTGAACTGCCGCTGGATCACCCGCGGCCGGCGGTGCAAAGCCACCGTGGCGCACGCAGGCAAGTGCATTTGGACAATGCGCTGGTGGCCGACCTCAAGGCCTTGGCCCTGCGCCAGGGTGTGACGTTGTTCGTGCTGCTGCTGGCGTCTTTCCAAGTGTTGCTGCATCGCTACAGCGGCCAGTCGCAGATCCGCGTGGGCGTACCGATCGCCAACCGCAATCGCTTGGAAACCGAGCGTCTGCTCGGCTTCTTCGTTAACACCCAGGTGTTGCAGGCTGACATGCACGGGCAGATGGCGTTTGATCAATTACTCGTCCAGGCCAGGCAGCGTGCCCTGGAGGCTCATGCCCATCAGGAACTGCCGTTCGAACAGTTGGTGGAAGCCCTGCAACCGCAGCGCAGCCTCAGTCACAATCCGTTGTTTCAGGTGATGTTCAACCATCAGGACAGCTTGCGGGCAGCCCCGGTGCAATTGCCTGGCCTGGCGTTGCAACCGGTGGATTGGTCGGGGCACAGCACCCAGTTCGACCTGAGCCTGGAGACCGAAGAATCCGCCGAAGGCTTGTGGGCATCTCTGACCTACGCCACCGACCTGTTTGACGCAGCAACTGTCGAGCGCCTGGCCGAACATTGGCAAAACCTATTGTGCGCCGTGGTGCGCGATGCGTCCCAGGCCGTTGATGAGCTGATGATGCTCAGTGCGCCGCAGTGGCAGCAGATGCTCGAAACCTGGAACGACACCGCCGTCGACTACCCCCGCGAGCGTTGTGTGCATCAGTTGTTCGAAGCCCGGGCCCTGGCACAACCACACGCCCTGGCGCTGCAATTCAATGGTCAAGCCCTGAGCTACGATGAACTCAACCGTCGCGCCAACCGCCTGGCCCATCGCTTGATCGCGGCGGGTGTGGGTCCGGACGTATTGGTGGCGGTGCATGTCGAGCGCTCTCTGGACATGGTGGTCGGCCTGCTGGCGACGCTCAAGGCAGGTGGCGCCTATGTGCCGCTTGATCCGCAATTCCCGGCGGATCGCCTGGCTTTCATGCTCGAAGACAGCCGCGCACAGGTCCTGCTGACCCAGCCACACTTGATCGGTCACCTGGCGCACCGGCACTGTGTGCAGGTATTGATGGTCGACGCCGCCGACGCTGCCGAGCACAACCCGCAGGTCGAGGTCACGCCGGAACACCTGGCCTATGTGATCTACACCTCCGGTTCCACCGGCAAGCCCAAGGGTGTGATGGTACGCCACCGGGCGCTGTGCAGCTTTACCTGCGGCATGGCCGATACTCTGGACTTCGGCATTGACGCACGGATGTTGTCACTGACCACCTTCTCGTTCGATATCTTCGCCTTGGAACTGTACGTGCCCCTGACGGTGGGTGCCACGGTACTGCTGAGCGGCCAGGAACTGGCCCTCGACCCGGAAGCAATCATCGACCTGGTGCACAGCCAGTCCGCCAACGTGCTGCAAGCGACGCCTTCGACCTGGCGCATGCTGATGGAAAGCCCACGTGCCCGGTTGCTGCACGGTATCAAGAGCCTGTGCGGCGGTGAAGCGCTGCCGGCGAACCTGGCTCAGCGCATGCTCGACCTGCAAGGTCCGCTGTGGAACCTTTATGGTCCCACCGAGACCACCATCTGGTCGGCGGCCCATCGTCTGCACGACGCACAGCCTTTTGTCGGGCGACCTATCGCCAACACCACGTTCTTTATCCTCACTGCCGGGTTGACACCAAGCCCGGTGGGCGCTGCTGGTGAACTGCTGATCGGCGGTGTCGGCCTGGCCCGTGGTTACCACGAGCGCCCCGCGCTGACGGCCGAGCGCTTTGTGCCCAACCCGTATGGTGCGCCAGGGGAGCGCCTCTACCGTACTGGCGACCTGGCCCGCTACCGTGCAGATGGCGCGGTGGAATACATTGGCCGCGTCGACCATCAGGTCAAGGTGCGCGGGTTCCGCATTGAACTCGGCGAAATCGAAGCCTGTTTGCGCGAGCATGCCGGCGTGCGCGAAGCCGTGGTTCTGGCCGATAACGACCGCTTGATCGCTTACCTGGTCAGCTCGGTACCCGACACGGTAGAGGCCTACAAGGCGGCCCTGCGCGAGCGCCTGCCGGACTACATGCTGCCGGCGCACCTGGTGTTCCTCGACAGCCTGCCCCTGACCCCCAACGGCAAGCTCGACCGTAAGGCTTTGCCGGCAGTGGACGCTGCGCGTTTGAGCAAAGGCAATGTGGCGCCAGTCACACTGCGTGAACAGCAGGTCGCGGCGATCTGGGCCGAGGTGCTGGAGCTGCCGCAGGTCGGCCTTGACGATCACTTCTTCGAGCTCGGCGGGCATTCGCTGCTGGCCACCCGTGTTGTCTCGCGGGTTCGCCAGGTGCTGGCGCTGGAAGTGGCGCTCAAGACCCTGTTCGAACATCCGCGGTTGGAGGACTTCGTTCGGGCGCTGGGCGAGGAGGGCGTGGTTGCTCCTGCGTTGCTCAAGGCTGACCGCAGTCAACCGCTGCCGTTGTCCTATGCCCAGGAGCGCCAATGGTTTCTCTGGCAACTGGACCCGCAAAGCACGGCGTATCACATCCCCAGCGCATTACGTTTGAAAGGGCTGCTCGACCTGCCTGCTCTGCAATGCAGTTTTGACACCTTGCTGGCACGCCATGAAAGTCTGCGCACCCATGTGCACCAGGACGCTGGCGGCGCGGTGCAGGTGATTGAAGACTCGGGCCTGATTGAGATCAGCCTGCTCGGCACCGAGGAAGATGGCCTCAAGGCGCGGGTCGCAGAAGTGGTTGCGCAGCCATTCGACCTGCTGCGCGGGCCACTACTGCGGGCCAAGTTGCTGCGTCTGGCTGTTGATGACCACGTACTGGTGCTGGTGCAGCACCATATCGTCTCCGATGGCTGGTCGATGCAATTGATGGTCGAGGAACTGGTCCATTTGTACGCTACCTTCAACCAGGGGCGGATGCCCGACTTGCCCGCCTTGCCGATCCAATACGTCGATTACGCCCTGTGGCAGCGCAACTGGATGGAGGCCGGTGAGAAGGCTCGTCAACTGGCGTACTGGCAGGCCCAGCTGGGTGGCGTACAGCCGGTGCTGGAGCTGCCTTTCGACTACTTGCGCCCGGCGGTACAGAGCCAGCGTGGCGCACGCCTGGGCATCGAGCTGCACCCTGAGCTTCTGAGCGGCCTGCGTCAGTTGGCGCAGAACGCCGAGATCACCTTGCCGATGGTATTGCTGGCATCCTACCAGGCGTTGTTGCACCGCTACAGCGGCCAGGAAGACGTGCGCGTGGGCGTGCCGATAGCCAACCGCAATCGCCTGGAAACCGAAGGGCTGATCGGCTTTTTCGTCAACACCCAGGTGCTCAAGGCCGATATCCATGGGCAGATGAGCGTTGTGCAACTGTTGCAGCAAGTGCGCCAGCGTTCCCTGGAGGCCCAGGCCCATCAGGACTTGCCGTTCGAGCAATTGGTGGAAGCCTTGCAGCCTGAGCGCAGCATGAGCCTGAGCCCGCTGTTCCAGGTGCTGTTCAACCATCGTGTGACGTCAGCCAATAACCACCTGCAGCGCCTCACCGAACTGGATGTCGAGGTGCTGAGCTGGGATGAAGGCGTGGCGCAATTCGACCTGGCGCTGGATGTGGAGGAAAGCCAGGCGACGCTGCGTGCCTCCCTGAGCTACGCCACAGACCTGTTTGCCCCTGCCACGATTGAACGCATGGCCGGCCACTGGCAGAACCTCTTGCAGGCAATGGTTGCCGATCAACAGCAACCCATCAGCCAACTCAACCTGCTGGGCGAGGATGAGCAACAACACATCCTTCGGTTGTGGAACCAGACTGACGCCGGCTTCTCGGCCGAGCGGCTGGTGCACGAATTGGTAGCCGACCGCGCCCGGGAAACCCCGGATGCAGTCGCGGTGAAATTCGACACGCAAACCCTGAGCTACGGTGAATTGGACCGCCAGGCTAACCGCCTGGCCCATGCGCTGATCGCCCGTGGTGTCGGCCCGGAAGTGCGCGTGGCAATTGCCATGCCGCGCAGTGCCGAGATCATGGTGGCGTTCCTCGCGGTGATGAAAGCCGGTGGCGTGTACGTGCCGCTGGATATCGAATACCCGCGTGACCGCCTGCTGTACATGATGCAGGACAGCCGTGCCCGGTTGCTGCTGACCCACACCAGCGCCTTGCAGCAACTGCCGATTCCCGAGGGGCTGGACAGCCTGGCGATTGATCGCACCGAGGAGTGGGCGGGGTTCAGCGACACTGACCCTCAAGTGAAGCTGGATGGCGACAACCTGGCCTATGTGATCTACACCTCCGGCTCCACCGGCATGCCCAAGGGCGTGGCGGTGTCCCACGGTCCACTGGTAGCCCATATCATTGCCACCGGCGAGCGCTATGAAACCTCGCCCGCCGATTGCGAACTGCACTTCATGTCGTTCGCCTTCGACGGCTCCCACGAAGGCTGGATGCACCCGCTGATCAACGGCGCCAGTGTGTTGATCCGCGATGACAGCCTGTGGCTGCCGGAATACACCTACCAGCAAATGCACCGTCACAACGTGACCATGGCGGTGTTCCCGCCGGTGTACCTGCAACAGTTGGCCGAGCATGCCGAGCGTGACGGCAACCCACCGAAGGTGCGCGTGTACTGCTTCGGGGGTGATGCCGTTGCCCAAGCCAGCTACGACCTGGCCTGGCGCGCGCTCAAACCCTCTTACCTGTTCAACGGCTACGGCCCGACGGAAACCGTGGTCACGCCCTTGCTGTGGAAAGCCCGCCGTGATGACCCATGCGGTGCCGTCTACGCACCGATCGGTACATTGCTGGGTAACCGCAGCGGCTATGTGCTGGACGCACACCTCAACCTGCAACCTATCGGCGTGGCCGGCGAGCTGTACCTGGGCGGCGAGGGCGTAGCGCGGGGTTATCTGGAGCGACCGGCGTTAACGGCTGAGCGCTTCGTGCCGGACCCATTCGGCAAGCCGGGCAGCCGTGTGTACCGCAGCGGTGACCTGACCCGTGGGCGTCCGGATGGCGTGGTGGACTACCTCGGCCGCGTCGACCATCAGGTGAAAATCCGTGGCTTCCGTATTGAACTGGGCGAAATCGAAGCGCGCCTGCGTGAGCAGGACAATGTCGGTGAAACGGTAGTGGTCGCCCAGGACGGCCCGACCGGCAAACACCTGGTGGCTTATGTGGTGCCGGCAGACGGCAACCTGGCCAACGAAACCGAGTTGCGCGACGTCCTGCGCCGCGCCCTGAAAACCCGTCTGCCGGACTACATGGTGCCGACGCATTTCATGTTCCTGGTGCAAATGCCGTTGACCCCCAACGGCAAGCTCGACCGCAAGGGCCTGCCCGAGCCGGATGCGAGCCTGTTGCAACAGGCCTATGTGGCCCCCGAAACCGAGCTGGAACAACAGATCGCCGCGATCTGGGCCGATGTCCTGCGCCTGCCGCAAGTGGGCCTGAACGACAACTTCTTCGAGGTGGGCGGCCATTCCCTGCTGGCGATTCAGATCACCTCGCGGGTCCAGGCCGAACTGGGCCTGGAAGTGCCCCTGGTAGAAGTGTTCCAGACCGAAACCCTGCGTGCCTACGTGCAGGCCGCTGCCACCTTCCGTGCCGGCAGCGCGGAAGACTTTGATGATCTTCGTGACTTTTTGAGCGAACTAGAGGCGATTTGACCCATGCTTTCCAACCCTAACATCGATCTGGTTTCGCGCTTTCTTCGCCTGCCTCTGGAACAGCGCCAGCAGTTTTACCAGCGCCTGCAAAGCCGCGGCATGAGCTTCGCCCAACTGCCGATTGCCTCGATCCGCGAGGACGGCCAACACCTGCCGCTGTCCTACGCCCAGGAACGCCAGTGGTTTCTCTGGCAACTGGACCCGGACAGCGCCACTTATCATATTCCCGGCGCACTACGTCTGCAGGGCCGACTGGACCTGGCGGCCCTGCACCGCGCGTTCGACAGCCTGCTGGCCCGCCATGAAAGCCTGCGCACACGCCTGGTACAGGACGGCGAGCGCCTGCTGCAAAACGTAGTGCCCGAGGCGCGCATCGAGATACAGCAGGACGTTGCCGACGAACACCAATTGATGGCGCGCATCGAAGCCGAGATAGCCCGGCCTTTCGATTTGCAGGCGGGGCCGTTGTTGCGCGTGACCTTGCTGCAACTGGCCGAAGACGAGCATGTGCTGGTGATGGTGCAGCACCACATTATTTCCGATGGCTGGTCGATGCAGGTCATGGTCGAGGAACTGGTGCAGTTCTACGCCGCGCACAGCCAAGGCCAGGATGTGCAATTGCCGGGCTTGCCGATCCACTACGCCGACTACGCGCTGTGGCAGCGCAGCTGGATGGAAGCCGGGGAGAAGGCCCGTCAATTGGCCTACTGGCAGGACCTGCTGGGCGGTGAGCAACCGGTGCTGGAATTACCCCTCGACCATCCGCGCCCGGCGCAGCAAAGCCATCGCGGCGCCAGCTTGCAGGTGCATCTGCCGGCGGACCTGGTGTCCGGTATCAAGCGCCTGGCCCAGCAAGAAGGCGTGACCCCGTTCATGCTGTTGCTGGCCTCGTTCCAGACCCTGCTGTTTCGCTACAGCAGCCAGTCGGACATCCGCATCGGCGTGCCGAATGCCAACCGCAACCGCGTGGAAACCGAGCGGCTGATCGGCTTTTTCGTCAACACCCAAGTGCTCAAGGCCGACCTTGACGGGCAGATGAGCTTCGCCGAACTGCTGCAACAGGCCAAGCGCCGCGCCCTGGAAGCCCAGGCGCACCAGGACTTGCCGTTTGAACAATTGGTGGTGGCGCTGCAACCTGAACGCAGCCTGAGCCGTAACCCGCTGTTCCAAGTGATGTTCAACCACCAGACCGACGCCCAGGGCGGGCGCGATGGCCAGCAATTGCCTGGCCTGCGGGTGGCGGAACTGGATTGGGAGAGCCAGACCACGCATTTCGACCTGAGCCTGGACACCCATGAGTCCGCCGAAGGCCTCTGGGCGGCGCTGACCTACGCCACCGACCTGTTCGAAAGCGCAACCATCGAACGCTTGGCGCAGCATTGGCAGAACCTGCTCCAGGCGGCAGTGAGTGCACCACGCAGCCGTCTTTGCGCGCTGTCGATGCTCGATGCACCCGAACAACAGCGGATGCTCAAGGACTGGAATGCCCCCGCCACCGTCGCCGCACCGCATGCCGTGCACCAGTTGTTCGAGGCGCAGGCCCGCGAACATCCGGCGCGCCAGGCACTGGCCTTGGATGAGCAAACGCTCAGCTACGGTGAACTGAACCGCCAGGCCAATCGCCTGGCGCACTACCTGATCGCCCAGGGCGTAGGCCCGGAAGTTCTGGTGGGGATCGCGGTCGAGCGCTCCTTTGCCATGGTGGTCAGCCTGTTGGCCGTGCTCAAGGCGGGTGGCGCCTACGTGCCGCTTGACCCTGAATACCCGCGTGAACGCCTGGTGCATATGCTCGATGACAGTGGTGTGCGACTGGTGTTGACCCAATCCCACCTGCGCGACCGCTTGCCATTGCTGCCCGATCTGACGGCGCTGGACATCGACCTGGCCGACGCGCAGTTGGCGCAGTGTGCCGAGCACAACCCGCCTGCCGTGTTCGAGCCCCGCAGCCTGGCGTATGTCATCTACACCTCCGGCTCCACCGGCAAGCCAAAAGGCGTTGCCATCAGCCATGCGGCATTGAGCGAATTCGCCGGTATCGCGGCCGAGTATTCGCGCCTGGTCGCGGACGACCGCGTACTGCAGTTCGCGACCCTGAACTTCGATGGTTTTGTCGAGCAGCTGTACCCGGCCCTGACCCTGGGCGCGACGGTCGTGTTGCGCGGGCCGCAGTTGTGGGACGGCGCTGACCTGTACCGGCAGATTATCGACCAAGGCATCACCCTGGCCGACTTGCCCACCGCCTATTGGAAACTGTTCCTGCAGGATTGCCTGGCAGCGGGGCCACGGCCCTATGGCGCATTGCGCCAGGTGCATATCGGCGGCGAAGCGATGCCGCTGGATGGCCCGGTGCTGTGGCGGCGCGCGGGGCTGGGGCATGTACGGCTGCTCAATACGTACGGGCCGACCGAGGCCACGGTGGTGTCCAGCGTGCTCGATTGCAGCGATGACAACGCCGTGATTGGCGCCACTGCCAGCCCGATTGGCCGCGCGTTGCCGGGGCGTGGCCTGTATGTGTTGGACCGTGACCTTAACCTGTTGCCGGTTGGCGCCGTGGGTGAGCTGTACATTGCCAGTGCCAGTGGCTTGGCCCGTGATTACCTGCAACGCCCGAGCCTGACCGCCGAGCGTTTTGTCGCCGACCCGTTCAGCACCCTGGGCGAGCGTCTTTACCGCACCGGTGACCTGGCGCGTTATCGTGCCGACGGGGTGATCGAATACGTCGGTCGCGTCGACCATCAGGTCAAAATCCGCGGTTTCCGAATCGAGTTGGGTGAGATCGAAGCGCTGCTGTTGGCCCAGGAGGCCGTGCGCGAAGCCTTCCTGCTGGCGGCCGACAACCAGTTGGTGGCTTACCTTGTGCCAGCCCAGCCGTTGTCCGCCGCCGAGCATGCGGCGGCGGGCGAAACGCTCAAGGCCACCTTGCGTGAGCAACTGCCCGATTATATGGTGCCTGCGCACCTAATCTTCCTCGACCGCATGCCGTTGAACCCCAACGGCAAGCTTGACCGCCAGGCGCTGCCCAAACCCGATGGCAGTGCGGTGCAACAGGCCTGGCAGGCACCGATTACGCCACTGCAACAGCAGGTTGCGGCGATCTGGGCCGATATTCTTGGCGTCGAGCGTGTGGGCCTGACCCACCACTTCTTCGAACTGGGCGGGCATTCGCTGCTGGCCATGCAGGTGGTCTCGCGCATTCGCCAGGCATTGCAGCGCGAAGTGCCGCTCAAATTGCTGTTCGAGCAGCCGCGCCTGGAGGGGTTTGTCGCCGCACTGACCACCCAGGCCCCAGGCGCGCCGACCGCGCCCGCGCTGTTGCCGGTAGGACGGGACCAGCCGTTACCGCTGTCCTACGCCCAGGAGCGCCAGTGGTTTTTATGGCAACTGGAGCCGCAAAGCGCCGCGTACCACATCCCCAGCGCCTTGCGTTTGAAAGGGCAGCTTGACCTGGGTGCACTGCAACGCAGTTTCGATACCTTGCTGGCCCGGCATGAAAGCCTGCGCACTCATTTGCGCCAGGAGCGCGACCGCGCGGTTCAAATCATTTCACCGCAGCTGTCGTTGCAGATAGCGCACGCCGAGGTGCAGGAAGCACAGCTCAAGGCGCGGGTCGAGGCCGAAATAGCCCAACCCTTCAATCTGGAACAAGGGCCTTTGCTGCGGGTTTCGTTGCTGCGCATCGCCGCTGATGAACATGTATTGGTATTGGTGCAGCATCACATCGTGTCCGATGGCTGGTCGATGCAGCTGATGGTTGAAGAACTGGTGCAACTGTATGCGGCCTACAGCCAGGGACAGGTGTTGCAATGGCCGGCGCTGCCGATTCAGTACGCCGACTACGCCGTATGGCAGCGCAACTGGATGGAGGCGGGCGAGAAGGCCCGTCAACTGGCGTATTGGCGCGACATGCTAGGCGCTGAGCAGAGCGTGTTGGCGTTGCCGTTCGACCACCCACGTCCGGCTGTGCAAAGCCATCGTGGCGCGCGCCTGGCATTCGAACTGCCCGGTGCGTTGACCCAAAGCCTCAAGGCCCTGGCCAAGCAGCAGGACGTGACCTTGTTCATGCTGCTATTGGCCTCGTTCCAGACGTTGCTGCATCGCTACAGTGGCCAGGAAGAGATCCGTGTCGGGGTGCCGATCGCCAACCGCAATCGCAGCGAGACCGAGCGTCTGATCGGCTTCTTCGTCAACACCCAGGTGCTCAAGGCCGATCTCCACGGCCAGATGAGCGTCGAGCAACTGTTGCAACAGGCCCGGCAACGGGCACTGGACGCCCAGGCCCACCAGGACCTGCCCTTCGAGCAACTGGTGGAAGCGCTGCAACCCGAGCGCAGCCTGAGCCACAACCCGTTGTTCCAAGTGATGTTCAACCACCAGACCGACGTGCGCCAGGCTCAGGTTCAGCAGCAACTGCCGAATCTTTCGGTAGAAGGGCTGGAATGGGAAAGCAAGACGGCGCATTTCGACTTGGACCTGGATATCCAGGAATCCACCGAAGGTATCTGGGCGACGCTCGGCTATGCCCAGGACCTGTTTGAGGCCAGTACCGTGCAACGCATGGCGCGACACTGGCAGAACCTGTTGCAAGGCATGGTTGCCGATCCACGGCAGAATATCAGCCAATTAAACCTGCTGGACAACGCCGAACGGCAACAGATTCTTCAACTGTGGAACCAGAGCGACGCCGGCTTCTCGGCCAAGCGCCTGGTCCACGAGTTGGTGGCCGACCGTGCCGGGGAAACCCCTGAGGCGGTGGCGGTGAAATTTGGCGAGCAACAGCTGACTTACGGCGAGCTGGACCGCCAGGCCAACCGCCTGGCCCATGCGCTGATCGCCCGTGGTGTCGGCCCGGAAGTGCGCGTGGCGATTGCCATGCCGCGCAGCGCCGAGATCATGGTGGCGTTCCTCGCGGTGATGAAAGCCGGTGGTGTCTACGTGCCACTGGACATCGAATACCCGCGTGATCGCCTGTTGTACATGATGCAGGACAGTCGCGCCCGATTGCTGTTGACCCATTCGGCAGTGCAACAGCGCTTACCGACTCCAGACGGCCTGGAAGCCCTTGCCGTGGACCAGACGCAAGCCTGGTCCACTGACGACGACACCGCACCCGAGGTGGCGCTGGATGGCGACAACCTGGCCTACGTGATCTACACCTCCGGCTCCACCGGTATGCCCAAAGGCGTGGCGGTGTCCCACGGTCCACTGGTAGCCCATATCATTGCCACCGGCGAGCGCTATGAAACCTCGCCCGCCGATTGCGAACTGCACTTCATGTCGTTCGCCTTCGACGGCTCCCACGAAGGCTGGATGCACCCGCTGATCAACGGCGCCAGTGTGTTGATCCGCGATGACAGCCTGTGGCTGCCGGAATACACCTACCAGCAAATGCACCGTCACAACGTGACCATGGCGGTGTTCCCGCCGGTGTACCTGCAACAGTTGGCCGAGCATGCCGAGCGTGACGGCAACCCACCGAAGGTGCGCGTGTACTGCTTTGGCGGTGATGCCGTGGCCCAGGCCAGCTACGACCTGGCCTGGCGCGCGCTCAAGCCGACTTACCTGTTCAACGGCTACGGCCCGACCGAAACCGTGGTCACGCCGTTGCTGTGGAAAGCGCGCAAGGGCGATCCCTGCGGTGCCGTCTACGCACCGATCGGTACAATGCTGGGCAATCGCAGCGGCTACGTGCTGGACGCACACCTCAACCTGCAACCCATCGGCGTAGCCGGTGAGTTGTACCTGGGCGGCGAGGGCGTAGCCCGGGGTTACCTGGAGCGTCCGGCCCTGACCGCCGAGCGCTTCGTACCGGACCCGTTCGGCAAGCCCGGCAGCCGTGTGTATCGCAGCGGCGACCTGACCCGTGGCCGCCCGGATGGCGTGGTGGATTACCTCGGCCGCGTCGACCATCAGGTGAAAATCCGTGGCTTCCGTATTGAACTGGGCGAGATCGAAGCGCGCCTGCGCGAGCAGGACAGTGTCGGCGAAACCGTGGTGGTGGCCCAGGAAGGGCCGAGCGGCAAGCAACTGGTCGCCTATGTGGTGCCGCTGGCCCCCTTGCTCGTCAACGACGCAGTGGCGCAGTCGACCTGCCGCGAAGCCTTGCGTCGCGCCCTGAAAACCCGTTTGCCGGACTATATGGTGCCCACGCACCTGATGTTCCTTGAGCGCATGCCGCTGACGCCGAACGGCAAGCTCGACCGCAAGGGGCTGCCGCGCCCGGATGTCAGCCAGATGCAGCAGGTGTACGTGGCGCCACAGAGTGAGCTGGAGCAGAAGATCGCGGCGATCTGGTCCGACGTGCTGCGTCTGCCACGTGTCGGTTTGCACGATAACTTTTTCGAATTGGGTGGTGACTCGATCATCTCTATCCAGGTGGTCAGCCGTGCCCGCCAGGCCGGTGTGCGCTTCACGCCCAAGGATCTGTTCCAGCACCAGACGGTCCAGAGCCTGGCGGCCGTGGCCCAGGAAGGCGAGGGCGAGGTGGTGATGGATCAGTCGGCATTGACCGGCGAGTTGTTGTTGCTACCCGTCCAGCAGGCGTTTTTTGGCGATGACGTCCCCCAGCGTCACCACTGGAACCAGTCGGTGGTGCTAAAGCCACACCAGGCGTTGCAGGCGCCGCTGCTGGTGACGGCGCTGCAGGCCTTGATCGTGCATCACGACGCCCTGCGCATCGGATTCGTCCAGGGCGCGGCAGGCTGGAGCGCGGCGTATCGCGGGCCGCAGCAGCATCAGGCCGAGCAGGTCCTGTGGCAGACCACCTTGAATGCGGTCGAAGAGTTGGAGGCCCTGGGTGAGGAAGCCCAGCGCAGCCTCGACCTGAGCGAAGGGCCGCTGCTGCGTGCAGTGCTCGTCGACCTGGCCGACGGCTCCCAGCGCTTGCTGCTGGTGATTCATCACTTGGTGGTGGACGGTGTGTCCTGGCGCATCCTGCTGGAAGACCTGCAAACGGCTTACCGTCAGCTTGCCCAAGGTGCCACGGTCGTGTTGCCCGCCAAGACCAGCGCGACCCGTGCCTGGGCCGAGCGTCTGCAAACCTATGCACGCAGCGCCGCACTGGCGCAGGAACTGGCCTGGTGGCAGACGCAGTTGCAAGGCAGCCCCACCGGCCTGCCGGGGGCCGATCCAAAGGCCAGCTTGAGCAACCGGCATGCGCTGAGTGTGACCACCCATCTGGATCAGGCCTTCACGCGGCGTCTGTTGCAGGACGCCCCCAGTGCTTACCGCACCCAGATCAATGACCTGTTGCTGACCGCGCTGGCGCGCGTCGTTGTGCGCTGGACCGGTGACGCGTCGATGTTGATTCGCCTGGAAGGCCATGGCCGTGAAGACCTGTTCGGCGAGATCGACCTGACCCGTACCGTCGGCTGGTTCACCAGCCTCTACCCGGTGAAGCTGATGCCGACCGATTCGTTGGCCGGCTCCCTCAAGCAGATCAAGGAGCAACTGCGCGCGATTCCCGACAAGGGCCTGGGCTTTGGTGCCCTGCGTTACCTGGGGAATGCCGAGGCTCAACAGGCCCTGAGTGAACTGCCGCGCCCACGCATCACCTTCAACTACCTGGGGCAATTCGACGGCAGTTTTGACGGCGGCGAACAAGAAGGCTTGTTCGTCCCCTCCGGTGATGGCAGTGGTTCCGAGCAGAGTGCCGGGGCACCGCTGGGTAACTGGTTGGAAATCAACGGCCAGGTCTACGCCGGCGAATTGAAGTTGAACTGGAGCTTCAGCCAGCAGATGTTCGATGAAGCGACCGTACAGCGCCTGGCGGATGACTACGCGGCGGAACTCAAGGCGTTGATCGAGCACTGTGGTGTCAACCGGGGTGTCACGCCCTCGGACTTCCCGTTGGCGCGCGTGTCCCAGGCGCAACTGGACAGCTTGCCGGTGACGGTGGCTGATATCGAAGACGTCTACCCGCTGTCGCCGATGCAGCAAGGCATGTTGTTCCAATCGCTTTACGGCGAAGGCTCGGGTGACTACATCAACCAGATGCGCATCGATGTCGAGGGCCTGGATGTACCGCGCTTCCGCCAGGCCTGGCAGGCGGCGGTCGACCGCCATGAGATCCTGCGCAGCGGTTTTCTCTGGCAGACCGAGCTTGAGCAGCCTTTGCAGGTGGTCTACAAGCAGATGCACATGCCGTTCGCCGAGCAGGACTGGCAAGGTCGTCCTGACAGCAGTGTGGCACTCGATAGCCTGGCCGAGTCGGCGCGGGCCCAGGGGTTTGTGCTGGAACAGGCGCCGTTGCTGAGCCTGACGGTGGTCCGTACGGGGGCGTCCCGTTATCACTTGATCTACACCAACCACCACATCTTGATGGACGGCTGGAGTGGTTCGCAGTTGTTTGGCGAGGTGTTGCAACATTATGCCGGTGAACCGCTGCGTGTGCCCATCGGGCGTTACCGCGATTACATCGCCTGGCTGCAGGCACAGGACAAGTCGGTCAGCGAGGCATTCTGGAAAGAGCAACTGCTTAACCTGCAAGAGCCAACCCGCCTGGCCCGTGGCCTACAAGCTGCGCAAAGCGAGGCGCTGGCGGTCAACGGCGAGCATCGTCTGAACCTGGACGCCAGCCAGACCGCTCAGCTCAAGGCCTTCGCCCAGCGCAGTAAAGTCACCCTCAATACGTTGGTGCAAAGCGCCTGGCTGCTGCTTTTGCAGCATCACACCGGGCAGTCCACCGTGGCGTTCGGCGCCACTATGGCAGGCCGTCCGGCGCAATTGCGCGGTATCGAACAACAAGTCGGTCTGTTCATCAACACCTTGCCCGTGGTGGCCACGCCGGATGCACAGATGACGGTCAGCCAGTGGCTGCAGCAGATCCAGGCGCAGAACGTGCGCTTGCGTGAGCAGGAGCATACGCCGCTGTTCGAGATCCAGCGTTGGGCCGGGCTAGGTGGCGAGGCGCTGTTCGACAGCATTCTGGTGTTTGAGAACTACCCAGTGTCCGAAGCGCTGGAGCAGGGCGCACCTTCGGGGCTCACGTTTGGCGCCGTCCACAGCCTGGAGCAAACTCATTACCCGTTGACCGTCCTGCTGGGCATCGGTGAAACCCTTGGCCTGGAGTTCAATTACGACCGCCAGGCATTCAGCGCGGCGCATATCCAACGGTTGGCCGAGCACTTCCAGCAGGTGTTGCAGGCATTGGCATTGGCAGTGGACGGTGACCAGCGTCTGGCAACGTTGCCTTCGCTGGCCAGTTCCGAGCGCGAAACGGTCCTGTATGCCTGGAACGACACGTCCACGGACTACCCGCTGCACCTCGCGGTGCATCAGTTGATCGAAGCCCAGGTGGTGCGCACGCCGGACGCACCGGCGCTGGTATTTGCCGGGCAGGTGTTGAGTTACTCCGCGCTTAACCGCCGGGCAAACCGCCTGGCGCATCGCCTGATGGCGGCCGGCGTGGGGCCGGATGTCCTCGTGGGGCTGGCGGTTGAGCGTTCGATTGAAATGGTCGTTGGCCTGCTGGCTGTACTCAAGGCAGGTGGCGCTTATGTGCCGCTGGACCCGGAATACCCCCGCGATCGATTGGCCTACATGCTGCAAGACAGCGACGTGAAGCTCTTGTTGACCCAGGCGCATTTGCTGGAGCAACTGCCGATTCCAACGGGCTTGCACAGCCTGGTGCTGGAGCAGGGCGATGAGGGGTTGCAGGCCTACGCCGAGCGGAATCCGCAGGTCGTCGTCGATGGCGAAAACCTCGCCTATGTGATCTACACCTCGGGCTCCACCGGCCAACCCAAGGGTGCGGGTAACCGCCATTCGGCGCTGACCAACCGGCTGTGCTGGATGCAGCAGGCGTATGGCCTGGACGGCAGTGATACGGTCTTGCAGAAGACGCCGTTCAGTTTCGATGTGTCGGTGTGGGAGTTCTTCTGGCCGCTGATGACCGGTGCGCGCCTGGTGGTGGCAGCGCCGGGCGACCATCGTGACCCGGCCAGGCTGGTGAGTCTGATCAACGCCGAGCAAGTCACTACGTTGCACTTTGTGCCGTCCATGCTCCAGGCCTTCTTGCAGGATGCTGGCGTCGGCGCGTGTCAAAGCCTGCAGCGCATTGTGTGCAGCGGTGAAGCGTTGCCGGTGGATGCCCAGCAACAGGTGTTCGCCAAGCTGCCACGTGCCGGTTTGTACAACCTGTATGGGCCGACCGAAGCGGCAATCGACGTGACCCACTGGACCTGCGTCGACGAAGGGGGTGACGCCGTGCCGATTGGTCGGCCGATTGCCAACCTGGGCTGCTACGTGTTGGACGGCAACCTGGAACCGGCACCCGTTGGCGTGTTGGGTGAACTCTATCTCGGCGGCGTCGGCCTGGCGCGTGGTTATCACCGTCGGCCGGGGCTGACCGCCGAACGCTTTGTGACCGATCCGTTCGGCAGTGGCACCCGTTTGTATCGCACCGGGGACCTGGCGCGTTATCGCGACGATGGGGTGATCGAGTACGCCGGGCGCATCGATCACCAGGTCAAGCTGCGTGGCTTGCGCATCGAGTTGGGTGAAATCGAGGCCCGCCTGCTGGAGCATGCGTGTGTGCGTGAAGCGGCGGTGCTCGCCGTGGACGGCACGCACCTGGTGGGCTACCTGGTGCTGCAGGCGCCGAGCGAGGATTGGAAAGCACAGGTGGCGATGCACCTGGCTGCGCAGTTGCCGGATTACATGGTGCCGGCGCAGTGGGTGGTGTTGACACAGATGCCGCTGAGCCCCAATGGCAAGCTGGATCGCAAGGCGTTGCCTAAACCGGAGGCGCAAGGCGCGGACGCTTATCAGGCCCCGCAAAGCGCCATCGAGCAGCAAGTCGCGGCGATCTGGCGTGATGTCCTCGGTGTCGAGCGCGTAGGGCTGAACGACAACTTCTTCGAGTTGGGCGGTCACTCCTTGCTGGTGCTGATGCTCAAGGAGCGTATCCGTAAAGTCAGCGGTGTCGGCTTGTCCGTCAGCCAGTTGATGCTTAACCCGACCGTACGCGGCCAGGTCAACTGCCTGCAGGGCGACGCGCGCAGCTCGTTGATAGTCAAGCTCAACAGCCAGACAGAAGGCACACCGTTGTTCATGTTCCACCCAAGCTTCGGTTCGGTGCATTGCTACACCGCGATTGCCCTCGCGCTCCGGGAGCAGCGTCCGGTGTTCGGGGTGATTTGCCGTGCATTGGCCGAAGACGGTGCAGCAGTACCCGAATGGCAAGCCATGGTCGAGGATTATGCCGAGCAACTCCTGTTGGCCCAGCCCCAAGGCGCCTTCCGCCTGGCAGGCTGGTCGTTGGGTGGCAACCTGGCGATGGAAGTCGCCTATGTGCTGGAGCAAGCGGGACGCGACGTCGAATTTGTCGGCTGGATCGACTCCGCGCCGCCGCAGTGGCTCACGCCTTATTGGCAGGCGGTCGTCACCGAGGATGACCGTGAAGTCTCGGCGAACGAGCGGCGTGCGGCCTTGTTAGGCGTGATGTTCCCGGCGTTTGCCGAGCGGATTCAGGCGGCCTGGCAGCAATGTCAGCGCGATGCCCAAGACGAAGCCGGGCAATGGCAAGGGTTTATCGCCTGGGCCGAGCAGGCCCTGGGCGAGGCCTTTACCGGTATCAAGGACGAGTTGCTGCGTGGCAATGAGGCGCAGATTTCCTGGGAGGTCGACCGCGCGCTCAGTGAGCGTCTGTCGGCGGCGGACTTCAAGCCGATCAAGGCCCCGGTCAGTTGCTGGTGGGCGTCCATGAGCCGCGCCGGGCAGTTCAAGGAACTGATCGAGCAGCACATGGCAAGCACCCTTGTTCAGGGGCGGGTCGAGCGTTCAGTGGTGATCGAGACTGATCACGATGGGATCATCGACAGTGCCGAGTTCATCCGTAGCCTGGTGGCCGCCATGGAATAACACCTCAAGTGATGAACACTGAACCTGTGGCGAGGGGCTAGCTCACTCGCCACAGGGGAGGGCGGGATACAAAAAAGCCCGATGAAAGCAGCGCTTCCATCGGGCTTTTGGTTGATCGCCGCCAGGGCGATCAAGGCATCACATCAGAAGTCCCAGCGGGTGCTGAACATCACGTTGCGCGGCTCGCCGTAAGCGGCCGAGTTATAGAAGCCCACGTTGGTGTAGTAGGACTTGTCGAAGATGTTGTTGAAGTTGACAGTCGCCGAGAGGTTCTTGGTGACCTGGTAGCGGGTCATCAAGTCCACCAGCCAATAGGACTCCTGGGTGATGTCCTGGTTGGTGTTGAGCTGCGAGTTGTAGATTTCATTCCAACCCTTGCTCTGCCAGCGCAGGCCGCCACCGATGGTGAACTTGTCGAGATCGCCCTTGAGTTTGTAAGTGGTGTTCAGGTTGACCTGGTGCTCAGGTTCGAAGGTGGAGATCTTCTTGTCGTCTGCGTCCCGCACGATCTTGTGGGTGTAACCGCCTTGTACTTGCCAGCCGGGCGCCAGCTCACCTGAGATTTCTGCTTCGTAACCCTTGGTGACGGCCTTGGAGCTCTTGAACGCATAGTTTTGCGGGGAAGGAGTCTGGTTGTTATAGGCATCGTCCGGGATGGCACGGTTGTCTTCATGCACTTCGAAGTAGGCAATGCTGGTGTTCAAGCGACCGTCGAGAAACTCGCCCTTCAGGCCCAGCTCGTAGTTTTGGCCTTCGTCCGGTTCCAGCAACGTCTGGTTGCGGTCTTTGTACGTGCTTTCCTGGGGTTGGAAGATATCGGTGTAGCTGGTGTAGACCGAGAGATTGTCGTTCAGGTCGTAGATCACGCCGGCATACGGCACGAACCGGCCGGTTTCCTTGTAGGAAGGGTTGATACCGGTGACGTGGTAGTTGGCGACGCGACCACCGAGGATCACGTGCAGGTCATCCATCACGTTCAAGCGTGTGGTCATGTAGTAGCCGGTCTGGCGGATGGTATCGTCAATGTATTGCTGGACAGGGCCGTAGATCGGCTTGGCGATATGGCCATTCCAGTTGTAGAAATCGACTTTGTTGCCGCCTGGCCATTCCGGCGACCAGTACCCCTTGCCTTGCCAGCGCGACGTGCCGATCGAGCCGCCCACCACCAGTTCATGTTCGCGGCCAAACAGGCTGAAAGGCCCGGTGGCGTAGAGGTCGGCGGAGGTGCTTTTGGTTTCGCCGGTGTATTTCTGACCGTTGACCTCGGCGGTGCCATCGGCTGCCGGCTGGACAAACTGGATCGAACCAAGGTCAGCATGGTAGCTGTTGATCTTGTGGTCGAGCTGGAATTTGGTGACCCAGCCGTCACCCATATCATGCTCAAGCATGGCAAAGGCGGTGCGGGTGTTCTGTTCCCAGGAGCTCCAGGTGGCGCCGTTGTTGTAGGAGCGTGGCATCTTGTTGATGCTGCCGTTGGAGTTGACCAACGGGAACGAACCGGACCAGCTGGAGCCTTTCGGAATGTTGTCCTGATAGTCGAAGCCGACGGTCAACATGGTGTCGGGGGACAGGTCAAACTCGGTAATGCCGTAGTAGGTTTCGGTCTTGCGCGAGTAATGGTCCATGAAGGATTTTTTGTCCTGGTACGCCGCCACTGCACGGCCCCGGACATTGCCGCTATCGGTCAACGGACCGCTCACATCCACTTCGCTGCGATAGTTGTCCCAGGAGCCGGCGCCCAATTGCACATGGCCCTTGAATTCCGACGTCGGCTTCTTGCGGATCAAGTTGATGGTCGCGCCCAGGGAGCCGGCGCCGTTGAGCAGGCCTGTGGCACCCTTGAGCACTTCGACGCGGTCGTAGATCGCCATGTCGCTGAGGGTGTTCCCCGCCGAGTAGCCGACGTTGCGCACGGTGGACGGAATACCGTCGTACTGGAAACTGTTGACCGGGAACCCACGCGAGTAATAGTTGGTACGGTCGGTGTCATAGGCCGATACGGTGATGCCAGGCGTGTGGCGCATGACGTCATCGACGTTGTTGAGACCGAAGTCCTCGATATGTTGGCGGGTAATCACCGTGATCGACTGCGGGGTTTCCCGCGGGGTCAGGGTCAGCCGCGTGGCCGTGGCAATGGTGCCCGGCGTGTAGGAGCCGGAGCCCTCGGTGATGTTGCCCAGCACGTTGCCGGTCACTTGGGTCGGACTCAATTCCAGCCCGGCGGACGCGCCGGCGGCGGTAACGGTCAGCGCGTTGCCACTGAGGCTATGGGTGGTCGAAGTGCCTGCCAGCATGGTGTTGATCGCCTGCTGCGGATCCAATTTGCCTTTGATCGCCGTGCTGTTTTTTCCCGCCACGTCGGTCGGGCTGTACAGCACCTGCAGGTTGGCCTGGCGACCGAATTCCTGCAGTGCACTCCCCAGTGCCTGTGCTGGAATATCCAACTCGATCTCCTGTGCCTGCACATAGCCGGCAACCGGCAGCGATACCGCTAGGGCAAGCGCGCTCGGCAGGAGGTTGATGTTCAGGGCCCTGGTTAGCGCTTTGCTCAGTGGGCTGAGACCGAGTCGTGCTGACATGGATGGTTTCTCTTCTATATTTTAAGTGGGCAGATTTTAATGTTTGTTGAGGTTAGTTCTCATTACCACTAGTGAGACGTTCCTACTTCGGAAAACCGGAAAAGAAAATTTCATGCAGGCTCCATTTCATGCACTACCTGGCCGGCGCGCAGCCGTACCAGCTGATCGGCGATGTCGAAATAGCGGTCGTCATGGCTGATCACAATGATGGTTTTGCCCAGGCGCTTGAGGTCCGGCAGCAGCTCGGTATAGAAAATCCGGCGGAAGGCCGGGTCCTGGTCGGCGGCCCATTCGTCGAACACCAGCACTGGGCGTTCTTCCAGCCAGGCGTTGACCAGTGCCAGACGCTTGCGCTGGCCGGTGGACAGGTCGGTGGTGCTGAACACGCCATCCTTGACGCTGACCTTGTGCGCGATCTCCAGGCGTTCCAGATATTTAGTGGCGCTGTCCAGTGACTGGGTGGCACTGCCCTGGACCAGGTCGTCGAACAGGTAGTAGTCGGCGAATACCGTGGTGAACAATTGGCGATAGTCATCGCGCTCGGGGTCGGTCACGGCCTTGCCGTTGAGCAGGATTTCGCCGGACTGCGGCGGGTAGAGCCCCAGCAGCAATTTGATCAGCGTGGTCTTGCCGCTGCCGTTTTCGCCGACGATAAATACGATGTCGCCTTGGGCAATGCTCAGGTTGATCGGCCCCAGGTGAAACGGTTCGCTGCCTTCCACGGCCGGAGGGCTGTAGCTCACGTTTCGCAGTTCAAGGCTGTTGACGATCGGTGTCGGCGCCTCGCTGTCATCCATCAGCAGGTGCGGTTCAGGAGAGGAGAAGCGCTCCGACAACTCGCTGATACGCCCGAAGGCAATCTTCGCCTTGCCCACCACGGGCAGGTAACCCAGCAGGTGTTCCAGCGGGCCTTTCATGTACAACAGCACCAGCACGAAGCCGGTGATCACGGCCGGGTCCGGGTTCGGGTTATAGGCCTGCATCGCCAGGGCCAGGCCGATGACCACGAAGAACAGCATCGAGCCGAAGGTCTTGGCGAGGATGTAGATGTTGACCGAACGCACCTGGATATCGCTGATGCGATCCGCCGTTTCCTGGATACGGTGGGTGTTCATGCGAAAGCGCCGTGGCCGATGCATGCGCAGTTCCTTGGCGCCGGACGCGATGGCGTTGTAATAACGCTGCAATTCGTCTTCATGGCGGCGTGCAAGGTCGAAGCCTTGGATACCCTTGCCGCCGGCGATGAACTGCACGGCGCTGCCAATCACGATGGCAACGACCATCATCAGGAACATCGGCACCGACAGGTACGCCAGGTAGCCCAGGCAGCCCAGCGTCACCGTGGCGGCAATGGCCAAGGGCGTGAACGCGAAGGAGAAGTCGCTGATGGTGTCGACATCGTGGGTCAGCACCGGGATCAGACGGTGGGAGCGATACTGTTCGATCTGCTCGATGGGCGCCGACAGCACCTTTTCACCCAGGTCCTTGCGCAGGGCGGCGATGATCCGCTGGCCCACATAGTTGGTACCGATATCGGAGACGATCGAACTGGTGAGCGCCAGCACACACAACGCCGCAAACGTCAGAATCACCCCCTGCGTCATCCCGGTGGACGAGTGCAGTGCATTATTGATAGTCGCCAGCAACAGCGTGATGGCCAGGCCGCCGGCCATGCCCAGGGCGACGGAGACGCTGACGATGGTGCGAAAGGGCCTGAGCAATGCGAGCAAACCGTTGAAGGCGCCGCGCTTGGGGTCGGTCATAAATACTTCCCGGAAAGTGAACAAGAGGGGGCTGGGCACACAGACCCTTACCCATGACAAACGAAGGATTGGCGCGACTATTTAGCTCGGTGCGCTCAGTGGTGGCGGTGGCGGATAAATTGCGCGGCGGCTGGTTCGTTCTTGTGGTGTAGGCGCACGCGCATTGGCGCGTGCCTGATCTATCCAGCGAGAGCGAAGCAATGACGAAAAAGAATCTGGTGTACGTGTGGTCCCTGCGCAATGCCGCGGCTGACAAGGCCGGGCAGCCGGTGGCCTACAAAGACCACGAACGCTACATGATGTCGGTGTTGGAATCCCTGGTGGGGGCGCTGAACGACACGCCGCTGGGTGAGGCTTACCATTTGGTGGGGGTGGTGTACGACGATGACGAGCAGAACCCGCGTGACCAGCAACTGGTCAGCGACTACGGCTTTGCCTACCAGCCGGGCCGCCAATGGCTGTACCCGGCCGACCTGCGCGTGCAGGGCCGGCTGGTCAATGACTTGCTGCTGAGCGTGCCGTCCACCTACCGGCGCCTGCCACGCGGCAGCGCAGAACACATCGCCGGCAAGCAGGATTTCGAACGCCGCCTGCACGACACGCTGGTGGAATTGAAAGCGGACATCGTGGTGCTCGACGGCCTGCTGGTGATTCTCGATGAACTGGTGCGTCCGGGCGCGCCGTTTGCCCGTCGCATCATGAACATCCACCCCGGCATTACCCGCATCGAATCGCCGTACGAGCGCCGTGGCGCCTATGCCACCTGGAACGCACTGTACGGTGCGCGGGGGCAAACGGTGGTGGATTGGGCGACCAAGGAAACCCGGCCCTCGGAGCCGCTGTACCTCACCGGCGCTTCGTTCCACTACGTGGACAATGGCATTGACTCGGGCGAAGTGTTCCACGACGTGCTCAAGACTGAGATCGCGCCGGATGACACCATCCTTGAGTTGCGCTGGAACAACTTCAACAACAGCCTGTTCCCGGCGCTGCATGAAGGGTTGGCGTTGTTGGCGCAGAAGGGCTGACCGCAATTTTCCTGAGGCATGCGGTCCAAATGTGGGAGCAGGCAAGCCAGCTCCCACATTGAAGGGTGTCCGTGTTACAGGTCGCGCACTACCCGAAACCCGATCCAATCTCCGCGCGTCTGCGGGTAGATGGTGTTGCGGTTTCCCGAGCGCGAAAACACTGGCGCTTCGCCCCAGTCATTGCCTCGAATCATGTAACCCTCGCAGTTCGGCTCCACCCACGCACTGCCATCGGTAGGCGCGCCGATGTAGTTGGGATGTTCGCAGTCAGCCACGCGCTCGTAGACGTTGCCATGCATGTCGTACATGCCGAAGGCATTCGGCGGGTAGCTGCCCACGGGTGAGGAATAGCTGTAGCCATCGGCCGGGCCATAGGTGTTGGCGTGCTGGGCGATGCTGTAGCCCTTGCCCTCATCGAACGGGAAGGGGAACGGCCCGGTGGAGCCGGCGCGCGCGGCGTATTCGCGTTGGGCTTCACTGACCATGTGGTACTGCTGGCCGGTTTTCTTCGACAGCCAGGCCACGTACTGCTTGATGTCGTCCATGTCCATGCACACCGCCGGCTGGCGTGGGCCCTGGGGGTAGCGCGGCTTGCTGGCGATGCATTCGCGGCCGGGGCGGGTGTCGCCATCGGCGATGTTCACGCCGGCCTGGCGGACATAGCTGTCCCATTCTCCGGCGGTGATGTGAAAGCGGCTCATGGCGAACGGCTTGGCGAAGGTCACTTCATGCAACGGGCCTTCGTCCGGCTCGCGGCCGACTTCGCCCTCGGGGGTGCCCATGGTGAAGGTGCCGGCGGGGAGTACCACCATCTCCGGGCAGTCCTTGCAGTCCTTGAACACTTTGCCGGGTTGCGGCGTGGCGGCCTGGGCCAGGTTGGGCAGCAAGGCGCCGCACAGGGCGGTGAGTGCCAATGCCGTGAGGGGTTTGAGTCGGGATGGATTCATATGGGCATCTCGTTCAAAGAAAAAAGGGTGAGCGTCACACCTGCTGGCGAAGCAAGGTCATGAAACGCTGGATTTCATCGGAGGAATTGAGCAGGCCAGGGGCGGTGCGGATTACCGGGCCGACATCACGGTTCACCGCGTCGATCACCACACGGCGTTTCATCATGTTGGCCGCGACGGCATCACAGTCCCTTCCCTTGACGCGGAAGAAGGTGAAGCCGGCCGACAGTTCGGGGCTGCACGGCGTGACCAGTTCGATCTGCGGCTGTGCCAACAGCTGCTCCTTGAGTTCGGTATTCAACTCACGAATGCGTGCCTGCACCTGCGCCTTGCCCAGTTGCAAGTGCAGCTTGAACGCCTCATCCGCCGCCCAGCGATGCTCGAAGGCGTGGTAGCCGCCCGGCGTCATGCGGGTGGCGAAGTCTTTGTCTTCGGAGAAGGTTGGCACCATCGGTGTCACGTATCGGTTGTCCGCCTTGCGGGCGCAGACCAGCCCGGTGCCGCGTGGGCCGAACATCCACTTGTGGGTGCCGGCGATAAAGAAGTCGCAATGCATGTCCGGGAAGTCGAGGTTTTCCACGCCGAAACCATGCACGCCATCCACCACATAGAGGATGCGGTCCTGGTCATCGCGGTTGCGGTTGTGTTCGTCCACCAGCTTGCCGATTTCGCCAATGGGCAGTTTCACGCCACTGCCGGACTGCACCCAGGTCATGCCGAGCACGCGGGTGTTGGGGCGGATATGGCGCTGGATGTTGCCCAGCACCTCGTCGGCGGACACGCGGTGGGCGCTTTCGAATAACGTGATCCGGCGCACCTGGGTGCCTTCTTTGAGTGCGCGATAGTCCAGCACATGTTGAGTGGCGTAGTGCTCGTGGACGGTCGTAAGGATTTCCTGATCGGGCCGTACCTTGATCCCGCCGTAGATCATCGCCAACCCTTCCGAAGTGCTGCCGGTGAGGGCGATCTGTGCAGGGGTGGCCTGCAAATAGCGGCCGGCCCACTCACGTACCTGGCCTTCGCGCTTCCAGGTTTCCTGCAGGTCCCAGTCCATCGCCAGCCCTGGGTTGCGGTCGATCTGCGCCCGGTAACGCTCGATGGCCTCGCGTACTGGCTTGGGGTGCGAAGCCACCAGGAAGTTGGAGAAGTGCAGGTAATCCGGATCCTGGTTGAACAGTTGCTTGAGGCCCGTCCATGGGGCATCTGTGGTGTTGGCGGCGATTGCTTGCGGGAGCAGCGCGGCGCCCAGTGGCAGGCTGGCGGCAAATACACCCGCCTGCTTGAGGAACGTACGGCGGTCGGTCATGGACGTGCTTCTAAGTGATTAGCGGTTGGCCAATGGCTTGGCGGCTTTTTGTACCTGGTCCCACACGCGCAGGAAGTTGCCTCCCCACAGTTTGGCGATATCGGCTTCGGAGTAGCCGCGCTGGATCAGTTCGGCGGTCACGTTGCGTATCTCGCCGACGTTGTCCCAGCCCTGGATGCCGCCGCCGTCGTTGAAGTCCGAGGCGATGCCGACATGATCAATCCCGATCTTGCGCACCGTGTAGTCGACGGCGTCGCCCCAATCCTTGAGCGTGGCCTTGGGCTCCTCTTCAAGAATGCCGTACAGGCCTTGGGCATATTGGCCGAACTTCTGCTCGGGCCAGGCGGCAATGATCGCGTCGCCCGGCATCAAGGCCATGGCCAGGTTGGGCAGGGGAGGCAGGTCGAAACGTGCGCGCAGGGCATTGAGTTTGTCCTGGGTCGGCTGGCTCAAGGGGCGTAGATACGCGGGGAACCCCACGACCTGAACCACGCCGCCGCTGTTCTTGATCAGTTGCAGTTCCTTGTCACTGAGGTTGCGCGGGATATCCACCGACGCGCGTGGCGCTGAATGGGAGGCCACCATCGGCGTGCGGCTCAGCTGCGCCACTTGCTCGAGGGCCTTGGTCGACATCTGCGACACATCGATGATCACGCCCAGGTCGTTGAGGCGGTGCACGGCTTGCTGGCCAATCGGCGACAAACCTTCGAGTGCGTCGGCGGAGTCATTGAAAAATGGCAGTGGGCGCGAAGAATCGGACCAGGCGTTATTGCCGATATAGCTGAACCCGAACATGCGCATGCCGCGTGCGGCCCACAGGTCCAACTGGTTCAAGTCGTTGCCCAAGGGGTAGGCATTGAGCATGCTGATAAAGATCGCGAACTTGCCTTCGCCATGCAGGCGCCGGAAGTCGTCCGGGGTGTAGGCAATGCCCACTTGGTTGGGAAAGTCGCGGACCATGCCGGAGATGATCTTGAAACGCACCTCTTGCTCATGGCGGGCCTCTTCGACAAAACCTTCGGTGGGCTTGTGCGGGGCGTTGGGGCCGTTCCAGATTTCAGGCCAGCCGAAAATCGTCAGGGCCGCGCCGGACAAGCGCCCGCGCGCCGCCTTGGCCAGGTCGAACTGGCCGTTGCCATCTTTGTCGGCCTCGTTATCGATGCCGCCGAAATCCAGGGGCACGGTGATATGGCTGTCGAATGACAACAGGCGATCCTGCATTTCATTGGCCTGCTTGATCACCTCCAGCGGGTAGCCGGCATTGCCCCTGAACCAGTGATCCCAGGCCAGGAAGCCGGCCCCGGCGCCAATGGCGAGTGCCAGCGGCAAGCCGATATACAACGCCTTTTTCGAACGTGGTTTTGTCATTGCCATCTCAGTCAGTTGAGGCCTTTGCTATCAGGGAAGAACGAGTGATGGGCGGGGAAATTTAGGCGGCGAGGGCGCGCCGGTAAATTTCCCCGGCGTGCAAACGTTCTAGCTCTGATAAAGCCGTTTCCTAAGGTAGACAATGACCATCTCTCGACGTGGGTTCATCGCAGGCCTGGCGCTGACAGGCGCTGCGGTGCCAGCAGCCTTCTATGCCCATCGCGAGCTGACGCGCGAAGAAGAATTCCCCATCACCCCCGGCGAAGCCACGGTGGACCTGGCCGACACCGCCGGCCAGCACCTGGCGAACACCCTGCGAGGGGTCTGGAACCTACGACTGGAAGGTCGCGACGCGGGCCTCAAGCGCTTACCGTTGCAAGGCCTGATGTTGCTGCTCGACATTGCCCCCCGTGGGCGCGGCCTGCGCGGCTACCTGGACACTGCCGCCAACCTGCGCGCCGAGGGTGAGCCTCGTTACCGGGTGCTCGGGGACCTGCTGACGGGGGAGGGTGCCGTGCTGTATTGGCGGTTGATCGACCGCGACTCGGCCGACGGCATACCCGCCTACGAATTCAAGATGACCCTTGATGAAGTCTGGGCCAACTTCGCCAATGCCGGCAGCGGCACCCTCAGCGGGCAGATTCTTGAGCTGGACCGGCCGCTCGCGCTGGTTGAGCGCGACAATCATTTTATCGCCCACAAGCAAGCGTTTCCTGAAGCGCGCGAACGCATCGGCCTCAACCCGGCCCTGTTGGCCTGGCTGATTGCTCCCGAGCACCGCTTGTTCCACCAACTGTGGCACGCCACCCGCGACCAATGGCACAAACTCTCCGAAGAAAAACGCGACGCTCTGCGCGGCATCGGCTGGCAACCCGGCCCGCGAGGCCAGGAGCGCGACGCCCGGGGCAAGCGCAAAGACCGCAACGGCTCGGGCATCGACTTCTTCTTCATGCACCGGCACATGCTCGGCACCGCGCGCGCCCTGCAGGATTTGCCCTCGTGGCCGCAATTACCCGAACCGCAGCCGGCGCTGGAGCGTGATCGACTGGGCTTCCTGCGTTACTTCGACAACCACGACGGCTTCGCGCTGCCGCCCACGTGGTCGGCGCCGGATGACAGCGCCTACACCCAGTGGGTCAGCGACATCAAGGCCGCCGAGACCTATCACAGCAACTTTCAGGTGTGGGAGTCGCAGTACCGCGACCCCCGTTATTTGTCCAAACTGACACTCGGGCAGTTGGGTTCAGAGATGGAACTGGGCCTGCACGACTGGCTGCACATGCGCTGGGCCTCGGTGCCGCGTGACCCCTCCAACGGTGCGCCGGTGCCGTTCGCCCGTGACCCGTCCGACTTCGCCCCACGCTGGTACACGGCGCAGAACGACTTTCTCGGCGACCCATTTTCCTCCCACGTGAACCCGGTGTTCTGGCACTTTCACGGCTGGATCGACGACCGTATCGAAGACTGGTTTCGCGCCCATGAGCGCTTCAATCCGGGTGAAGTCCGCCGCATGCAAGTCAACGGCGTGGCCTGGTTCGCGCCGGGCCGCTGGGTCGAGGTGGGAGACCCGTGGCTGGGCCCGGACACGCATGGCTGCAGTACGACGCCGGGGTTGCAGAGGGGGCGGTCGATGGAAATGGACCCGGAGACCATGAAGCTGGCGCTGCGGATCACCTTTGGCGAAGACGACGGCATGTTGCAGGGGCTATTCAAGCGAGTGCCAAAGCGGCCCTGGTATGCGCGGCACCTGAAGCTGAAGCCGCGCGAGGTTTGAGTGCCCGGCTGCGCCCCGACAAGCCAGCGTCCTAGGGGCAGCGGTGCTTCATGGATGTGCAGCCGCGTCATCCGCCGTCGAATACAGCCACCGCAACAACGAATGCCGCCCACTGATCCCCAGCTTGATCGCTGCGCGTTTCAAGTAACTCTCAATGGTATTGACCTTCAATGCCAACTGCTCTGCCAGCTCCGGCGCCGTGCGCCCGGCCAGCAGCCCCAGGCACACCTCAAGCTCACGGTTGGACAACGTTAACCCCGACTGTACCAACCGCTCTTCAATGCGCCGGCGCAGGATTTCGATACCCTGGTTTTGCGGCATCACCGGGTCGCGGTCCTGACGGCACGGGTGGATTGCCGCGATGTGCTTTTCCACCAAGGGCAACAGCAGCGTGGAGAAGTCCTGCAGCAGGCTGCGTTCCTGCGGCGAGAAACTGTCTGACGGGTGTGAGCGATACACCGACAGCACGTAGCGTACGTCGTCCTTCTGGCGGGTGAGGTGCAATTGCGCGGCGTGCGGTTTCCCGTTCAGGGTTGCCACCGAGTCGGTATAGACCGGGCTGATCTTGCGGCGGGGGTGCCCGTCGGTGCTGACCTGCAATTGGGTGATATGGGTGGCGTCCACTGCCAGTTGGGTGAGGATGAGGTCATGCAGCATGCGTGGGAAATGGCGACTGCCGGTGCTGGCGATGACCTTGCCAATATGAGGGAACAAGTGTGCGTTCATCAATTCGTCCATGAGGCGTGCAGGTACTCGGCTTTATAGCGGCGGGGATTGAGAGGCTAGCCAATGCGAACAACCTGCCGTGATAGTCCTTCCCGCCGGGACCTATGCTAGTACAGCGTGGCGGCGGGAAGGGGATCCAATCTGAAAAGATCGGCTCAAGCACTCACAAATTGAGTACGACGCGGCGCGGCGCGCGCGCACTTGGCCAGTGCCTGCTGCACATCCGCCAGCAAGTCCGCAACGTCCTCAAGCCCCACCGACAGACGCACCAGCCCTTCGCTGATCCCGTGCCGGGCGCGTTCCTCCGGGGTGTAGGTGGAATGGGTCATGCTCGCCGGGTGCTGCGCGAGTGACTCTGCGTCGCCCAGGCTGACCGCGCGGGTAAACAGCTTGAGTGCATTCATGAAACGACGTCCCGTCTCGAGGCCGCCCTTGAGTTCAAAGGCAATCATGCCCCCGGGCATTTTCATCTGGCGCGTCGCCAGTTCGTATTGTGGGAAGGCGCGCAGCCCTGGATACGTCACCCGCTCCACGGCCGGGTGCGCCTGCAGGGCTTCGGCCACCGCCTGAGCGTTGCTGCAATGGCGCTCCATGCGCAGGGCCAGGGTCTTGAGGCCGCGCATCAACAGCGAGGCGTCCTGGGGCGACATCACTGCGCCGGTCAGATCCTTGAGACCTTGCAGGCGAATACGCTGAGCCAGGGTCTGGTTGCTCACCGCAATGCCCGCGGTGATATCGCCGTGGCCGCTGAGGTATTTGGTCGCCGAATGCACCACTACATCGGCACCCAGGTCGAGGGGGCGCTGCAGGTAGGGCGTGCAGTAGGTGTTGTCGACCACTACGGTCACGTTGGGCTGCTGGTGGGCGAGAGCCGCCACGGCGGCGATATCCACCAGTTGCAGGTTGGGGTTGGCCGGGGTTTCGCAGTAGATCATGCGGGTGGCGGGGCAGAGTGCGGCTTGCAGGGCGGCCAGGTCAGTCAGGTCGACGTGCCGCACCTTGATCCCGAATTCGCCGATGCCATGGTGCAGCAGGGCGAAGGTGCAGCCGTAGAGGGTCTGGCTGACGATCACTTCATCGCCGGGCCGCAGCAGGGTCCAGAACGTCGCCGCAATCGCGCCCATGCCGGAGCTGAATGCCACCGCCGCCTCACCGTTTTCCAGGGTCGCCATGCGCGATTCCAACAACGCCAGGGTCGGGTTGGAAATGCGTGTGTAGAAGTGGCCACTGGCTTCACCGGCAAAACAGGCGGCGCCATATTCGGCGGTAGGGAAAGCGAAGGTGGCTGACAGGTAAATCGGTGGCACGAGCGCGCCGTGGTGGTCCTTGGGGTCATAGCCATGGTGGATGGCGCGGGTAGAAAAGCCGAGTGCATTGTGTTTATTGTTCATGTCGGGCGCTCCCTATTTCCTACAATGCTATGCTCATAACCAGAGATGAACGTTGCATTATTTGCTGCTAATTCCTGCATTTTGGGATGAAATTCCTATAAAAATAACGAACAGAGGCACATTATGCCCGTCAGTCTGGATCGTACCGACAAGGCTCTTTTAAACGCGTTGCAAGGCAATGCCCGGCTCACAGTGGCCGAATTGGCCGAACGCGTATCCCTGACCACCTCGCCGTGCTGGCGGCGGGTGCGAAACCTGGAAGAGAGCGGGGTGATCAGCGGGTATCAGGCGATTCTTTCGCCCAAGGCGCTGGGGTATGGGGTGACGGCATTTGTCAGCATCATGATGGAGAGTCATACCCAGGAAATTGCCCGGGCGTTTGAGCAAAGGTTGTTGGAGATTCCGGAGATTGTGGCGTGTCACAACGTGTCGGGGCGGTATGATTTTTTGCTTGAAGTGGTGGCGAAGGATCTGGAGTCGTTTGGCGAGTTTGCGCGTGAGGTGTTGCAGACGTTGCCTTGTGTTAAGGAGATTTACTCCAGTTTTTCTTATAAGTCGGTGCGGGCGTTGCGGGTGATTCCGTTGCCGGGGTGATGGGGGTATATCCGTTATTTAGGTCACGGCCACCTACGGTTCCGCTCTTACAGCGGGTCACTTTTTGAAGAGCGCAAAAAGTAACCAAAAACGCTTGGCCCCAACACTCGGCACCTCGCTTAGGCTCGGTGTGCCCGAACGCAGGCTTGAATCCGTGGGCCGCCGCGCTGGGCCATCCTTGGCCCAGCGCGGCTAACCCGGCGTCCTGCCGGGTTACCCACGTATTCAAGCCTGCGTTCGGCCAGCGTGTTTAACGGGGCGCCCCAGATCAAAAACAAAGCGCGGCGGCCTTAGCGCCGACCGGTTTTTTGAAGCCGATCTCGGTCAACTGTGGGAGCTGACTTGCCTGCGATGGCATCACCCTGGTTTATCTGATGTACCGAGTTGCCTGCATCGCAGGCAAGCCAGCTCACACAATTTGGATCCCCATTCATCAGGCAGATATCAACCTGCTCTTGATCTGGCTTGTGATCTTGATCTTAGGCGGCCCCCCAAATCCATGTCGGATTACGGGCACTCCGAGCCTAAGCGAGGTGCCGAGTGTTGGGGCAAGAGCGCTTTGGTTACTTTCGCGCTTTTCGAAAGTGACCCGCCGTAAGGGCGGAACCCATATCAGCCGTTACCCAAATAATGGATATGTACCCCACCCAACCCAATCCCCCCCAAACAGCACGTACATCCAATTTTCCCCACCCCACCCCCTGCAAACTAGCCTCATCGCTGAAACATCAAGGCAGAGGGGCACCCCATGGACCCAGCACCAAAACCAGGCTCCGACGAAGTCGTCACCCTGGTGGTCAAACACCTGATCAAACAAGGCCGTGAAGCCGATTACGAAGCCTGGCTGCGCCGCATCGTGCGCATCGCCGGCGACCGTCCTGGCCATTTGGGCGTCGATGTGGTGCGCGGCAAGCAAGGCAAGCTGGCGATGTTCACCTGCATATTGCGCTACCGCTCCACCGACGACCTGGAAACCTGGCTCCACTCGTCCGAGCGCAATACCCTGATTGCCGAAGCCGCCCCGATGCTCGCCGACGGCGACAAAACCGAAATCGGCGCGGTCAACGAATTCTGGTTCAACCCCGAAACTGAAAACATCCCCAAGCCGCCACGCTGGAAGCAAGCCGTGGTCACGCTGTTTGTAATCCTGCCGCTGACCCTGCTGGTGCCGATCATCTGGGGACCGGTACTGCGCCTGCACCCGTTCCTCTCCAATTATGTAGTCGCCACCTTCCTGGTCACCGTGACGATCGTTGTGCTGGTGGTGTACCTGCTGATGCCGGCGGCTACCCGCCTGTTCGCTCCCTGGCTTGAAACCTCTGTTAAGGAAACCCTATGAACGCCGATCTGATTCTGTTCAATGGCCAGTTCCACACCGTGGACCGTGAAAACCCACGTGCAACCGCCGTCGCCATCAGCCAGGGGCGATTTGTTGCCGTAGGCACCGACGGTGAAGCCATGGCGCTACGCGGCAGCGGCACGAAAGTCATCGACCTCAAGGGCCGCACCGTCATCCCTGGCCTCAACGACTCGCACCTGCACCTTATCCGTGGGGGCCTGAACTACAACCTTGAACTGCGCTGGGAAGGTGTGCCGTCCCTGGCCGATGCCTTGCGCATGCTCAAAGACCAGGCTGATCGAACCCCTACGCCGCAATGGGTGCGTGTGGTCGGTGGCTGGAACGAATTCCAGTTCGCTGAAAAGCGCATGCCAACCCTGGAAGAACTCAACCAGGCCGCGCCGGATACTCCGGTGTTCGTGCTGCACCTCTACGACCGCGCCTTGCTCAACCGTGCCGCGCTGCGCGTGGCCGGCTACACCAAGGACACGCCAAACCCGCCGGGTGGCGAGATCGTGCGTGACAGCAACGGCAACCCCACCGGCATGCTGGTAGCGCGGCCTAACGCGATGATCCTGTATTCGACCCTGGCCAAGGGCCCGAAACTGCCGCTGGAATACCAGGTCAACTCGACCCGCCAGTTCATGCGCGAGCTCAATCGCCTGGGGCTCACCAGCGCCATTGATGCCGGCGGTGGTTTCCAGAACTATCCCGATGACTACGCGGTGATCGAGCAACTGGCCAAGGACGAACAGTTGACGGTGCGCATCGCCTACAACCTGTTCACCCAAAAGCCCAAGGAAGAACTCAGCGACTTCAAAAACTGGACTGGCAGCGTCACCCTGCACCAGGGCGATGACTACCTGCGCCACAACGGCGCGGGCGAGATGCTGGTGTTCTCGGCGGCGGACTTCGAAGACTTCCTTGAGCCGCGCCCCGACTTGCCGCTGACCATGGAACAGGAGCTGGAGCCGGTGGTGCGCCATCTGGTGGAGCAGCGCTGGCCGTTCCGTCTGCACGCAACTTATGACGAATCCATCTCGCGCATGCTCGACGTGTTCGAGAAGGTCAACCGCGATATCCCGTTCAACGGTTTGCCGTGGTTCTTCGATCACGCCGAAACCATCACCCCGAAAAACATCGAGCGCGTGCGTGCCCTCGGCGGCGGGATTGCGATCCAGGACCGCATGGCGTTCCAGGGCGAGTACTTCGTCGAGCGTTATGGGGCCAAAGCTGCCGAAGCCACGCCGCCGATAAAGCGCATGTTGGCCGAAGGCGTACCGGTAGGGGCCGGCACTGACGCCACGCGGGTGTCGAGCTACAACCCATGGACCTCGTTGTACTGGATGGTCAGCGGCCGCACCGTCGGCGGCCTGGAGCTGCACGCCGAAGGCCTGCCGCGCCTCACCGCGCTGGAACTGTTCACCCATGGCAGCGCCTGGTTCTCGTCTGAACAGGGCAAGAAGGGCCAGATCAAGGTTGGGCAATTGGCGGATGTGGCGGCACTGTCGGCGGACTTTTTCAGTGTCGATGAAGAAGCCATCAAGTGGATCGAATCGGTACTGACCGTGGTCGGCGGCAAGGTGGTCTACGGCGCCGGCGATTTCGAAGATTACGCACCGCCACGGGTTCCGGTGCTGCCGGACTGGTCGCCGGTGGTCAAGGTGCCGGGTCACTGGCGTCCAAGCTCGACTTTGCAAGCTCAAGTTCACCAATGCAGCGGCCCGTGCGGCGTGCATGCCCACAGCCATGAAAAGGCGCGTCTTTCCAGCGTGCCGGTCAGCGACTTCCAGGGTTTCTGGGGTGCGTTTGGCTGCTCGTGCTTTGCTTTCTGAATCCCCTACATCCCACAGGAGTTACCCCATGACTTACAAGCGCTTGAACAAAGATGACGCCGTTGTCCTGTTGGTCGATCACCAGACCGGCCTGATCTCGCTGGTACAGGACTTCTCTCCGAACGAATTCAAGAACAACGTACTGGCCCTGGCCGACGTCGCTAAGTTCTTCAATCTGCCGACCATCCTCACCACCAGTTTTGAAAGCGGCCCTAACGGTCCACTGGTCCCAGAGCTCAAAGCCCTGTTCCCGGACGCGCCTTACATCCCGCGCCCTGGCCAGATCAACGCCTGGGACAACGAAGATTTCGTCAAGGCCGTCAAGGCGACCGGCCGCAAGCAGATCATCATCGCCGGCGTAGTGACTGACGTCTGCGTGGCGTTCCCAACCCTGTGCGCCCTGGATGAAGGCTTCGAAGTGTTCGTGGTCACCGACGCTTCCGGCACCTTCAACGAAACCGTGCAACAAGCGGCCTGGGCGCGCATGACCGCCGCCGGTGCCCAACTGGTGAACTGGTTCTCCGTGGCTTGCGAGCTGCAAGTTGACTGGCGCAACGACATGGAAGGCCTGGCCAACCTGCTGTCGCCGCGCATCCCTAACTACCGCAACCTGATGAACAGCTACTCGGCGTTTACGGCCAAGTAAGCTGCGCCACAGAACACCGCTGAACCCTGTGGGAGCCGGGCTTGCCCGCGATGGCGGTGTGTCAGCTGACAGCAATGTTGGCTGACACACCGCTATCGCAGGCAAGCCAGCTCCCACACTTGATTTGTGGTGTGGCGACATACCCGCTATAAAAACCACAAATGTCCACCGAGAAGCGACAATGAACCCCTTTGAAGACATGCGCCTGTTCTGCCAGGTCATGGAGTCCGGCAGTTTTACCGCCGCCGCCGAACAGCTGGGCCTGTCCAAGCAGTTCGTCAGCCGCCGCCTGATCCAGCTGGAAGATCGCCTGGGCGTGCGCCTGCTCAACCGTTCCACACGCCGCCTGGATGTCACGCCACTCGGCCAGACTTATTACGAATCCGCATTGCGCCTGCTCAGTGACGTCGAGCAAGTGGAGCAGGGCATTGCCGGGCAGAACAGCGAGCCACGCGGCACCCTTCGCCTCAGCGCGCCGTTGTCGTTTGCCATGGCCCATTTGGGCTGCCTGTTGCCGCAGTTTTTGCAGCGCCATCCGCAGGTGTCGGTGGAAGTCGACTTAAGCGATCGCCCCGTGGACCTGATCGGCGAGGGCTACGATCTGGTGCTGCGCATTGGCACCCTGGAAGATTCCACCCTGATCGCCCGCCGTATTGCCAGCATCCCACGGGTGTACTGCGCCAGCCCCGGGTACCTGGCCCTGCGCGGTACGCCGTTGCAGCCCGAGGACCTGGCCCTACACGATTGCCTGCCTTATGGCCATGGCCGCCAGGTGCAATGGCGCTTCAAGGGCAAGGTGCAGGCGCTGAATGTCAGCGGGCGCATGCGCGTCAATAACGGCGATCTGCTGCGCGATACCGCCATCGCCGGGCTGGGCGTGACGTACCTGCCGACGTTTATCGTCGGCGATGCGTTAAAGGACGGCCGCCTGGTCAGCGTATTGGATGACTTTGCCCCCGAAGCCCTGACGCTTTCGGCCGTTTACCCGCAACACCGGCAGAGTTCGCGACCGGTGCAGGCGCTGGTGGAGTTTCTGCGTGAATGCCTGGCTAGCGGCTGTTGAACAACTGCCGGATCAAGTTTGGCGTACTGCCGGTCCAGCGCTTGAATGAGCGGCGGAAGTTCGCCGCATCGTTGAAGTTCAGGTACGCCGCCACTTCGTCATTGCTGTAGCCCTTGACCTGGTACAGGTGCAGCGCCACCTGCTTGCGCACGCGGTCCACCTGCTGCTGAAATCCGGTGTCGTGTTTGTACAGCTTGCGCTTGAGGGTCGCCGGGCTCATGGCGAAGGCGTGCGCGGCCTGTTCCAGGCTGGGAGGCTGGCGCACCTGCTCGCGCAGGTAGTCGTTGAGGCAGTCGAGAAAGCTGCCGGCAAAGCCCAACTGTTCGATCTGCTCGCGGGCTTGTCGGCGCGCCACCTGGCCGGCCGTGGCCGAGGCGCCGGGCCACGTGCGGGTGAGGTATTCGCGGGGGATGCTCATCATGTCCAGCGGCCGTTCGAAGCGCGTTTCTTCGCCCAGATGCACCCAGTACTGCTCAACATAACGCGGCTCGGCATGGCTGAAACTGCACGCCCACGGCAGACGCTCGCCGCTCAGCCATTGGCTCATGGCAACCAGCGAGGTCGTGCTGGCTTCGAGCAAAAAGCGCCAGTGCTCGCCGGCGCCGCAACTGTCCAGCCAGTAAAGGTAGGCATGGTGCTCATCCAGTTCCAGTTGCAGCGTGACCAACGGGCTGAGCAGCACCTGTTGCTGGATCAGGATTTCCAGGGCCTGATGCAAGTTCTGCGCATGGCCCAGGGCATGGCTGGCCGCGCCGTAATAGCCGGGCAGCAAGCGTTGGCCGAACAGGAAGCTGCTGTCGTCGGCGTCCAGCAACTTGCGGCTGTTGCCGATCAACCCGAGAAACTGTTGTGGGCTCAGTCGCGCGTTGCCGGCCAGGATATCCTCGTGGAACAGCCCGGTGCCGCGCAGCAGGCGATGGCTGTCGATGTCCCGGGACAACGCCAGGTCGATCAGCGTGGCGGGTTGATAGTGCCCGGGTATGAAGCGGCTGTCGGCTTCATACCAGTTGGTCTTAACGGCCATCTCAGGCACTTTTCGCCAGGGGCTGCTTGGCATGGGCCAGCGCCAGGTTAAGGCGCTTGAGCAAGTCGTGGGGCGGCTCGTTCAGTGCCATCACCACCGCGGTGGTCGCCGCCAGTTGCAGGCGTTCGCCTTGTTGCCGGGTCTTGTGCGCCAGGCCGCGCACTGCTTGCTGCAACTCCAGCGCAAGCTCCTTGGCCTGGCGCTCGCCGGTATTGGGCAGCAGTACCACAAAACGATCGCCGGCCAGGCGGCACAGCAGGTCCTGGCGACGCAGGTTGAGCAACAGCAAATGGCTGAGGGCCTGCAACACTGCATCACCCTCGGCATGCCCGTAGGCCTGGTTGATCGCGGCAAAGTTGTCCAGGTCCAGGGCCAGCAAGGACAGCGGTTGTTGCTGGTCGAGGCTATCTTGCAGGCTGTCGGCCAGCTGGCGCTTGAGATAGTCGGCGCCGGCCAGCGGCGTGAGTTTGTCGAACAACCGATGCTCGCGGAACAGCCGCTCGCGCTTTTCCATCTGCGCGCTGATCGCCAGTTGTTCGCGATGCCAGTGGTAGATACCGATGGTCAGCAGGATCATGCCCACCGGCATCGGCCCGGATTCGAGCCAGTGGTCCCAGGTGATGCTGTCAGGCAGGCGGATGAATTCGTCGAGGCTGTCGATCCACCACGAGAAGAAGATGCACGACAGGCCCAGCGCCAGGTAGTTGGTGACGCGCCCGGCCGGGCGGCTTTTCAACACCAGGCCCAGCCAGACCAATGCCAACAGCGCGGATCCGCCTTCGCCGAAGATGTCCAGCCACACCCACTCGCTGAAGCTTTTCAACTCGCCGCAGGCCAGGTGCAGGATCAGCCCGAGGTTGGCGGCGATCAGCAGCAGCGAGAGTTTCCAGCGGTGGGGTTTGAGCACGGAAAACATGGCCGCGAGTCCTCTGATGATTCAGTCGTGGGCGCCAGCACAGCAGATGGATGTGACGGTTGCGTGACGGTGGGGAGGGGTCGAATCAGCTCACGGCATAAACACAATCCACAGGCAAACACCGTTCAAATGTGGGAGCGAGCAAGCCCGCACAGTTTGACCGAGGTCATTTCAGCTCATTTGTATGCTCGAACTCGCGCTAAACCCCGGTTTACGGGCCTTCGCGCCAACCCCTGTCACAGAACCGTCATCCCCCACCCCTAGCGTGCCCTCCCAGTTGCCGGGCCTCTTGCCTGGCGCCAACGGATTCTTGGGGAGGATTGCATGTACAAGCGCACCGGGCTCGTCAGCTTCACGCTTACTGCCTTGACCCTGGCGATGGCCAGCGAGCGGCTGAACGCAGCCGAGGCCACCACCACCGAGCACGTCGAAGTGATCGGCCAGGCTGCTGCCATTGACCAGGCGCTCAAGGAACAGCGCAGTGCCGACAGCATCAAGAGCGTGGTGCATGCTGACGGCGTGGCACAGTTGCCTGATGAAAACGTCGCCGAAGCGGCGCAGCGTCTGCCCGGTATCAGCGTCGAGCGCGACCAGGGCGAAGGGCGCTTCGTCAGCGTGCGTGGCCTGGGCCCGGACCTCAATAGCGTCACCATCAACGGCACCCTGGTGCCCGCCCCGGAAAGTGCTCGCCGTGCCGTGGCCCTGGATGTGTTGCCGTCGGAGTTGGTGCAGTCGCTGTCGGTGATCAAGACCCTCACCCCGGACATGGACGCCAACTCCCTTGGCGGAACCGTTGACGTGCAAAGCCTCTCGGCCTTTGATCACAAAGGCCTGTTCTACACCGGCAGCACCGAAGCCAGCTACGACAAGAATACAAGCCAGACCAGCCCGAAATTCTCTGGCGCCGCCAGCAACCGTTTCAGCCTCGGCGACGGCATCGACAACTTCGGCGTGGCCGCAGCGCTGAGCTGGCAGAAGCGTGACTTCGGCTCGGACAACGTCGAAACCGGCGGCGCCTGGGACTTCACCAACGGCGCCAAGCTCAATGAATTCGAACAACGCGACTACGACATCAGCCGCGAACGCGCGGGCGGCGGCCTGAACTTCGACTACAAACCCGATGACCTCAGCAGCTACTACCTGCGCACTCTGTACAGCCGCTACAAAGACACCGAGACCCGCAACTCCACCAGCCTCGAATTTTCCGCCCCCCAAGCGCCCGGCGAGCTGGGCGATGCCGAGGCCAAGCGCAAGCTGAAAAACCGTGAAGAAACCCAGGAAATCCAGTCCTACGTGTTCGGCGGCGAACGCATGCTTGGCCTGTGGACCCTGAGCGGCCAGGCCGGCTACAGCCAGTCCAGCGAAGACAGCCCGGCGCACATCGCCGGCGCCACGTTCGACGGCGGCGACGTTGCCAACAGCGGCTTCTACGACAAGGACAAGCCACGCCCGATCATCGGCAGCGGCTTCTACGACGCCAGTAACTTCACCCTCGACAAAGTCGATTGGGAAAAACAGAACACCAAGGACACCGAGAAAAACCTGCGCCTGGACCTGGCCCGCGACTACGACCTGAGCAGCTATGCGTCCCAGGTCAAATTCGGCGGCAAGGTCAGCCGCCGCAATAAGGACAACGACCTGGAGGCCTGGGTCTACGAAGACTTCGACACCCTCGGCTTTACGGCCGACTCGCTCAACCTCTCCCAGTTCCAGAAGGGCAACGTCGACTACCGCCTCGGCAACTACGGCCCCGGCATCAGCGCCAGCGGCATCAAGCAACTGATCGGCAGCCTCAACGCTGCGGATTTCTATGACGAGACCGAATCGCGGGTCAACGACTACACCATCAGCGAAGACATCAACGCCGGCTACCTGATGAACACCGTCGACATTGATGACTGGCGCTTCATCGCCGGCCTGCGCTACGAGGGTACCGAGTTCGAAGCCAAGGGCACCGGTGCCACCGACGGCGTGTTCACTGCCACCGAAACCAAGCGGCGCTATCACCACTGGCTGCCGGGCCTGCATGCGCGTTACCGGATCGACAAGAACACGCAAGTACGTGCGGCCTGGACCAAATCCGTGGTGCGCCCAACCTTTGGCCAATTGGCTCCGGGTTTTGTGATCGACGATGACGAAGCCACCTTTGGCAACCCGGACCTCAAGCCCCTGGAGTCGAGCAACCTGGACCTTGGCATTGAGCACTTCATGGGGCGCGCGGGCACCGTCTCGGCGTTCGTGTTCTACAAAGACATCAAGAATTTCGTCTATAACACCGACGTAGCGGGTACCGGCGGCTGGACCAACTTCGCCGAGGCGCACACCTACGCCAATGGCGACAGCGCCAAGCTGTACGGCCTGGAACTGGCCTACTCACAGAAGTTCGACTGGCTGCCCGCGCCCTGGAATGGCCTGCTGATCGGCGCCAACAGCACCTTCAGCCGCTCCAGTGCGGATATCGAAGGCTTTGATGCCGCCAGCGGTTCTAACCGCAAACGCAACATCAGCCTGCCCAACCAGTCCGACACCGTGGGCAACCTGATGCTCGGCTGGGAGGACGACACGCTCAGCCTGCGCCTGTCGGCCAACTACAAATCGGCTTACCTCTACGAGCTGGCCTCGATCAACGACAAGGCCCATGACTTGCACGTTGATGCGCAGACCTTTGTCGACTTCAGCGCGCGCTACTCGCTGACCAAGAACCTGCAAGTCAGCTTCGAGGCCCAGAACCTCACCGATGAGTCGTACTTCGTCTACACGGGCCACCGCAGCTACAACGGCCAGTACGAGGAGTACGGCCCCACCTACAAAGTGGGCCTGACCTTTACCCATTTCTAATAAGTACTGCATTTCAAAATGTGGGCGCTGGCTTGCCTGCGATTTCATCGACGGGGTCTGCCTGACACAACAAGGTGTCTGCATCGCAGGCAAGCCAGCTCCCACCGTTGATCTTCACTGTATTCGAAGGATTTGTTTGTTCATGAGAATTTCCAAGCTGTATTTGCTGATGGCCCTGGCCTCCTGCGGCCACGTAGTCGCCGCCGATCTGGCCCTGGCCCCTTGGGCACCAAGCCTCAACGCCGAAGCGATTGCCTTCCTGCCCAAAGCCACCGAACGCCTCGCTGCCAGCACCCGCGACGGCCTGCAATTGCTCGATAGCAAAGGCGTGGAACTGGCTCGCTTCAAAGGCAATTTCACCGGCCTCGACACCCGCGCCGCCGGCGCCCAGGTGCTGGTCGCCAGCCTCGACAACGACCGCCAGCAAGCGCTGCTGGTCAGCCTTGATCCTTCCCGCAAAAGCTTTGGTAAACCGCTGTACCTGCCCACCCGCGACTACGCGGTGAACGGCCTGTGCCTGTACCGCGACGCGGCGGCCAACCTGTTTGTGTTTCTGGTAGGCGAGGAGGGCAAGGGCGAGCAATGGCTGGTGGGTAACGGTTCGACGCTGATGAGCGAGCCACAACGCGTACGCGGTGTGCCGCTGCCGCCCTCGGCGCAGTTCTGCCAGGTGGATGATGCCACCCAACAATTGGTCGTCAATGAAGAAAACGTCGGCTGGTGGGCTTACCCGGCGCACCCTGAGGCTGAGGTAAAACGCACGCCCGTGGCGCTGTTCGACAATCCCAAGCGCGAAGCCGGCGCTATGGCGTTGGTGCCGGGCGCAGTGGTCGCGCTTGATCCGAAGACCGCCCAACTGCACCTGTTCCAACACAACGGTGAGCGTTGGATCGAACACGCCAGCCTGACGCTGCCGGGCCTCAAAGAACCGGAGCAACTGACCATCAATGGCCAGCAAGTGCTGGTGCGTGATGACGACACTGGCAAGCTTTACCAAGGCACAGTCAACTGGCAGGCCAAGCCGGTGACGGTGGAGCCAGTGCTGCCTGAAGTCGCTGCTGTGCGCCAAACCGATCCGGTCGGCCGCCAGGGCGATGCGGCGGATGACCCGGCAATCTGGATTCACCCCGAGCAACCCGAGAGAAGCCGCGTGCTCGGCACCAACAAGAAGCAGGGCCTGCTGGCCTATGACCTCGACGGCAAGCTGTTGCAGGAACTGGCGGTCGGTCGGCTGAACAACGTCGATGTCCGTCCCAACTTCAAGCTCGGCGCTCAAACGGTCGACCTCGCCGTGGCGAGCAACCGCGATCACAACAGCCTGAGCCTGTTCAGCATCGACCGCACAACCGGAGAGCTGCGCGAAGCCGGTGAAGTGCCCACGCCGCTCAAGGAAATCTACGGCATCTGCCTGTTCCAGCCCGCCAGCGGTGAGATCTACGCGATCGCCAACGGCAAGGACGGCACCTTCCTGCAATACCGCCTGAGCGCTCCGGACGGTCGGGTGCAGGGCAAGCTGGTGCGCCAGTTCAAAGTCGACAGTCAACCCGAAGGCTGCGTGGCTGACGACCAGCGCCAGCGTCTTTTCCTGGGAGAGGAAGACGTGGGTGTGTGGGCGGTGGATGCCCGCGGCGACCAACCCGCCACGCTCACCAGCGTGATCAAGGTCGGCCCGCAACTGCATGCGGATGTCGAGGGGCTGGCGCTGTACCAGAGTAATGAGCGTGACTACCTGGTGATTTCCAGTCAGGGCAATGACAGCTACCTGGTGGTGGATGCCGAACCGCCGTTTGCCATGCACGGTGCATTCCGCGTCGGCCTGAATGCGGCTGCCGGGATCGACGGCGCCTCGGAAACCGATGGCCTGGAAGTCACCGCCATCAACCTCGGCGGGCCGTGGAGCAAAGGCATGCTGGTGGTGCAGGACGGGCGCAAGCGCATGCCCGAGCAGACCCAGAACTTCAAGTTTGTGCCGTGGGCCGATGTCACTCGCGCGCTGAAATTGCCGTGAAGCGTCATCCACCCGTCATCACTTTTTAATCGAATAGGAGTTCACCAATGCACGCGACGATGGAACATATGACGATATGGGGTTTGATCAGCGACGCCAGCCTGCTGGTCAAGGCGGTGATGGTCACTTTGCTGCTGGCGTCCTTACTCAGTTGGTACTTGATTATTCAGCGCGCCAGTGTGCTGCGGCGCCTGGAGCGCCAGTTGAAAGGCTTTGTGCCGCGCTTTCGTGCTGCGCCTGACCTGCAACCGCTGTACCGCGAAACTGTGCAGGCGGGCGAGGGTGGTATTGCGCCGATTTTCATCGCTGGGGTACAGGAATACCAGCATCTGCACGCTCATGATCCGGCCGTGCTGGAAGGTGTCGAACGCGCCTTGCAGGTGGCGATCACCGAGCAGGAAATCGAGCTTGAAAAAGGCCTGCAATTCCTGGCGACCGTGGGCTCGGTGAGCCCCTACATCGGCTTGTTCGGCACCGTGTGGGGCATCATGAACTCCTTTATCGGCTTGTCCCAGGTGCAGCAGGCCACATTGTCGACGGTGGCGCCGGGTATCGCCGAGGCGCTGATTGCCACGGCCATTGGTCTGTTTACGGCCATCCCGGCGGTGATCGCCTACAACCGCTTCGCGGCGCGTGGCCAGACCTTGCTCACCCGCTACTACGCCTTCGGCAATGAACTGCAAGTGCGCCTGCACCGCACCTTGCGCGGTACGCCGATCAACCTGGCCGTGGCCGCCTGAACAAGGAGCAAGCCGATGTTAACCAGGCCGCAACGCAAGCACGGGCCCAAGGCCGAGATGAACGTGGTGCCCTATATCGACGTGATGCTGGTGCTGCTAGTCATCTTCATGGTCACCGCGCCGATGCTCACCCAGGGCGTAAAGATTGAACTGCCCAAGGTCGCCGCCGAGGCACTGGCCACCGACACCCGCCAGCAAATCCTCACGCTGTCGGTCAAGGCCGATGGCAGCTACTACTGGAACCTTGGGGGCGAACTCGACACCCAGCACCAGACCGACAGTGCCGTGAGCCTGGATGAAATGGGCGCCAAGATCTCGCAGGTGGTGGCGGCGCGCAGCGACACTCAGGTGTACATCCGCGCTGACGATAACGCCGGCTACGGACGTGTGGTATCGGCCATGGCGGTGTTGCAGAAGGGTGGTGTCAGCAACCTGGGGCTGGTGACCGAGGCCCCGCAATGACGGCGATGATCATGCACAGTCCAACATTGACGGTGGCACCCCGGGAGGCTTCCGGGTTCTGGAGAAACAGCTTCGCGGCAGGCCTGGCGGTGGCCCTGCATGTTGGCGTGGTGGCGGCGCTGATGCTGGGTTGGTCGGCCGAGAAGCCGGTGGCGGAGGCGCCGAGGGTGATGCATACGCAATTGGTGATGATGCCGCCGGCACCGGCTCCCGTGCCTGAACCGGTGGTCGTTGCAGCTCCACCAACGCCGGAGCCCGTCGTCGTGCCTGTGCCGGTGAAGCCTGCGGTTGACCCTCAGATCCAGGCGCAGACACTTGAGAAAGCCGCTTTGGCGCGCAAACGGGTCGAGGAAAAGAAGGTCGCGCAGCAACAGGAACGTTTAGCCACCGAGCAGCGCAACCGCGAGCAGGAACAACAACGCCTGACCCAGGAGCGCCTCGCCGCTGAACGCGCACGCCCCGCACCCCCGGCGCCCGCGCCCGCGTTTGACAGCCGCCAATACCAGCCCTTGAGCAAGGAAGCGCCGGACTACCCCGAGCGTGCCCTGGACAAGAACATCGAAGGCGACTGCTCGGTGGAATACACCGTCAACATTCAGGGCCGTGTGGAAAACCCCAAGGTGTTGCAGGGCTGCCACCCTCTGTTCATGCGACCGTCATTGGCGGCGGCAAATACCTTCCGCTACCAGCCAAGGATTGTCGATGGAAAACCCGTGCCCGTGCCGGCAGTGCGCAACACCTTCCACTACCGCATCAAATGATTGCTCAGAGACACCTCAATCAATGTGGGAGCTTCCTCACCGGCAACGCCATCACGGTGGTGCTCGGTGTGCTGTTCTCGGTGGTGTTTATTGCTGTGATGTTCTACTACAGCGCGTGGCTGACCTTGATTGTCCTGTTGTCGCTGCCCTTGTATTTCTTGGTATCGCTGATAGTTACACCCGTCCTGCGTGCGCGTTTGCAGGATAGCTTTGCACGCGGTGCGGAAAACCAGGCATTTCTGGTCGAGACCGTGAATGGCATCGATACGGTGAAATCCATGGCGGTTGAACCTCAGGTCGTCCGCAAATGGGAAGACCAGATTGCAGGCTACGTCGCCGCAGGTTTCAAGACCCAAAACCTTTCGGCGATTGCCAACGAGAGCGTGTCCTTTATTGGGAAACTGGTCACGGTGGCGACGCTTTGGATGGGCGCACGACTGGTGATTGACGGTCAATTGACGGTGGGCGCACTGATAGCGTTCAACATGATGGCCGGCAGGGTCTCCCAACCGATTATGCGTCTGGCGCAGCTCTGGACCAGCTTTCAGCAGACCGGCGTTTCTGTGCAGCGCCTGGGGGATATTCTGAACTCGCGCACGGAAATGGCTCAGGCGGCGCGCAGTGCGCTACCACCGTTGAAAGGTCATATTGAATTTGACCAAGTGCATTTCCGGTATCGGGTGGATGGCTCTGAAGTCTTGCGCGGTATCAGCGTGCAGATCGAGGCTGGGCAAGTCATTGGCGTGGTGGGGCGTTCGGGCTCTGGAAAGAGCACGCTGACGCGTTTACTCCCGCGCTTGTATGTTCCGGAACGTGGGCGAGTACTGGTCGACGGCATGGATTTGGCGTTGGCCGATGTGTCGTCGTTGCGCAGGCAGATTGGTGTGGTGCTCCAGGACAACATGCTGTTCAACCGCAGCATTCGCGAAAATATTGCACTCACAGACCCCGGTATCGCGTTGGAGTCGGTCATGCAGGCCGCACAAATGAGCCGGCTCAATGCTCATGGTCTGTCCTTGTCGAGTAGGGATCAACACCTCCGCCGGGTAGGGGTCGGTCATGCTCGTCCAAGGTAGGGGCAGTGGCAGCCGGTGTAAAATGCCGTCTGGTTCTATCCTAATTATTAAAATAAAGAATCATATTTTGTATTTTTGATTAGTAAATTGCATTTTATGCAGGGTGCGCAGTGTAAGGCTGACCGTTGATAACGTTGTATTTCCCCTTGGGCTGAGGTCTGATGGGCGCCGAATAGGGCACGTCAACGGTAGGAGATTTATGCGGGCAGAACTTGCGCAATATGGCGGCATCACCGTCATGGTTCCGGCCGCGATAATCATTGCTGTATGGCTCTGGTATTCCAATCCTCGGGCACTTCGGACCTGGGTACTGACAGTCGGTGCCACTTACTTACTGGTTGCACTCAGCAAGGTGTTGTTCAAGGGGTGGGGCTTATCGTTTCAACACTTGGACATCGCCGTATTAAGCGGCCATGCAATGAACACGTGCCTGATGGTCACGGCGGGCGCGAGTCTGGTGGCGCGTCAGTTCAACCCGGCTTTGCGCTGGCCGGCGGCGCTGGTGGGGTTATTGGCAAGTCTGTGGTTCAGTGCCTATTGCGTCGCGCCTTATATCCATCCGTTGAATGAAGCCTTGGCTGGCGCGGTGCTGGGTGTGGGCGCGGCGCTCGTGTTTCTTTGGCGGATTGAAGCCACCCCTGTCAAGGTCTCCCCCTCGTTTATCGGTGGCGGGTTGGTGGTCTTGTTGGCCTGTGCCCTGTTGCCCAAGTACAACGCCGAGTTGCTGCTCAATCGTGTCGCAATCACGCTGTCGGGGGCCGAGCAAGCCCATCAAGAACCTTCATGGCGCTCGGATGCTGCGCACAGGAAGGCCGAGTAAGTCACCAGGTCCAAGGCCCGGTTGCTTTCCACCATCAGCTCCAGCAACACCGTCTGTGCGTTGAAGCGCCGCACATCGCCGCGCCGCCGCGCCTCTTTCATCTGCTTGAACAGCGTATGGGTGACTTCCTGCGGGGAACTGCCGTGCAGTTGTTCAAGCCAGCGCCCGATGGCCTGGGTATTGCGCCGATACTGCGCGCCCACCGCCGGCTCGGCAAAGCCTTCGAACATCCCCGTGAGTTTCCTCAGCGCATAGCGGCGGATCACATCATCTAGCAGGCTCATGGCCGTTCCTCGGTGCCGGAGATGTTCGCCAGCAGCTCGGCGGTCTTGACCTGCATGAGCTGGCTGTCGCCGCGGCTTTCCACGCACAAGCATACCGACAATGCGTCACTGACCTGCAACTTGAAGCGCCAATCGGCAAAGACCATGGACAACCCGGTACAGGACTCATCGCTGTCCAGCGAGTTGTCGCCATATAACAGCTGCATGCGCTCGACGACGCGCGTTGAGTTATTCACGTCAACATGAATATTTCCCGAAGAAGGAAATAGGCCAATGCGCTCTACCAATAACTTTGAAGTGTTCATGGCCGTCCCTTCGCTGTTGCAGTCAGGCGGCACTTTATTATGTAGAGGGGGAAAAGTACTGGAATGTTATTTTTCGTCGGTTAATACAACTGTTGTTATTTTTTGTCTTGCGCGATAGATGGTCGCCCTTTATCAGCTGTGGTCATAATTACTCGGAAATTAGTTGTTGGTTGTTTAATAAGGTCGTCCCTTTTGCCGAAAAATAAGCATGCGGTGCGTGGGAGGTTGCCTTGTTCAAAAAGATATTAATCGTGTGCATCGGCAACATCTGCCGAAGCCCCACAGCGGAACACTTGCTGGGCGTCGCGCTTGCACCTTCCGGCATCCGGGTGAGCTCGGCCGGCCTGGCGGCACTGCGTGATCACCCACTGGAGCCGCTGGCGGGGCAAGTGTTGCAGGAGCATGGGCATGTGCCCCTGGTGCACAAGGCGCGGCAACTCAGTGTGGAAGCGGTGAGCGAAGCCGACCTGATCCTTGTGATGGAGCAACGGCACATCGACGGTGTGCTCAACCTGGCCCCTGAAGCACGGGGCAAGGTGTTCCTGCTGGGCAAATGGCAGCACGACCGCGAGATCACCGACCCCTATCGCCAGGGCAAGCCTGCCTTTGTGCAGGCCTATGCATTGATCGAACAGGCTGCGCAGGCCTGGGCCCAGCGCTTGGCGCGCTGATGCTCCCTCTTTAAATGATTGCAAGGACGAAGACGCGATTTATGTACTCACCCCAGAACGCCTCCCCGGACACCCCCCACCGTGACGAGATCGATGTGCTCGGCATGCTTGGCACCCTGATCGATCATAAGTGGCTGATCGCGGGGATTACTGGCACGTGCATGCTGATCGGCGCGGCCTACGCCATCTTGGCGGCGCCGGTGTTCCAGGCGAATGCGTTGATCCAGGTGGAACCGAAGAAAAACGACATGCTCGGTTTCTCCGATGTCAGCAGCCTGCTGGGGAAAGAGTCGCCGGCGGTGACTGAGATCGAGCTGATCAAGTCGCGCACCATCATCGGTAAGACCGTGGACACCTTGGCGCTGGATATCACCATCAACGCGCAGTATTTTCCGTTGATTGGCGGCTTCCTGGCACGACGTTACGCACCGGAGCATAAAGGCGATATTGCTCCGCCGCTGTTTGGGTTCAGCCGCTACTCGGCCGGTGGCGAGCAACTGTTGCTGACCACGTTGAAGCTGCCTGCCGGGCTGCTGGGCACCCAGTTGATACTGGTCGCCGGCGCTGACCAGGCCTACACGCTGTTTGATGAGGACGGCAATCAGATCGCCGCAGGCCGCGCCGGTGTGCCATTTGCAGCCGACGGTGTTGAGGTCCTGATCAAGGAGCTACGCGCCAACCCCGGTACGCACTTCAAAATTGTGCGCAAGCCACGGCTGGATACCGTGGCCGACTACCAAGACCTGCTCACAGTGGTCGAGCGCGGCAAGGAGTCTGGGATCATCAGCCTGTCCCTGGAGAGTAGGCGTCCGGCGTTGGCGATTCGTACGTTGAATGAAATCTCTAATCTCTATGTGAAGCAAAACGTCGACCGCACCTCGGCCGAAGCGGCGCAAAGCTTATCATTCCTCAACGACCAACTGCCCCAGGTGCGCCGCGACTTGGAAAAGGCTGAAAACGCCTTGAACCGCTTTCAGACCCGGAGCAAATCCATCGACATCAGTCTCGAAGCCAAAGCCGTGCTGGACCAAGTGGTGGCCCTGGACACTGGCATCTCCGAACTCAAGCTGCAACAGGCCGAGATGGACCGCAAGTTCACTCCGCATCATCCGGCTTATCGCGCGTTGATCGCCAAGCTCGCTGAACTCAACGCCAAGCAAGCGCAGATGACCAAGCGTGTCGAAGGCTTGCCCAGCACCCAGCAAGAACTGCTCAGCCTGACCCGAGATGTGCAGGTGGGTACCGAGATCTACACCCAGTTGCTCAACCGGTCCCAAGAGCTGGACGTGATGCGTGCCGGGACTGTGGGCAACGTGCGTTTGATCGACAGCGCCGACGCTAACCTTGCCAAGCCCGTAGAACCGCGAAAAGCCATCGTGGTGCTGCTCACCATGGTGTTGGGCGGCATGTTGTCGGTCGGGCTGGTACTGGTGCGCAGCCTGCTCAACCGACGCCTGGAAAGCCCGGATGACATCGAGAAACTCGGGCTACCGGTGTACGCCTCGATTCCTTTCAGCCTGTTGCAGAAGGCCGAGGAAACCAACGCAGCCAAGGGCCGCTCGGCCGCACCGTCGTTGCTGGCGCTCAATCACCCTCACGACTTGGTGATGGAGGCCATGCGCAGCCTTCGCACCAGCCTGCACTTCGCCATGCTCGAGGCCAAGAACAACCGATTGATGATCACCAGTCCCAGCCCCGAAGTGGGCAAGACATTTGTCTCGGCCAACTTGGCGGCGATTGTCGCGCAGTCGGGCCAGCGCGTACTGCTGATCGACGCCGATATGCGCAAGGGTTACTTGCATAAGATGCTTGGCAAGAAAGTGGAAGAGGGTTTGTCCGACCTGCTGGCCAAACGTTGCGATTTGCAGCAGGCGATTCATCCGACGGCTGTCGAGCGTTTTGATTTTATCGGACGTGGGCAGATTCCGCCGAACCCGTCCGAGCTACTGATGCACCCCAATTTTGCCGCTCTGCTGGCTGAGGTCAGCGAACACTATGACTTGGTGATCATCGACACGCCGCCACTGCTGGCCGTAACCGACGCCGCGATTGTCGGACGCCTGGCGGGCACCAGCCTGTTGGTGACCCGATTTGGAGTGAGCTCGGCGAAGGAAATTGAGCTAACCCTGCGGCGCTTCCACCAGAACGGCATTGAGCTCAAAGGGGCGATCTTCAATGGCGTGGAAAAACGTCGTTCCGCCAGCTATGGCTACGGCGACTACGGCTATTACAGCTATGCCTATCAGTCCGACAAGGTCTGATGAGCCATGAACAAAGTGCTTGAAATGCCCCGTTCGTTGTCGCGTCGTTTTCGCCTCAACGTGCTGAGTTATGGCTACACCCAATTGGTGACGTTGGCGGCGCAACTGGTGCTGGTACCGTTTTTCTTGCATGCCTGGGGCACGGGGCGCTATGCCGACTGGCTGGTGCTCACCGGTATCCCGTCGATGCTCAGCCTGCTCGACTTGGGGGTGGCACAGGCCTCGGCCACAAGCGCCACCTTGCGCGCCAGCCAAGGCGATGTGCCCGGTGCGCGGCGCAGTGTGCAGACCGCATTGGCGTTTACCCTGGTGGTGGTCGCGTGGGTGCTGATGTTCGCCCTGACCGTGGGGCAGTGGGTCGACTGGGTGGGGCTGCTCAAGCTTAAGACCCTGGCCCCCGAACAGGCCAGTCTGGTGGTGCTGTTCATGTCCGGCTACCTGTGCACGCGTCTGCTGGGTGGGCCGATTGACGCCTGGTTCCGGACCATCGACAAGACTGTCGGCGGGGTCTTTATCATGGCCAACCGTAGGACCTTGGATATTGTGCTGTCCATCGTTGTACTGCTGCTCGGCGGCTCGGAGCTGCAACTGGCACAGGGCATGTTTTTCAGCCAAGTGCTGTTCCTAGTGTTGGTGACCCTGTTTGTTCGGCGTATTTCACCTTGGCCGCTATTGGGCCTGGCGTCGGCATCCTGGGCCGAGTTTCGGGGAATCTGGAAACCGGCGCTGGGTAGCGCGGCGATCCCGCTGGCCCAGGCGATCACCCTGCAAGGCGGTCTGCAAGTGCTCAACCAGATCGCCGGCCCGGCCGTGGTTGTGGGTTACACCATGGCACGCACCCTGATGCGCCTGATCATTCAGCTCGGCATCACCTGCAGCAATGCCCTTACACCGGAAATCTCGCGGCTGGCCGGGCGCGGTCAGTTTGAGCAGGCGCGGCGTTTCACCCAGCGCGCCAGTTCATTGGTGCTGGGTCTGTGCATGCTGGTGTATGCCGCTGGTATATGGGCCGGGCCGCAGATCATCCTGCTGTGGAGCCATGGCCTGGTGCAGGTCGACCGCGTGTCCCTGGCGCTGATCGGCTCCCACACGATCTTGAATGTGGCGTGGTTCATCCTCGCGGCCATGCTCATTTCGACCAATCGTCACACCCGCACTTCGCTGATCTATGCGGTGAGCAGCGCGGTGGCCTTGCTGCTGTGGCTGGCGTGCAAGGAGCGCATTGAGCCGCTGCTGGGCGCCTCTTTGCTGCTCTCTCTGCCGGAACTGGTGGTGCTGGTTTACCTGCGGGTGCTGCGTGCTGGGGAGGTAGGGACATGATGCTATCCCAGGCGCGCCTGACCCTCTACCTACCGCTGACGTTTTTCGCTTTGCCGTTGGCGCTCAGTAACAACCTGTCGCAGCCCTTGGCGCTGCTGCTGTTACTGCCGTTCGTAGTGTATGCGGCGCGTGGTTTTACCCGTGCGTTGCCGTTAATGGCACTGGTGATTGGTTCAAGCGTGTTGCAGGTATTGGTCAGCAGCGGCGCGAAAATTTCCCTGTATCAGTTCCTGCGTTCGGGCATTCCGTTTTTCTATTTTGTACTGCTATTGGCCGGTTACAGCTATGTGTTGGCCAATGTGGAAAAAATTGCCCGGGCTCATCGTTCCAACTACCGCCAGATCATCGAGCGGGTCATCTATATCTTTGCTCTCGGCCAGTTGCTGCAGGTCAGCCTGTACGGGGTTGGCATTGACCTGACCAACGCCGCCTCTAAGTCCAGCGATGAGGTGGGCCGCATCATGCTGTTCCCCACCAGCTCGGCGGTGTTGCTGTTTTTCTATGCCTGCTGCCAGCGCAAGATCGGCTTGATGCTGATCCTTGCCGTCACGCTGCTGGCCGCTGGATCCAAGACAATCCTCGCGGCGATGGCGGTGATGATCCTGCTGTCGGCCATTACCCAACGCAAGCTCAAATCCCTCGCGGTGCTGGTGGTCGCCATCGGCGCTCTGGGCACCTTGACGTTCTATGCCAGCCCCCTGGCGGTGTCACGCTTTGCCACTTACCTGTTTGAAGAAAAGGGTGAGGACGTGACCCGCGCGTTCGAGATCGCCCATGCCAAGGAGTCGTTCCTGGAAAACCCGGCCACGGTGTTTCTCGGTAATGGCCTGGCCAAGCAGTTGACGCCAGGGGTGCCCACCAACGATGAACGCTGGTTCGAGAACTCCAAGTTCGACATCGAGAACGGTTATTGGGGGTTGATCGCCAAGCTCGGGGTGGTCGGTGTGGCGTTGTTCTGCCTGCTGTTCCGCACCCTGCCGCGCAACCCAGTGTCGCTGGCGGTGGTCGCGATCCTGCTGATTTTTTCGTTCAAGACCAGCTACCAGTTCTTCACCACCTTTGATGGCAGCTATTTGCTGGTGTGGTCGATGTTCATCGGTTTGCTCAACAAAGCCACGCCTGCGCGCCAGGCCTTTGTCCCGCCGGGACCCCCTACACATTCCTTATTAAGACAGGCTGGATTATGAGCGCATCTGCACGCCCCATTAGGGCCGGGATACTGACCTACCATTTCAGCGAGAACTTCGGCGCCGTGCTGCAAGCCTATGCCTTGCAGCGCTGGCTGCAGCAACAGGGCCTGCAGGTGAGCCTGATCAACTACCACCCGGCCTATGTCGAGGATGGCAGCGAGATTCGGCAGCTGTTCAACCCGCGCCAGCTCAAAGCCAATCTCAAGGCGGTTTACCTCAAGGCCCTGGCCTTGAAAGCCCAGGTGCTGGGGCCGAATGCCCAGTCCCGCCAATTCCAGGCATTCAAAGCGCGTTTCCTGAATATCCATGAGCCGCGCTACGCCCACGCCGACCAGCTCAACCAGGCCGTCGCCGGTCAGCAGTTGCTGGTGGCGGGCAGTGACCAGATCTGGAACCCCTCGGGCCAGACTGGTCTGGATCCGGCGTACTTCCTGGCGTTCGATTGCGACAAGACGATTCGGCGCATCTCCTACGCCGCCAGTTTCGGTAAGGAATACCTGGAGCCCGAGTACCACGCCCGGGCCGAAGGCCTGCTCAAACAACTGTCGGCGATCAGCGTGCGCGAAGAGAGCGGGGTGGGCATTGTGCAACAGGTCAGCGGGCTCACCGCCCAATGCGTACCCGACCCGACGTTGCTGCACCGTGATTATTCAGCGCTGCTCGCCACAGCCACTCAGACCCGTACTGGCCACGTGTTCTGCTACGCCCTGCGCACGGGCGTGGGCGTGCGCGAAGTGGCCCTGTCGCTGTCCCAGCATGTAGCCGGGCCGATCGTTTCGCCGTACAACGCACACCGCCGTTGGCGGCAGATCGGCGAGACAGTGCAGGTCGGCCCCCAGGACTGGCTCAAGTTGCTCAAGGAGTCGGCCTACGTGGTGACCAATTCCTTTCATGCGACGGTGTTCTCGATCATTTTCGAGAAGCCCTTTATCGCTGTGGGGTTGCCGGGTAACAAAGCCTCGCTGAATGCCCGGGTGCGTAACTTGCTGGAGAAGCTGGAACTGTCGCAACGCTTTCTAGCGGCGGACAACGTCGACCAGGTTCAGGCCCTGATCACGGTGCCGATTGATTGGATGGCGGTGCGTGCACGGCGCCAGGCCTTACAGCAAGTGGGCGAGCGCTACCTGTTGGAACAACTGGCGGCGCTGCGCTCATGAGCGATTTTGCCCAACTCAAGTATGTCGACACCTTGCCCCGTAGCAACAAGGCCCGACGCCTGTTGTGGGGCATCGTCTACCAACTGCTGTTTCGGCCGACACCGCGCTGGATGCTGCACGGCTGGCGCAGTTGGTTGCTGCGTCGCTTTGGCGCCAAGGTCGGCGTGGGTTGCCGGATTGCGCCTACGTGCAGCATCTGGGCCCCGTGGAATCTGGAGATCGGCGATTACACCGCCATTGCTGACGGCGTGGATGTGTACGCCATGGCCAGGATCACCCTGGGTTCGAAGGTCGCCATCAGCCAGCGCAGCTTCCTGTGCACAGGCACCCACGATACGCGCAGCCTGCTGCGGCCCTTGCTGACGCGAGAAATCCTGATCAAGGACCACGTGTGGGTGGCTGCCGAATCCTTTATCCATCCCGGCTGCGTGCTGGAGGAGGGCTGCGTGGTGGGCGCGCGATCAGTAGTCATCGCCAACCTGCCGGCCTGGATGATTTGCGTCGGTGCGCCGTGCCGACCCATCAAACCGAGAGACATCACACTATGAAACAGTTGAAACGCATGATGGATAAGGCGTGGAAGTTGATGTTTTTCATCAGCGAATTCTATCGCGACATGCTCATGTTTATTCGCTACAACGGTTATTCGCCGCTGGAGGGCAGCAACAAGAAGCTGTTCTACAAGATCTTGATCGAAACCCACACAGTGGAAAAAGGCTTGTCCCTCAAGGAGCCCAAACCGCTGTTCGGTAAGGACAAGATCAACGGCATCATCCATATGCTCAACGATTACGATCGCACCTATTCGGCGTTGCCATTGGAGATGGCCCTGGGCGCTTTCCAGGGCTACCTCGACTTGCACCGCACGCTAGGCGTGAGCGACGAATTCTTGTTTTACCTGGACGCCTATGTAGAGCACCTCAAGCGCGACGGTACCCCCGGTACGGGCGGCATCAAGCGCGCCGCGCCGTGGCCGGGCAGTGGTGGGCTTGATGCCAAGGCATTCCTGCAATCACGCTCCAGTTGTCGCATGTTCCAGGCCGGCAAGATCGACAGCCACTTGCTGACTTCGCTGGTGGAGCTGGCGCAGTCATCACCCTCGCAGTGCAATCGCCAATCATCGCGAGTTCATGTGTACCAAGACCGTGAAGTGATCGCGCAATTGCTTGAGCTGCAAGGTGGATCGCGCGGCTTTGCCCAGTCGGTGGACAACCTGTTTGTGGTCACTTCGGAAGTCACCGCCTGGGGCGGTGCCGGCCAACGCAACCAGCTTTACGTCGACGGAGCCTTATTTTCTATGGGGCTTTTGTTGGCGTGCCACGCCAACGGTCTGGGTGCGTGTCCGCTGAACCTGGCGATCCTCAATTCGGTGGAAAAGAAAATCCGCAGCATCGGCGCCATTCCTGCCAGCGAGCGGCTGATCATGATGATCGCCGTGGGCCTACCCCTGGAGAGCCATTTCCGCGCTGCGCGTTCACCACGCAGGCTGACCACCGAAGTCCTGCAACTGCACGGAGGTTGATATGAAGCGCGAAACCGTCAGCGTGATCATCCTCACCTATAACGAAAGCCTGCACATTGCCCGGGCCATCGATTCGGTGCGGGCCTTCAGTGATGAAGTGCTGGTGGTGGATTCGTTCTCCACCGACGACACCTGTGACATTGCGCGTCGCCACGGCGCGCGGGTGGTGCAGCACCCTTTCGTCAACCAGGCCAAGCAGTTCCAGTGGGCGCTGGACCATTTGCCCATAACCGGTAATTGGACCCTGCGCCTGGACGCCGATGAAATCATTGAGGCTGACCTTGCCGCCGAGATCAATACGCGGCTGCCGACGTTGGCCAGTGATATCACCGGCATCAACTTCAAGCGCAAGCATATTTTCATGGGCCGCTGGGTGCGCCATGGCGGGCGTTACCCGTTGAAGATGCTGCGGTTGTGGCGCACCGGGCTCGGGCGCATGGAAGACCGCTGGATGGACGAGCACATGTCGGTGGCCGAGGGCCGCACGATCACCCTGGAGGGTGGGTTTGCCGACCATAACCTGCATGACTTGACGTTCTTCACCCACAAGCACAACGGCTATGCCACCCGTGAAGCGATTGAAGTGCTTAACGCACGGCTCGGGTTGTTCGCGATCCGCGATGAGCTGCATACGGGGCAGAGTTCGTTCCAGGCCAAGGCCAAGCGCCTGGTCAAGAACCGTGTGTATAACCGCGTGCCGTTCACCCTGAGTTCGACGGCGTATTTCTTGTGGCGCTACATCATCCAACTGGGGTTTCTCGATGGTCGCAGCGGCTTGGTCTATCACTTGCTGCAGGGCTATTGGTACCGCTTCCTGGTGGGCGCCAAGGTGCTCGAACTGGAAACCGCGATTGCTCATTTAAACGATAAGGACGCCATTGTCCGGGAACTTTCAAAGTTGACCGGACATAACTTGAACCTGCCCACACCGAAGTAACTGACCGTTTTTAACAAACACCCAAGTTTGGGTGTCGGCCTTCGCTCGCCTATCAATTGGGAGACAGACATGAATAAAGTCGCGCTTATTACCGGAATTACCGGTCAGGATGGCTCGTACCTGGCGGAACTGCTGCTGGAAAAAGGCTATACCGTGCACGGCCTCAAGCGACGTTCTTCGTCGTTCAATACTCAGCGTATCGATCACATTTACCAGGACCCTCAGGCCCTGCATAAAAACCTCATCCTGCACTATGGCGACCTGGCGGATTCGTCGAACCTGACGCGCATCATCCAGCAGATCCAGCCCGATGAGATCTATAACCTCGGCGCGCAATCCCACGTAGCGGTGAGCTTTGATTCGCCGGAATACACCGCCGATGTGGATGCCCTGGGCACCTTGCGCATTCTCGAAGCAATACGCCTGTTGGGCCTGGAAAAGAAGACCCGTTTCTACCAGGCCTCGACCTCCGAATTATACGGTCTGGTGCAGGAGACCCCGCAGAAGGAAACCACGCCGTTCTACCCGCGTTCGCCGTATGCCGTGGCCAAGCTGTACGCCTACTGGATCACCGTGAATTTCCGCGAGGCCTATGGGCTGTATGCGTGCAACGGGATCCTGTTCAACCATGAGTCGCCGCGTCGCGGTGAAACCTTCGTGACACGCAAGATCACCCGCGCCCTGGCCAACATCGCCCTGGGCCTGGAGCCGTGCCTGTACATGGGCAACATGGATGCCCTGCGCGATTGGGGGCATGCCAAGGATTACGTGCGCATGCAGTGGATGATGCTGCAACAGGACAGCCCCGAGGACTTTGTGATCGCCACCGGCGTGCAGTATTCGGTGCGTGATTTCATCCGCTGGTCGGCGGCGGAACTAGGACTGGGCTTGCGCTTTGTCGGTAAGGGTGTGGAGGAGGTGGCGGTGGTCGAGCGCATCGACGGCGACCTGGCGCCGGGCATCCTGGTGGGCGATGTGATTGTGCGCGTCGACCCGCGTTACTTCCGCCCGGCAGAAGTCGAGACGCTGCTCGGTGACCCGTCCAAGGCCAAACGCTCGCTCGGTTGGGTGCCAGAGATCACAGCGCAGGAAATGTGCGCGGAGATGGTCCGCGAAGACCTGAAGATCGCCCGGCGCCACGCCCTGTTGCGCCTGCACGGGCATGACGCACCGATTGCCGTGGAGAACTGAGCATGGCACGTGATCTTGATGCGCGGATCTTTGTCGCCGGCCATCGTGGCATGGTCGGCTCGGCCATCGTGCGCCGGCTGTGGGCGCTGGGGTATACGCAGATCCTCACCGCCGGCCGCGATGAGCTGGACCTGCTTGACCCGGCGGCGGTGCAGGCGTATTTCGCCAGGCAGCGCGTGGACCAGGTGTACCTGGCGGCGGCCAAGGTGGGCGGGATTCATGCCAACGCGACTTACCCGGCGGACTTCATCTACCAGAACCTGATGATCCAGGCCAACGTGATCCATGCCGCCCACAGCCATGGCGTGCAGCACCTGTTGTTCCTCGGTTCGTCGTGCATCTACCCGGTGCATGCGCCGCAACCGATGATCGAGGCGGTGTTGCTGGATGGCGCGCTGGAACCCACCAACGAGCCTTATGCGGTGGCCAAGATTGCCGGGATCAAGCTGTGCGAAAGCTACAACCGCCAGCACGGCCGCGATTACCGCAGTGTGATGCCGACCAACCTGTACGGGCCGGGCGATAACTATCACCCGGAAAACAGCCATGTCATCGCAGCCTTGTTGCGGCGCTTCCATGAGGCGACCCAGCGCGGTGATGAGGAAGTGGTGATCTGGGGCAGTGGCCGGCCGCGCCGTGAGTTTTTACATGTGGATGACATGGCGGCGGCCAGCGTGCATGTCATGGAACTCGACGCCGAGCGTTACCGCGAGCAGACCCAGCCGATGTGCTCGCACCTGAACGTCGGCACCGGAATGGATTGCACCATCGCCGAGCTGGCCCAGGCCCTGGTACGCGTGACCGGCTTCCAGGGTCGTTTGCGCTTCGACGCCAGCAAGCCCGATGGCGCGCCACGCAAGTTGCTGGATGTGAGCCGTATCAATGCCCTTGGCTGGGAGGCCTACGTGCCCCTGGAGGAGGGCTTGCGCGACGCCTACAACGCTTATCTCGCGGCCCTCGAACAGCCTCGGGGCCAGTGATGAAAATCCTTCTGTATGGCATCAATTACAGCCCGGAGCTCACCGGTATCGGCAAGTACTCCGGTGAACATGCACGCTGGCTGGCCGAGCAGGGGCATGAAGTGCGGGTGGTGACGGCGCCACCGTATTACCCACAGTGGCAGGTGGGCGAAGGGTATTCGCCGTGGCGCTTTCGCACCGAGCAGGACGCGGGCGTGACGGTGATTCGCTGCCCACTGTATGTGCCGCGCCAGCCCACCGCGTTGACCCGCTTGCTGCACCTGCTGAGTTTTTCCGCCAGCTCGTTCCTGGCGGTGCTGGGGCAACTGCGCTGGAAACCCGACCTGGTGATGCTGGTAGTGCCCACGCTGTTGTGCGCGCCCCAAGCGTTACTGCTGGCCAAGCTCAGCGGTGCGCGTTCGGTGTTGCATATCCAGGATTATGAAGTGGATGCGATGTTCGGCCTGGGCATCGGCGGCGGTTCCTTGTTGCGGCGCCTGGCGTTTGGGATCGAGCGCTGGTTGCTGCGACGTTTTGATCGGGTCTCGACGATTTCCAGCGGCATGCTTGACAAGGCCCGTGGCAAAGGCGTGCTCAGCAAGCGCCTGCTGTTCTTTCCCAACTGGTCGGAAACCTCGCGTTTTCGCCAAGTAACGCACAGCCACGCTTTGCTTGAGCGCCTGGGTGTGCCGCCGGGAGCACGGGTGTTGTTGTACTCCGGCAACATCGGTGAGAAGCAGGGCTTGGAGCTGATCCTTGACGCCGCCCAGGCCCATGCCGATCGCCCGGAGCTGGTATTCCTGGTCGTCGGCCAGGGCACCGGCAAGGCGCGCTTGCTCGAACGGGTGCAGCGCGATGGCCTGCGCAATGTGCTGTTCGCGCCGTTGCAGGCCTACGAGGATTTACCGGCGCTGCTGGCCTCGGCCGATGCGCACCTAGTGATCCAGAAGCGCGGAGTGGCGGACGCGGTGTTGCCGTCCAAGCTCACCAACATCCTGGCGGTGGGCGGCAATGCAATTATCACCGCCGACCCCGACACCACACTCGGCCGCCTGTGCGAGGAACACACCGGCATTGCGGTGTTGATCGAGCCGGAATCCGTCGCGGCGCTGAACGCAGGGATCGAGCGGGTGCTGGCATTGCCCGCGCGCAATGAGGTGGCGTTGAACTACGCCAAGGAGTTCCTCGACAAGGAACGCATTCTGCAACGCTTTATGGCACAGGTTTGATGGTATGTGGCTTGATTTGTCGACCTTCCAAACGGTCGTGTCATCGACGCCTTTGGTGGCGATCGACCTGGTGGTGAGAAACCGCCGTGGCGATGTTTTTCTCGGCCTGCGCGTCAATCGGCCGGCCTATGGTTTCTGGTTCGTGCCCGGTGGGCGCATCCAGAAAAACGAAAGCCTGGACAGCGCTTTCCGGCGCATCACCCTGGAGGAGTTGGGGCGCACTTTCGAGCGCGCCAGTGCACGGCTGCTGGGGGTGTTCGAGCACTTTTACGATGACAGTGTCTTCGCCAACGCCGGGGACGGGCCGGACACCCACTACGTGGTGCTCAGCTATTGCCTAGAGCTGGACGACGACCCAACGCTGCAGCCACCTGTCGAGCAACACCAGCAGTACCGTTGGTGGCCGCAGGATGAGCTGCTCTTCAGTTCGCGGGTGCATAAACACACCCGTGCCTACTTCTGAATCTCTGTCCCAAGGATGCTCTCATGCTAATACCCGTGATCATGGCTGGCGGTTCGGGGTCGCGCCTGTGGCCGCTCTCGCGGCAACTGAACCCCAAGCAGTTCCTGCGCCTGACCGACGCGCACCTCTCGATGCTGCAGCAGACCATCACGCGGCTTGCAGGTGCCAACGTGGCGTTGCCCCAGCTGATCTGCAACGAACAACACCGCTTCCTGGTGGCCGAGCAATTGCGCCAGTTGGGCATGGAACAGGCGAGCATCCTGCTCGAGCCCGTGGGGCGTAACACGGCGCCAGCCATCGCGCTGGCGGCGTGCAAGGCCGTTGCCGAGGCCGATGACCCGATCCTGCTCGTGTTGGCGGCGGACCACTTGATCGAAGACATCCCGGCGTTTCATGCCAGCCTGGAAGTGGCACTGCCGCTGGCCAGGGACGGCAAGCTGGTGACCTTCGGCATCACGCCCACCAGCGCGCATACCGGCTACGGCTATATCGAGCAAGGTGGTGCGGTGGGCGAGGGCGGTTATCGGGTCAAGCGCTTCGTCGAGAAGCCGGACGCGGCCACGGCGGCGCAGTATGTGGCCGGCGGTGAGCATTACTGGAACAGCGGCATGTTCATGTTCCGCGCCAGCCGCTACCTGGAGGAGCTAGAACGCTTCCAGCCGGCGATTCTTGAAGCCTGCCGCGTAGCACTGGAGGGCGGAAGCCAGGACCTGCCGTTTACCCGGGTGCATGCCGCGACCTTTGCCACGTGCCCGGACGACTCCATCGACTACGCCGTCATGGAAAAAACCAGTGACGCGGTGATGGTGCCGCTGCAGGCGGGCTGGAGCGATATCGGCTCGTGGTCGGCGCTGTGGGAGGCCAGTGCAAAAGACGCCTGCGGCAATGTGTTGCGCGGCGATGGGTTGCTGCTGGATAGCCACAACACCTATGTCCATGCCGACAGCCGATTGGTCGCCACGGTTGGCGTGCAGGACCTGATCATCGTCGAGACCAAGGACGCTGTGCTGGTGGCCCACAAGGACCAGGTGCAGCAGGTCAAGGGCATCGTCGACCAGCTCAAGCAAGCCGGGCGGCATGAACACCTCAACCACCGTGAGGTGTATCGGCCCTGGGGCATGTATGACTCGGTGGATAACGGCCAGCGTTACCAGGTCAAGCGCATCACCGTGAAGCCGGGGGCCAAGCTGTCGGTGCAGATGCATCACCACCGCGCCGAGCACTGGATCGTGGTCAGCGGCACGGCCCGGGTGACCAATGGCGAGCAGACTTACCTGGTCTCGGAAAACCAGTCGACCTATATCCCCATTGGCCAAGTGCACGCGCTGGAGAATCCGGGGGTGATCCCGTTGGAGTTGATCGAAGTGCAGTCGGGTTCCTACCTGGGTGAAGACGACATTGTGCGTTTTGAAGACAAGTACGGACGGGCCTGAAGTTTCCGACAATTAATAACGTTTTATATAACTTCAATCGCACGCAATGCAGTGACGGCCGGGCGCTTCGCCGGGAAAACGTTATTTTCAAATAATAACGTTAAATCTTACTTGTCTGGCGTGCTGTTTAGTTGGGTGGCACTATCGGCCTGACTACTCACTGACGATAAGGAGTCTGTTATGAGGACATCACTGGCTATTATTATGCTCAGTGTCTTGAGTACGTCCGCGTTGGCTGCCGAGTTGCCGTTGGGGCTCGACACCGCCGTGGTGGGGTCTGTGACGGTCGGGGAAACCCTGCTGGTCGCCAGCGCCCTTGTTGCCGGCGTTGCCGCGGCATCTAGCAGCGGCGGTAGCTCCAACGGCGGCACCACCACAGGTACCACTGGCACGACCGGCACCACAGGTACCGGCAACTAGTTGTAAACCTTCCGCTTTTGGACCGCTTGGATTCCCCGCCCAAGTGGTCTTTTTTTCTTGTCGTTTATCGCGAGTGTCCTAGCACTATGATGCGTATTTTTTCTGTTGCGGCCGTGGCCGCTGCATTGTTGCAAGGCTGCATGTTTGCCCCGGGTCAATATATGGATACCGCGGCGTTGACCGAGGGCGGCAGGGCTGAAAACAGTCGGGTGGATTTAATTCCGATCACGCCAAAGTTGCTCGCCATGGACGCGGCAACCCAAGTGCCTTATTCCATACCGGCGGAACTATTAAGTTATAAACCTGGCCCGTATTTGATCGGCGCCAATGACGCGCTGTATATCACCGTGTGGGATCACCCTGAACTCACCGCACCTTCCGGCGCACAGCAACAGATCGACGCCAACGGGCGCCTGGTCAGCCCCGAGGGCAACCTGTTTTACCCCTACGTGGGCGAACTGGTCGCCAAGGGGCGTTCGATTGAAGCGCTGCGCAGTGAGATCACTGACAAGTTGCGCCAATACATCGACAGCCCACAGGTAGACGTCAGCGTGCTGCGTTTTGCCAGCCAACGCGTGGTGGTGACCGGCGCAGTAGCCAAAGCGGGGCCGCTGCCGATCACCACCATCCCGATGAGTGTGATGGAGGCTGTCTCCACGGCGGGGATCGACCCGCTGAATGCCGACCTGTCGAACCTGACGCTCACCCGTGGCGGCAAGCGCTACACCCTGGACCTCGACACGCTCAACCTGGCGCAGTCACGCTTGAACGACATTTACCTCAAGGACGGCGACCAGCTGTACCTGGCCTACAACGACCGCAAGCGCATCTATGTGATGGGCGAGGTCATGCAGCCGCGTGCGCTGAGCTTCAAGACCCGCAGCATGAACCTTTCCGACGTGCTCGGCTCGGTGGGAGGGGTCAACCAGAACACCTCCAATGCCGACGCCATCTATGTGATCCGAGGCGCGCAGAATATTGCGGCAGAGCCGGCCAAGGTATTCCAGCTGGAAGCGGCTTCCCCTTCGGCCATGGCCCTGGCCACGCGCTTTGAGGTGCAGCCCCAGGATGTCGTGTTTGTCGGCCCCGCCAATATCACGCGCTGGAACCGCTTTATCAGTCAGTTGATCCCTTCCGCCACGATCGTCGGCATCGGCGCGTCCACTCAGAACAACTTGAGCGAAGCCAGCAACCGATAGGGTGGAACCTGCGTGAACACTCTTAAAATCGTTACTTACATGGGGTTGGCGTGGCTGCTGGGTGGCTGCAATCCGCTGATGACGGCCTCCCTCGACACGTTCAGGGCGGCCGTTGCCGGGCCCGCGCCGCTGGTGTTGACCCAGGCGCAGGTGGACGCAGTGCCGTTCCCGCAGATCAAGGTCACCACAGTATCCAGCGAAGGGGTGATGGCGCTGATTCGCCAGCGCGGCGACCTGCAATTCTGGGTGGCATCGGGCAAGCAGGTGCTGCTGATGCGTGATGGCCTGGTGGTGCGCACGGTTGGCCTCGGTGCCGAGCTGGATGGCACGCACTGGCAGGGGCAATCACCGTTCCAGCTGGGATTGCACCGCGTGCCGGACGGCTATCGCAGTACGCGGCAAATCGATTGGGTGGGTGGTTATCGCATGGGTATCCCACTGACCAGCCGCATGACGCGCAAGGGCATCGAAACCATCGAGATTCTCGACAAATCCTATGCCTTGTTGCGGATCGACGAAGACGTTGAAGGCGCTGGTTTTCAGGCGCGCAACCGTTACTGGGTCGACCCCGCCGACGGCTTTATTGTGCAGAGTGAACAACACCTTTCGCCCAGCCTGACCCTGACCATCACCCAGTTGCAACCCTCCCGTAAGGACGCCCGATGACCCGTCGAAAACTCACGGCGCTGGTCCTGTCGTGCAGCTGTGCCAGTGTGAGCCAGGCTGCGATGACGGTCAGCGGCGAGGTACGCAACCCAGGCCCCATCGCGCTGCAAACCGGGGCACGCTTGTTGGAGGTGATCACGGCGGCGCAACCGGATGCCCAAGGCTATTGGCTGGGCGCTGCCTGGCTGCATCAACCGTTGCTCGAACGTCAGGCGCGGCTCAAGGCCGGCGTGTTGTTTGACCTGCAAACCCTGCACCAGGCCGCGTTGGCGGCTGGTCGTGCAGGTCGTGCCGCTGTTGCCGCGCAGGTGTATCAACAGGTGCAGGCCTTACCGGTGACCGGCCGCCAGTTGGCGGTGCTGGACCCGGTAGCGGTGGAGGTCGGTTTTGCGCCCAACCTGCCGGTCAGCGAGGGCGACCGCCTGGTGTACCCGTCGAGGCCTGACAGCGTGCGTGTGCTGGGCGCGGTCGCCGCGGCGTGCACCTTGGTATTTCAGCCGCAGCAGCAGGCGCGCGACTACCTCGCGGCGTGCCCGCCATCCGTGGAAGCGGACGCCGATTACCTGTGGCTGATCCAGCCCGACGGGCAGGTCACTCGCCTGGGCATTGCCCCCTGGAACCGTGAAGACGGCGCAGCTCCTGCGCCCGGCAGCACGCTGCTGGTGCCGATTCGCAGCGATGACCTGGGCCCGCCCACCCCTGAACTGAATCAGCAATTGGCCGAGTTTCTCGCCACCCAACCTCTGGCCGAGGTCACGCCTTGAAATTATGTATTGCGGCCGTGCTGCTGGTGCCGTGTGGCGTCGCGCATGGCGATCCCCGTTATACCCAAAGCGATTTTGGCGGGGTGGGGTTGCTGCAAACCCCCACCGCACGCATGGCGCCCGCCGGCGAGCTGAGCATCAACGCCAACCGCACCGAGCCCTACAGCCGCTACAGTTTTTCGGCGCAGCCGCTCGACTGGCTGGAAGGCACCTTTCGCTACACCGCGATCACCAACCGCCTGTATGGCGCCGAGTCGTTCAGCGGCGGCCAAAGCTACAAGGACAAGGCCGTCGACGCCAAAGTGCGCCTGTATCAGGAAAGCCATTGGCTGCCGGAAGTGGCACTGGGGTTCACGGACCTGGGCGGCACCAGCTTGTTTTCCAGCGAGTACCTAGTGGCCAACAAGCGTTATGGCGATTTGGATTTCAGCGCCGGCATCGCCTGGGGTTACATGGGCAGTCGCGGTGATTTCGGCAACCCATTGGGCGTGTTGGATGATCGTTACAACAGGCGGCCCACCGCCGAAGGTTCCGGCAGCTTTTCCAACGGCTATTTCCGCGGCCGGCCCGCGCTGTTTGGCGGGATCGCTTACCAGACGCCCTGGGCGCCGTTGAGCCTCAAGCTCGAGGTTGAAGGTAACGATTACAAGCACGAACCTCGGGACAATGCGTTTCGCCAGGACTCGCCGGTCAACCTGGGCCTGGTCTACAAGCTCGCCGACTCCATCGACGTGAGTGCCGCCTGGGAACGTGGCAACACCGCGATGTTCGGCATCACTCTGCACACCAATTTTGCCAGCCGCAAGGCACCGGTAAAAACCTACGACCCACCGGCCCCCCCATTGCCGGCCAAGGCCCCGAGCACACCGCCCGACCAGGTGGACTGGGCGGCAGTCTCCCAGCGCCTGCATGACAATGCCGGCTACAACGTGCAGCGCATCACCCAACGCGGGCCGGAGCTGGTGGTCTATGGCGAACAGCAGCGCTATTTCTACAGCGCCAAGGCGGTAGGGCGCGCCAGTCGTATCCTGGACAACAGCGTGAACGACCAGATTGATTGGTTCACGTTGGTCAGCGAACGTTATGCCATGCCGATCGAGGAAACCAGCGTGCCCCGCGGGACCTTCCGCGAAGTGGTCAACAACCGCGAAGACTTGCAGGACCTGCACCGTCAGGTCGAGGTCAATCGCGCCAGTGAGCGCACGCAGACGCTGCTCTATACCCAACGGCCCATGCCCTTCAGCTATGGCGTCGGCCTTGGCTATAAGCAGAACGTCGGCGGGCCGGATGGTTTGCTCTACCAGGTTTCTGCCGATCTCGACGCCGAATACCGCTTTACCCGCAACACGTGGTGGAGCGGTTTGCTGAGCGTGAACCTGTTGAACAACTACGATGGTTTTACCTATGACGCGCCCACGGGGTTGCCTCGGGTACGCACCGACCTTCGCAAGTACATGACCAGTGCTGACGTCACCCTGCCGACCTTTCAGCTCAACCATGCGCAGCGTCTGGATCAGGACCTGTACGGCATGGTTTACGGTGGTTTGCTCGAGTCGATGTACGCCGGTGTCGGCAGCGAAGTGTTGTACCGGCCGATGGGCCAGGGCTGGTCAGTCGGGGCTGACCTGAACTACGTGCGCCAACGCGGCTTCGAGCAGGATTTCAGCCTGCGCGATTACCGCACGGTGACCGGGCATATCACCGGCTACACGGACCTGCCGTTCAACCTGCAGGGCGCCTTGAGCGTCGGTCGCTACCTGGCCAGGGACTGGGGCGCGACGCTGGATCTTTCGCGGGAATTCAACAATGGCGTGCGCATCGGTGCGTGGATCACCCGTACCAACGTGTCCAAGGAAGAGTTTGGCGAAGGCAGCTTCGACAAAGGTCTCTATCTGTCCATTCCGTTCGACGAGTTGATGAGCCTGTCGACCATGCGCCGCGCCAACCTGGTGTGGGCACCGCTGACGCGTGACGGCGGCGCGCGGCTGAATCGCGCCTATTCATTGCATTCGATGACGGATGGTCGGGACAGTAAATTGTTCTACAAGAACATCGACAAGATGACGGAGTGAGGCGGGGAGGGGGACTGAGTGTCCCCCTTTTTTTCAGTAAATATCCTTGGACAGCAGCGTAAATGGCGTCTTCACCAGGATCTTGATATCCAGCCACAGCGACCAGGTATTGATGTAGAGCAGGTCGATATCGACGCGTTTTTGCATCTTCTCCAGTGTCTCGGTCTCACCCCGACAACCATTGATCTGCGCCAGCCCCGTGATACCGGGCTTGATGCGATGGCGCGCCATGTACGCGTGAATCTTCCCCGAGTAATAGTCGTTATGCGCAACGGCATGGGGCCGCGGTCCGACCAGGGCCATGTGCCCTTGCAGCACGTTGAACAGCTGTGGCAATTCATCGATGGAGGTACGCCGGATAAACCGGCCGACCGGGGTGATGCGCGAGTCGTTGCGGCTGGCCTGGCGTACCTCGTGGTCGTCGTGCATACGCATCGAGCGGAACTTCCATACCTTGATCACCTCGCCATTCCAGCCATGGCGGTCCTGTTTGAAAATCACCGGGCCGGGAGACGTGAGCTTGATCAGCAGGGCGAACACCAACAACACCGGGCTTAGCACCAGGATCGCGAGCAAGGCCAGGCTCTTGTCCAGCAACGACTTGCTCAGGGCGGCGGTGGGGCGGCTGGTCAGCGGGCTTTCGTTGAGGAAGATCGCCGGCAGCCCATCCACTTCGGCCACGCAATGATTGAGAAGCAGCATGTTGTTGAGGTCGGGCACCCAGATTACATCCACACTGATTTCCAGCAAGTTGAGGTACAGCGCCTCGATGTGGGTGGCATCCTGCAACGAGTGAGTGATGTAGAGCCGGCGAATGCCGTGCTGCCGGATCAATTGCGGTAATTGCGGCAGTTCGCCGAGTATCTGCGATTGCGCCTCCGACGCCGCATTGGCGTGGCTGCCGACCAGTCCAACCAAAGGTGAACGCTTCTGGCGCGACAGCGTTTTGGCCAAGTCGACCGCCAGTTTGCCGGTGCCCACGATCAATGACTTGTGCCGCTGGTGAAGTTGGCGATGGTAATACCTAGACAGGCTGTGCAACGGGATATAACACAGTGCCAACAGTGGGTAGCTGACTGCCGCCCACAACATTAAAATTTCCAGAGGAAACAATGAACTTGCATTACAAGCAATGCCCACGGCAAACAATATACCTATGGTCAGCAACCAACCCATGAATAGTCGACCTAGGCCCACGCCATAATCGTCTTTCTTACTATATACATCACACAGGCTATACGCAGGCAGCGACGCCAGTATGGTAAAAGCGGCTAAGACACGATAGTTATACTCAAGTTGCCCGGTTTTCAAGAGCACCAACATAAACAACAGTGTCACGACCAAACCCGATGCGAGCGTCCACTGGCCCCAGAACGTCAAACCCTTGGGCGTCAGGTTGCGATGCATTCTAGTGTTATTCAGCATAGTTCTGCTCCCGGTGGTGACCACGTGCGTCGTGGCAGGGTTTAATCACGCGGTGCAATACCGCATTAAAACGACAGGCACGCGCAAGCGCGTACCCGTGGATAGTAATGAACGGCAGGGCGCATTGGCTGACGACTTATAACAAGGCCAGCGGAATTTTATTAGAGGGTGTTATAAAAAGGCAGGTATCAATAGGCAGGGTGAGTGACAACGTGTCGCTGTTTTTATAGTTAACGGCGTGACTGATTCAGCTCGAGCGGTTTTTTGATTTTTTGGGTGAGGCAATAACCACGGTTTCTGACTGCACGAAACAGGCGTTCGCCGTCGTTGGCCCGCTTAAACTTTTCTTGCAGTCGACTCAGGCACATTTCCAATCCGCGATATAACTCGGGCTCGCGCCCGATATTACGGATCAACTCTTCCTTGCTCACGACGCGCTCTTCATGATGCAACATTTTTTTAATCAGTGCGGATTCAATGGTGGTCAAGGAGATGCGCAAGCCGCCCTTGACCAGGGTTCGGTCATGCTGGGTCAGCAGCCAGAAATCCTGAGCGTACAGTTGAGTTCGCTCAGGGTTTATTTCCGGAGGACGCGTATGGTTTTTCGGCGTGCTGTCATGATCCTTTGGCATGGGCATTCTGGATTCTTGTCGCACAGCGGTAGAAGAATGTGAGGGTAGCGTTATTGTATGGGTCATGACATAGGCGTTAAGCCATGGGTGTTCACTGGGGCTGGAATGTCGATGGCTGACTTCGCGTTTTTTGTCGGCGATCTCCGTGGTTGCTGGTGCGCCAATATCATAATGAAACAGCTCTGCATTGGGCGTGAAGTCCTGCAGTGCGATAGCCGGAACTGTCGATGTAAAGGCGTATTTCTTGAGAGAGCTCATGGCGTTCACCGGTATCAGGAAAGATGCTGTTGTTATAAGCGGTCAGCAGGAGAGTAATAACCGCCCTGAAAGTATTCGAAAGGCAGGTTTTTAGCCAGAAGGGCGCTATCGGCAAATTCAACCGTGTCAGCAATGAAACATACCCCGGTCGCACTGATCAGCTCTAGCATGCGGTCGTAGAGCCGATCGAACAGATCGGAGCGTGTGTTGAGACTCAGCCGGAGTGCGGAATCCGGGAACGGCATTTTTATATAGTCGTAGAGCTTGAGATCGATCAGCAGGTCTGCCGGCTTTGTATCGAGTCTGTAATTATGGTAGGCAAGTGTGAGGCTGCATTGGTCTTTTAGTTTATATAACTGGCGCACCATCGCCCTGCGTTCAACCGGACCGGGGAGGGCATCCAACGGGTTATCGATACTGAGGGTGAAGGGAAGTGTGTGCTTTTCCAGTGACTGGGCAGTCTGAATAATGCGCTTGTGAAAGTCTTCGTTCATCAAGACGGCTTGATTAATCCGCAGGAACCTGTGGCTTACCGTTGGGTTCAAGGCATTGCGCCGTGCGCTGATACGCTGCAGTGCCTCGCTGTAGGCACGTTGAGGTAATGCCTGAGTGTCCTCGGACGTCAGGCTGATTTCATTGCCCCAGAGTGTATGGTTGCGGTCAACAATGGCCTGCCTGAAAAGGTTGAAGTCCACACTGTGCGCAGGGGATATTCTCTTGCTATTCACGATTCGACCTCTCTTGGGCGGCTTGCAAATGGCTGGCGCAAATAAGACCCCGGCTTAGTTTGTATCCATAACCGCGGATATTCTGAATGATATTGTCACCGTAGTACGCCTTGATTTTACTGCGCAATCGGCTGATGGATTTTTCCAGCGCGCGGGAGTCATAGTATTTGGTATTAAGTCCCATGACGGCGGCGATCTCGTTGTGACTGAGTAGTCGACGCTGGATAAGCGCTTCCAATACTTTCATTTCAACAAAGGAAATCTCCAGTTTTTTGCCGTCACCGTGAATGCACATGCGGTCCTGATCGAGCACCAGTGTGCAACGATTCAGTCGTGCAGTTTCGCTGAGTAAGTCTTCAAACAGGCTCGGTTTTTTTTCAGATGATGTGTCTATCACTTTGATGCAGTAGTCCGCGCCGGCCAGATAATATTTAGTTTTACTCAAGGTCGAGGCAAAAGTGATAACAACGAATATCGTGCAGCCAGGGTTTTTAGCTCGGGTTCTTCTTATTATATCCAGGGTTTGGTTGCTGGCCGAGGGTGTGTCGATTTCTATAATGATGGCGCGGTAATTTCCCTGGCTTTCCTGGGGGTCAACTAGTTGTTCGTAGTAACGTGTATCGACTTTTAAATCATCCGTTACCGTGCGTACTATGAGCGCTCGAAAGTTCTCCGATTTAGATTGAGTCCGTGCAATAGCGAGGACATTGGAAAAATGCATCACCTACTCCCTTTTCCGGCATGCAAGGCCGTCAGTTCAATCGATGCTAGCGTTTAGATACTAATCGAATTGAATACGGCAAAACGTGACAAATTTTAACATTCGCCACTTTGTTTTTCAGAGAGGGAGGGGGTGTTGCGCGGCTATTGCGAGGGTGTTTGTACGAACGTACACATATGCTAGTGCAAATTCTTAATGCTCGATAAGTATTTTAGACCAAACGTTTTTTTGGTGGAATCGGGTAAACCCTTGCATCGCAAGTGGGAGGGGTTGGGGTTGGATTAAGCCAGCGACGCTTCGGCGAACTCATCGGTTGCGGGGCTCCGCGGTCATGCCGGCACGTTAGCCGGCAACGTCGGCCAGTTGTTGGTGCAGATGGCCCGGCACTTGGGCGCTACAGTGTTCGCCACCGGCAGCACCGTTGAAAAATGCGCGATTGCGCGTGAACGTGGCGCCCACCAGGCGTGGCAGTGCGACAACGGCCGATTCGCCGACCATGTGTTGCGGGCAACAGACGGGAAGGGCGTTGATGTGGTCTTCGATTCCCTCGGCAAAAGCACCTTGCGCGACAGTTTTCGCGCCTGCCGCACACGTGGCTTGATCGTCAACTACGGCAATGTTTCGGGCTCGCTGACGGACCTGGACCCGATTGAACTGGGCGAGGCCGGGTCTTTATTTTTGACGCGGCCACGGCTGGCCGACCACATGGCCGATGGCGCCACCGTGCAACGACGTGCCAATGCGGTCTTTGCGGCGATGCTCAAAGGGGCTTTGACGGTGGATATCGAGGGGCATTACACGCTGGAGACCTTGCAGCAGGTGCACGAACGCATCGAAGCGCGGCAACAGGTCGGCAAGGCGGTGCTGTGGGTGGACCGTGAGTTGCATTAATAGCGGGCGAAAAAAAACCGGCTGATCAGGCCGGTTTGGGGTTCCCGCAAGCAGCGGGAGGTTAAGCGTTGTTGCCTTGCAGACGATCAGCACCGCCTTCAGCCAGACCGCGTTCTTGCAGACGATCAGCACCGCCTTCAGCCAGACCGCGTTCTTGCAGACGATCAGCACCGCCTTCAGCCAGACCGCGCTCTTGCAGACGATCAGCACCGCCTTCAGCCAGACCGCGTTCTTGCAAGCGATCAGCACCGCCTTCGGCGACACGGCGTTCCAGCAGGCGGTCCGAACCACCCTCTGCAACACGACTTTCGATCAGGCGATCCGAACCGCCTTCAGCCACCACGGGGTGAGCAAATGCGTTTGCAGCAAGTACCGAGAAAGCGAGGCTAAGCAAGATTTGGCGTTTCATGATGGTGTGCTCCGAGTGTTTTAGTTTGGGTGTTGCCTGGTATGGGTTTGATGGTACGCGTTGCATTTTTTAAGAGAACTTCATTGGGCTGATGGTGACTATCGACGCCAGCGATGGCTCGTGTTGGCGGGCCATCGCGGGGCCGGTCATGGCATCTGCGGCAATTCCTGGGGGCGCAGGTCGAACACCAGCACCTCGGCGTCTTCACCCTGGCTCAGGCGCAGCTGCCGCTCATCCCGTACCCGAGCGCCATCGCCTTCCTGCAAGCGCTGGCCGTTCACTTCAACGCTGCCCCGGGCCACATGGATGTACACGTGGCGATCCGGCGGCAGGTCCAGAGTTGCGGCTTCGTCACCGTTGAACAGCCCGGCATACACCCGTGCGTCCTGGCGCACGCTGAGGGAGCCGTCGTTGCCCTCTGGCGAGATGATCAGTTGCAGACGCCCACGTTTCTGCGCCTCGCTGAAGTGCTCCTGCTGGTAGCGCGGCTCGGCACCGGCCACGGCGGGCACGATCCAGATTTGCAGGAAGTGCACGCCACGGCTTTGGCTGTGGTTGAACTCGCTGTGGGCCACGCCGCTGCCGGCGCTCATCAGTTGCACATCGCCAGGGCGGATCACCGAGCCGGTGCCCAGAGTGTCCTTGTGTTCCAGGGCGCCCTCGAGCACGTAGGAGAAAATCTCCATGTCGCGGTGTGGGTGCTGGCCGAAGCCTTTGCCAGCGGCGACGCGGTCATCGTTGATCACCAGCAGGTCGGAAAACCCTTGTTCATTCGGGTTCCAGTAGCTGGCGAACGAGAAGGTGTGGAACGACTTCAACCAACCGTGATTGGCGGCGCCGCGTTCGGAAGCTTTGCGAAGGGTCAGCATGGTCTTGTCCTCAAGTGGGAGCGGGCTGCGACATGCAGGGCTCCGTCGTTGAGAAAGAGATTAATGGTTACTAGCTGATTGATTAAGAAGGTGAATTCTGAATAACTGTCTCTTATCAGTTGACAGTTGCAGGCATGGCATAATGTCCGCCGTTTCCTTTTTGATGGATCTTTTCCCAAATGAAAACCGTGGCCATGGCGCTGTTTCCGGACTTTCTCCTGCTCGACATGGCCGGACCGCTCGAAGTGTTCTCCATTGCCAACCGCTACCTGCCGGTAGCGGCGCACTACCAGATCCTCACCATCGGCACCGAGCCCGGCCCGCTGCGTGCTTCCAACGGCGTGATGGTGCAGACCGATCTGCTGCTGGATCAGGCCCAGGATGCCTACGATCTGCTGCTGGTGCCCGGCGGGCCCGGTGCCTATAACGAATGCCACCCCGCGCTGTTGCGGTGGCTCAAGGCAGCTGCCCCGAGGGCGCGGCGCTTCGGCTCGATATGCACCGGGGCGTTCGTGCTGGGGCATGCAGGCCTGCTTGACGAGCACCGTGTGACGACCCATTGGCACTACACCGAACGGCTGATCAGGGCGTTCCCCAAGGCGATTGTCGAGACGGATCGAATCTACTTGCAGGACGGGCGCTTGATGACCTCGGGTGGCGTCACGGCCGGTATCGACTTGGCGCTGTCGGTGGTCGCCCAGGACCATGGCAAGCAAGTCGCGGTGGACGTGGCCAAGGTGCTGCTGGTGGTAATGAAGCGCCAGGGCGGCCAAGCACAGTTCAGCCCGATGACAGCAGCGGTTGCGCCCCAGGAAACTGCGATTACCCGCGTGCAGAACCATGTCCTGGAGCATTTGGAGCAACCCTTCACCATCGAGTCCATGGCCGAGCTGGCCGGCATGAGCGCACGCCATTTTGCGCGGGTGTTTGCCAAGGATGTGCAGATGACGCCCATGGCGTTCCTGCAAGGTGCACGCATCGACCGCGCCCGGCAGTTGCTGGAATCCACCGATCTGCCGCTCAAGACCGTGGCTTTCCACGCAGGCTTTGGCAGCGTGCGGCATATGCGCTTTTTGTTCAGTGAGAAACTGGGCCTCAACCCGACCCAATACCGACAGCAGTTCAGTTAACGGCAGAATGTCCGTCTCGCGCACTCGATTGTCCGTGTCGCTCCCCGTTCCAGCATTGTCCTGTCATCGCCAACTGGCAAGATAGCGTCAAGCCCATGGAAAAGGATGCGCAAACGCCCAAGGCCGGGTGTTTCAGCGCGATTACCCACATGAATAATCCTCTGGCGATTGACGCTGATGGCACGGTCCGCTTCGGCGCCTATGTCTTTCACCGGCAACAGCGGTTGGTCAGCAAGGCTGGCTGGCCGGTGCCTCTGGGCGGACGCGCGCTGGATATCCTCACGGCGCTGCTCGAGGCGCCGGGGCAGTACATCAGCAAGGCCACCCTGATCGAGCGGGTCTGGCCGAAGAGCGTGGTGGAAGAAAACAACTTGCGCGTGCACATCGCCGCACTGCGTCGCGCCCTCGATGGGCAACGCTTCATTCTCAACGACCCGCAGCGCGGCTACTGTTTCGCAGCACCTGTACAGGGCGCGGTACACGCCGTGCTGCCCCGGCACAATCTGGCGGCACGGCTCAGCCCTGTGATTGGCTGCGATGAACTGTTGGGTGTGCTGGTGCGGCGCCTGTCGGGGCAGCGCCTGATGACCCTCACCGGGTGCGCCGGCGTAGGCAAGAGCACCGTGGCCCTGGCGCTGGCCGGACGTGTATTGCCGCGCTATCGGGACGGTGTGTGGTGGGTCGATCTGGCCACTGTGGAAGCGCCGATGAGTATGCTGCGCCACCTGGCCACCGCGCTGAACCTTGAAACGGGCGCCAGCGCTACCGAGTTGAGCCGTCAATTGACCTCCCGCCAGTTGTTGCTGGTGCTCGACGGCGCCGACCTTTTGCTCGGCGCGTGCCGTCACCTGGTGCGGGTGCTACGCGAAACAGCGCCTCAAGTCAGTGTGCTGGTGAGTAGCCGTGAGGCCCTGCAAGTTCACGGCGAATGGGTGCAACGCGTGCCCCGGTTGGCGGTGCCTGCACCGTCGGCACTGAGCAGTGTTGAACAGGCGATGGCCTACCCGGCCGTGCAGTTGTTCGTCGCCCGCGGGCGTGCCAGTCAACAGGGCTTTGTGTTGCGGCCCCAGGACCTGGTGCCGCTGCGGGATATCTGCCGACGCCTGGATGGCATTCCCCTGGCCCTGGAACTGGCAGCCGCTCAAGTGGACGCCCTGGGTGTGCGCGGTCTGCAGCAGCAACTGTGCAGGGGCTTGCAAGTGCTGACCCGCGGCCGCCGTACGGCAGTGGAACGTCACCAATCCCTGACCGCCGCCCTCGACTGGACCTGCGAGCGCCTCAGCCTGCCGGAGCGCTGGCTGTTCCTGCAATTGGGGTTGTTCAAGATGGCGGTGACCTTGCCCACCTTGAGTGAACTGGTCGCCGGCACCGAGCTGGAACACGCCGATCTGTCCTACCTGCTGGGGCGTCTTGTCGGCATGTCGTTGCTGACCCTCGAACCCGGCCCCGGCAAGTCGCGTTACCGTCTGCTCAATTGCGTGGGCAGCTATGCCTTGGCACAACTGCGCGATCCGGAGCAGGTGACGCGTTTGCAGCAGGGTTATGGACATTACCTGGGACCGTTTTCAGGCCGGCCGTTTGTCCTCAAGCTCGTCGAGCAGGCTGCGTACGCGAACTAGGTCCTGGGTGGCGAAGCCTTCGGTGAATCGCGCGTAGATTGAACTCAACAGGTCGCGCGCAGCTTGCTCGCGACCTTGGGGCAGCCACAGCTGCGCCAATGATGTCGCGCAACGCAGCTCCCAGGCGAGCGCGCCTTGCTGGTGCGCCATCGCCAGAGCATCGTGCAGCAGTGCTTCGGCCGCGTGGGTATCCGCCATGCTGTCGGCGCGTACTCGCAGAATTTCCGGCGCGCACCAGCCCGCGCTGCCTGTGCGTGCACGTTCGAAGGCAGGCTCATCGACCGAGTGTGCACCCAGCGTGATCAGGATGTCCTCGATCAGCCCCAAGCCTTGCCATTCTTTATGCCCGAGGATGCCGGCGTAGTGCCCCGCCCAAGTCTGGAACAGTTGCACCGAATGCTTGTGCGCGTGTTCCTGCAACAGTGCCTGCAGCGTCTGGGCGTTGTCCTCTTCACCGTTGTAGCGGGCGATCATCACGCCTGCCAGGGCCAGGGTGTAGCAGATGGAGGTGCCATGATTGATTTGCAGCGCCAGTTCCAACGCTTGGCTGGCGGTACGCCAGGCTTGCTCGGGGAAACCTTGCAACCAGAGGATTCGCGCTAATACAGTCAGGGAGGCAACGTTTTGCTCGTATTGCACGCCAATCGCGTGGGCGAACCGGTTGAGGTGGCCGCTGTGCGCCATGCGTTGGATCAATTGTTCGGCGTTATGCCGGGCGAGTGCCTGATTGCCGTTGTAGTGCTGCGCCAGTACCCGCAGGCGTTGGGCGCTCAAGCCCAGCAGCGGGTCGGTGCGTGGGTCGAGGCGATCAAATTGCATGCTCTGCGCCAGCGCCTGGCGATAGCGGCCTGCGCACAGGTTCACCGCCATTTGCCCGGAGATGGCGCGCATTTGGCCAGCGACATCCTGGCGCTCCTCAGCCAGGCGTTGAGCCCCGACAAAGGCCGCGATGGTCTGGGGAGCAGCCCCCATGGCGTGGTAAGACAGGCTGCCCAGCGCCAATTGCAGTTGCATCTTCAACTGAGTGCAGGGTGTACGGACCTGCTCAATCAATGCCAGCGCCTTGCCCACATACAAACCGTGTTCCCGGAGCAACGATAACTCTTGCCAGAGCGGCATTGCGCTGACCGTCAAGCGGATAGCCAGCAGGTTTTCACCGTCCGGTGCGAGCCCCCAGTCGAGCGCGGCGCGGACGTCTTCGCGCAGCGGCGCATAGCGGTCGATCCAGGGCTGGGTCGCGATCAGCTCCCAATCGCCGCGCGCCTGTTCCATCAGTGCCAGGCAGCGCGCTGCATGGCGCTCGCGCGTGGCGTCGAGCTCATGGGCAACGCTGAGTTTTTCCAGGGCGTAGGTGCGCGTGATGTCCAGCAGGCGATAGCCCATCTCGTCATCACCGGCCTCCACATTGAGCAAGGATTTGGCCACCAATTGCGTGATCGAGCCCAGCACCTCAGCCGGCGCCACCTGTTCCCCGGCAATCACCGCCGCGGCGCTCGCCAGGCTGAACCCACCCCGGAACACTGCCAGGCGCCGCAGGCAGACTTGCTCGCAGGCGGTCAGCAGGTCAAAGCTCCAGTCCAGCGTGGCGCGCAGGGTCTGATGCCGCGGCAGCGCACTGCGTCGGCCACGGGTGAGCAGGCGGAAGTTGTCTTCCATCTGCACCAGTAGCCCGGGCAGGCCGAAGCGTTCGATTTGCGCCGCCACCAGTTCGATCGCCAGGGGGATGCCGTCCAGACGCTGACAGATATCAATCGCCAGCGGCAGTTCGGTTTCACTCAGTTCAAAACTGTCCTGATGGGACATGGCCCGCTCGATCAACAATTGCAGGGCCGGGTAGCCCAGCGCCTGGGCGCGGTTACCGGTGGCAGGCGGGCAGGCCAGGGGTTCCAGACGCTGCACGTACTCGCCCTCGGCGCGCAATGCCTCGCGGCTGGTGGCCAGGATGTTCAGCCTGGGCGCGTGGCGCAGCAAGGTTTCGCTGATCAGGGCGATGTCATCGAGCAGGTGTTCGCAGTTGTCGATCACCAGCAGCAACTGGCGCTCCTGCAAACTGCGGGCGAACGTGGCCAATGGTTCGTGCTCGACGTGGGTCAGGTCGAGCAGGACGGCGAGATTGGGCAGGATCATCGACGGCGCGCTCAGCGGCGCCAGGTCGAGCAAGCGAATACCATCGCGGTAATGTCCGATCAGCAATTCCGCCACGCGCAAGGCGACAGTGGTCTTGCCGATACCGCCGGTGCCGGTCAGGGTGATGAAGCGTTGTTCGGGCAGTTGTTGCACCAGGCTGTCGATCAGGGCATGGCGGCCGATCATCCGGGTGCGGCGCAAGGGCAGGTTGTGGCACGGGCTTTGGGGAGCGCCGTCGGTGGGTAGCGTCATCGGTTCGATGCTCAGTGGCGCAACAAAACTGTAGCCGCGCTGGGCCACAGTGACGATATAGCGCTGCCCGGCCTGGCCGTCGCCCAAGGCCTTGCGCAACGCCGCCATGTGCACGCGCAGGTTGCCGTCCTCCACCACGCTTTTCGGCCAGACCCGGGCGATCAGTTCCTGCTTGCTCACCACATTGCCGGCCTGCTCCAGCAGGATCAGCAGGATATCCACTGCCCGCCGTCCCAGGCGCAACGGGCGACCCGCCTCCAGCACCAGGCGTTGGCGCGGGTGGATGCGGTAAGGGCCGAAATGCACGGCCTGATCGCTGAGGTCACTCATCGGTGGCCATGCTCGGGAGGGGGAGCGGCCAGCATATTCCAGGTCCGTACAGACCACTAGGCCGCGATCACTTGAGGCTTGGGGCGCGAGTGGTGATTTCGCCAGGTCATCGGGTTGACGCCCTCGCTGCGGGTGAACATATGGCAGAAGTGCGCCTGGTCGCAAAACCCGCACTCCAGGCTGATTTGCGTGAGGCTCAAGGAGGAACTGGTGATCAATTCCTTGGCTCTCTGGATGCGCTGTTGGCGGATCCACTCCTGCGGCGACAGCCCGGTGGTGCACTTGAAGGCGCGGGAGAAATGGCTGCGCGACAACGCACAGGCCTGGGCCAGGTCGGCAATGGCCAGGCTTTCGCCGAGATTGGCCAGGATCAACTGCTTGGCGATACGCTCGCGCCGGGGGCATAAGCCACCGGTGGCGGATAAACGAGGGACATATTGCTCGAGTCGGGCCATGACAAATATCCGCAGTCGATGGGAGCGTTCCCGTTGAATGGATGCAGTGTAGACGCCGTTAATCTTGTTGCCGGGCCGCCCGGCTGACGAGTTAATCGTTGTTAATTTCGTCAGGTATCGGCCTGGAAAAGACAGCACAGCCATGCAATCCCAATAGCGCTTCGTGTGTTTATCTGTAGGCTTTCCAATCGTTTGGATACCACCATGAACCGCAACGACCTGCGCCGCGTCGACATGAACCTGCTGGTGATTTTCGAAGCGCTGATGTTCGAGAAGAACCTGACCCGGGTCGCCGAAAAACTCTTCATGGGCCAACCCGCGGTCAGCGCGGCGCTGGGGCGCCTGCGCGATTTGTTCGACGACCCGTTGCTGCTGCGCAACGGGCGGGGCATGGAGCCCACGCCACGTGCGCTGGCGATACTCAAGGAGTTGCAACCGGCCATGGACACCATTTCCGGCGCGGTCAGCCGTGCCAAGGATTTTGATCCTTCCACCAGCTGTGCGGTGTTCCGCATCGGCCTTTCCGACGACGCCGAGTTCGGCCTGTTCCCGCCACTGCTCAGCCAACTGCGCGAAGAGGCCCCAGGCATCATCGTGGTGGTGCGCCGGGCTAATTACCTGCTGATGTCATCGTTGCTGGCCAGTGGTGAGATATCCGTTGGCGTGAGCTACACCACCGAACTGCCGGCGAATGCCAAGCGCAAGAAACTGCGAGACATCCCGTGCAAGGTCCTGCGTGGGGACGACGGCGCCGAGCCGCTGACCCTGGATGACTACTGTGACCGGCCCCATGCGATGGTGTCTTTTTCCGGGGACTTGAGCGGCAATATCGACCTGGACCTAGCGCGCATTGGCAGGGCGCGGCGGGTGGTGCTCGCGGTGCCACAGTTCAGCGGGTTGCGCGCGTTGCTGGCGGGCACGCAGATTATCGCGACGGTGCCTGATTATGCGGCGTGTGCGTTGACCGAGGGCACGGCGTTACGGGCGGAGGATCCGCCGTTTGCGATCGAGGCGGCGGAGTTGTCGATGGTGTGGAGCGGGGTGCATGACAATGACCCGGCGGAGCGGTGGTTGAGGGGGAGGATTGGGGAGCATATGGCTCGGGTGGTTTGACCTTCTGGGTACATATCCGTTATTTGCGTAACGGCCTCCTATGGTTCCGCCCTTACGGCGGGTCACTTTTGGAAGGACCCAAAAGTAACCAAAAGGTCCTCGCCCCAACACTCGGCACCTCGCTTAGGCTCGGTGTGCCCTCACTCCGGCTTTGGAGCGTGGGCCGCCGCGATGGGCCATCCATGGCCCAGCGCGGCTAACCCGGCGTCCTGCCGGGTTACCCACGCTCCAAAGCCTGCGTTCGGCCAGCGTGTTTGACGGGGCGCCTCAGATCAAAAGCCAAATCAAAAGCGCGGCGGCCTGAAAGCCGACCGGGGTTTTGAGGCCGGCCTCGGTCACCTGTGGGAGCCGGCTTGCCTGCGAAGGCATCGACCCGGTGTGTCTTATGTACCGAGGTGACTGCATCGCAGGCAAGCCAGCTCCCACAAAAAAGCAGACCTAGGAGTACCCCAAAACTGCTTTTGATCTGCTCTGCTTTTGATCTGGCTTGTGATCTTGATCTGAGGCGCCCCGTTAACCACGCTGGCCGAACGCAGGCTTGAATCCGGGGGTAACCCGGCAGGACGCCGGGTTAGCCGCGCTGGGCCAAGGATGGCCCATCGCGGCGGCCCACGGATTCAAGCCGGAGTGAGGGCATGCCGAGCCTAGGCGAGGCACCGAGTGGTGGGGCAAGAGCCCTTTTGGTTACTTTTGGGGCTCTTTTCCAAAAGTGACCCGCCGTAAGGGCGGAACCCATAACAGCCGCTACTCAAATAACGGATATGTACTCATATCCCAAAGAAAATTGGTCACCCATTCTTCCCCAAAATTGGATATTCCTCCCCAACCCCCCGGTGACTAACCTAGCCACCAACCCCACCGTTGCGGAGCAATACCATGCAAACCCGCACCGATTTCTACACCGCCTCGCCAGACGCGATGAAAGCCATGCTCGCCCTGGAAGGCGCCGTCGGCACTCGGTCCATCGAGCTGCCATTGCTGGAGCTGATCCGCCTGCGTGTTTCGCAGATCAACGGCTGTGCCTTCTGCCTCGACATGCACACCGCTGATGCGCGCAAAGGGGGCGAGACCGAGCGTCTCCTGTACACCGTGTCGGCCTGGCGTGAAACACCGTTCTTCACCCCGCGTGAGCGCGCCGCGCTGGCCTGGGCCGAGAGCTTGACCCTGCTGAGCCAGACCCACGCCCCGGATGAAGACTTCAACGCGTTGGCCGCCCAATTCAGCGCCCAGGAGCAAGTCGACCTGAGCGTGGCCATCGCCACCATCAACAGCTGGAGCCGCCTGGCAGTAGGTTTGCGCAAGATGCCGAAGTAACCCGTCAGAAATTGACCGAGGCACTCAGGCGCGCCGTCAATGGCGCGCCTTGGAACAGGTAGTCATCGCCCATGTACTCGCCCGCGTCGCGCCAGTAGCGCTTGTCGAACAGGTTGTCGACGCTCAGGCGGAACACCGTCTCATAGCCGTCCACCTTAGTGGTGTAGCGGCTACCCACATTCACCACCGCGTAATCGCCCACTTCCACCTTGCCGGTGCGGTTGGCGGACTTCTTGGCGCTATATTGCACGCCACCCAGCACTGCGAGGCCGTTCACCCACGGCAGGGCATAGTCGGCATACACGCTGGCACGCAGCTTGGGCACGTTGATCGCCTGGTGACCTTCGTACTCCGGCGTGCCACTGCCGGTGACCCGCGCACGAATCGCCGCCACGCTGGTTGCAATCTGTAGGCGGTCGGTGGCCCAGCCGTTGGCCGACAACTCCAGCCCGGTGTTCTTCTGCTCGCCTTGCTGCACATAGGTGAAGTTGCCTGCCCCGTCCGGCTGGGCGTACTGGTAGGCCTGGCGGGTCTGGAACACGGCGGCGGCGAAGCTGATGCGGCGCCAGTCGTACTTCACCCCGGCTTCGATTTGCCGTGAGGTGGTCGGGGCTAGGGTTTCATTGGCGTTGCTGGCGTACCAGGGGGCGGTGCCGCCCAGGGACAGGCCCTTGCTGTAGCGGGTGTAAAGCGAGAGGTTGTCCACCGGCTTGAAGATCACCGATGCCTGTGGCAGGAACACATACCGTTGAGTGTGGCGGGCTTCATTGCCGTTATCGTCAAAGGCGCGCTCATCCAGGCGCACTTCTCGGCCGCCGAGAAGGGTTTGCCAGTGCTCGTTGAAGCGAATGCGGTCGCTGACAAACAGGCCGTATTGGCGGCTGTCGAGGTTGCGATGGCTGTCGTTCAATGGGACGTCAGTCGGTGTAAAGGTCGGCGCGTCGGCGTTGATGTTGCCGCTGCCGATCCACGCGTTGACTGGCGTGCGCTTGTCGATCACGCGGCGAAAAGCGCTGGTGCCAACGGTCAGTTCTTGGCCCAGGCCGGCGGTGTCGAACAGCCCGGTCATTGCCGCCTGTACTTCATCGTCGCGACGGGTGTCGTCCGGGCTGCGGTAGTCGTAGATGTCGTAGTTGCCTTCGGGCGTAAAGGTGTTGCCTACGCCGCGGGTGGCGCCACCCCAGGCAAACGAACTGTAGTCATCGATCACCACTTTGCTGCGGGCGGCACTGACACTGCCTTTCCACTGGTCGCTGAAACGGTATTCAAACTTGCCGTTGAGGTTCAGTGATTCAATGCCCACCTGCCTGGACCCGCTTTGGTGCCCCAGCAGTTTTTTCGGCGAGGCGTCGTGTGGAACCTCAGTGCCGCCCAACAACTGGTAACCCGGCACCGAGCGCTGTTGCTTGTCCTGGTATTCGGCATCCAGTTGCAGCACCGCATCGGGACTGATGTTCCAGTCGAAGGCCAAGGAAACGAAATCGCGCTGGCCGTTGGCGTGTTCGACATAGGCATTGAGGTCTTCATGGGCCACGTTGGCGCGCAGGCCGAACTGCTGCTCGCTGCCAAACCAACCGCCGACGTCGGTGGCGATGTAGCCGCTGCCGCAATCGTCGGTGGAGACGGTCACCGAGCGCACATCTTCCGGGCGCTTGGTCACGTAGTTGATCACGCCGCTCGGCTCGGATATCCCGCTTTGCAGACCCGCCAGGCCTTTGAGCACTTCCACCTGCTGCTTGTTTTCCAGGGCGACGTTCTGCTCGCCGGTGATGGTACGACCGTTGATCTTGTAGCTGCTGGCTGCGTTCAGCGAGAAGCCGCGCACCACGAAGTTTTCGTAATAACCAATGGGCGCATAGCTGTCGCCCACCGAGGCGTCGTTGCGCAGCACTTCACTGAGCAGGCGCGCTTGCTGGTCCTTGATCAGGGCGGCGTTGATCACGCTGATCGACGCCGGAGTGTCCAGCAGCGGCGCGTTATCGACGCCACCCACCGAGGCGGTTTCACTGCGGTAGCCGGATTCATCCTGGCCCTGAACCTTCACCGCCGGCAGTTCAATTTCAGCCGCCAGGTTGTTACCGATGCCGCCGCTGAGTAGCAAACCGAGGGCGAAACGTGAGGTGACGACGGGACGAAAACGCAAAACCATGGGGGCAAGGCCTTAAAGCGCAGGGCGGGGGGGCGCATAAACTAGGCATAACCGCGCACTTTTACAAGTTTTCGAGAATGGTTCGCGGCTTGAGACAACCCGTCTCAACCTCCCCGCTGAACCTTCTGCGCCTCGACAGGCCAAGGTGCACCTGCGATAGACAAGGCTTCCCTCATCATTTGCAGGAGATAGCCATGAGTATCGCTGGAAAAGTTGCGTTGGTAACCGGCGCCGGGCAGGGCATTGGCCGGGCCATCGCCCTGCGCCTGGCACAGGACGGTGCCGACATCGCCCTGGTGGACATCAATGGCGCCAAGCTCGAAGCGGTGGCTGCCGACATCGTGGCGTTGGGACGCAAGGCCTCGGTGTTTGTCGCCGACGTGTCCAAGCGTGAGCAAGTCGTGGCGGCGGTGGAACACGCGCACCAGACCCTGGGCGGCTTCGACATCATCGTCAACAACGCCGGAGTCGCGCAGATCGATTCACTGTTGGATGTCAGCCCGGAACAGGTCGAACGCACCCTGGGCATCAACGTGCAGGGGGTGCTCTGGGGTATCCAGGCTGCCGGCAAGAAATTCAAGGCGCTGGGGCAGAAGGGCAAGATCATCAATGCCTGCTCCATCGCAGGCCATGAAGGCTTTGCGCTGCTCGGCGTGTACTCGGCGACCAAATTTGCCGTGCGCGCCTTGACCCAGGCGGCGGCCAAGGAACTGGCCAGCGCCGGGATCACGGTGAATGCCTACTGCCCGGGTGTGGTGGGTACCGATATGTGGGTCGAGATCGACAAGCGCATGGCCGAGATTACCGGGGCTGAAGTGGGGGCGACGTACAAAAAGTATGTGGATGGGATTGCTCTGGGCCGCGCAGAAACGCCGGAGGATGTGGCGGGGTTGGTGTCTTATCTGGCAGGGCCGGACTCGGACTATATGACCGGGCAAGCTCCGCTGATTGACGGCGGCCTGGTCTACCGCTGAGATCCAATGTGGGAGCGGGCTTGCTCGCGAAAGCGGTGGTTCAGTCGACTCTTCTGTGACTGATGTACCGCATTCGCGAGCAAGCCCGCTCCCACATTTTGTTCGCGTTACGTCAGTGCTTTTCCGGGCATGTCGATACCTAGCTGGTTAACTCGGCGATACAGCGTTGCCCTTGAAATGCCCAGCGCCTGCGCCGCTGGCAACGGCTTCCAACGATGCCGAATCAACGCATCCAGCACCACCTGCCGCTCCGGGCTCACTTTATCTTCCACCCGCGCCTCAACCTGATCCCCTCGCACTTCCACCGGCAGATCCGCCACCTGCAACGTCCCGCCTTCACACACCGCACAGGCATACGCCAGCACATGCCGCAATTGCCGCACGTTGCCCGGCCAGGCGTAACCCAGCAGCAATTCCAGCGCTGCCTGACCGATGCCCACCGCGACGCCGCTGTTGCGCGCTTCCTGCTCCAGCAAACGATTGATCAAGGCCAGTTTGTCGGTACGCTCGCGCAGGGGCGGCAGGCAGAAACGCGCGCAGCCGAGGCGAAAGTACAGGTCTTCACGAAAACTGCCCTCAGTGACCAACACCGATAGATCGCGGTGGCTGGCGCAGATCACCTGGATATCCACCGCGCGGGTTTTCGCCGCGCCCAGCGGGGCCACTTCCCCCTCAGCCATCACGCGCAGCAGGCGCGTCTGCAAGGTCAGGGGCATGTCGCCGATTTCATCCAGGAACAGCGTGCCGCCATCGGCCTGTACCAACAGACCCGGCATGCCTTTGCTGGAGGCGCCGGTGAACGCGCCGGCGACGTAGCCGAACAACTCGCTTTCAATCAGGTTCTCTGGAATCGCCGCACAGTTCACCGCCACAAACGGCCCATCGCGACGGGCACTGCGCGCATGCAGTTGGCGGGCGAAGACTTCCTTGCCGGCACCGGTTTCACCTTGCACCAGCACGGGCAGGTTGCGGTCTTTGACCCGCACGGCCAGGCGCAAGTGCTCTTCCACGCGCGCGTCGACCAGCGGGATCAGCGCCGCACGCGCCGGTTTGCGTCGCGGTGCATTGACGCGTACATGCAGGGCGCCAGGCTCGCCAATCCAGTGCAGTTGCTGGGCCGATTGGTCGGTCACTGCGCGCAGTGCATCCAGGTCGAACACTTCACCGATGTGCTCCGGCACCTGGCCAAAGCGCAGGCGCAGGGCCTGGCGGGCTTTGCTGTTGAGGGCATGCAAGCGACCGTCTCGGTCCCAGGCCAGCAGCAGGTCGGGTTGGCTGTCCACATAGCCGGGCGTGCTGTGGGCTTGCAGCACCCAATGCTCGCGGGCGCTGTGCATGAAAAACGCGTTTTCGATGGCCTCGGCACTCTGCGCCACCATCTGCCGCACCAGGTGCTGGCTGCGGCGGTCATCCGGGGATTTGAGCGCGGAGGCGTCCATCACCCCGAGCAGGTTGCCCTGAGGGTCGAAGATCGGTGCGGCGGAGCAGGTGAGGCCGATAAATGCCGCACGGAAGTGGTCGCGCTTGTGCACCGTCACCGCGGACTTGCTGGTGAGCACCGTGGCCACGCCGCACGTGCCTTCTTCAGCTTCCGACCAGCACGTGCCCAGGTACAGGCCGGCCTTACGGCAGTCGGTGCGTATCGAGGTGTCCACGCGGTGGTCGATGGTCTGGCCCTGGGCGTCGGTGAGCATCACGCAGTAGTCGGCCTGGCGCACGCGGTGGTGCAGTTGCCCGACTTCTTCGCTGGCGATGCGCATGAACAGTTCGGCGCGCTCGCGGCATTCCTTGAGCAAGGGTTCGCTGAGGATGCGCGGGCCCTGCAGGGAACCGGGGTCCAGGTGGTGTTGCTCCATGGACCGCCGCCACGAATCGAAAATCAGCGACGGCACCGGCGCCTGGGGCAGGCGATCGGCATTGCGGACCACGCGACTGACGCAGTCGACGTGCTCCCTGGAGTTCGCGGCGAGCATAAGGCCTCCGGTTCTCGGTCTTTGTTGTTATGCCCGCCATTAAGCGCGCATGCGTCGGGTGGGACAAGCAGGGACTGACCAACTGCCAGGGATGAGACGCAGCGTCTCAAACGGCCTGAGACACGGCGTTCACTGTGCAATGCGCCGTCTCATTCTGCGCTGGCAAGTCGCACCCGCACAACGCCAACGCACTGCTCTGGATCAATGCTTTGCGAGATTTTACGGGGGCTTGGCACAGCCTGTGCTGAATGCCCTTGTAGCTGGCCGCAGCCAGCCTTTTGTGTGTCGAGACAACCTGGAGAACAACAAGATGTCCACTCACCTGTCCACCGATCAACTGCTGCATGCCTACACCGTGATGCGCACCATCCGTGATTTCGAAGAACGCCTGCACGTGGAATTCGCCACCGGCGAGATCCCCGGGTTCGTGCACCTCTACGCCGGCCAGGAAGCCAGCGCCGCCGGGGTCATGGCCCACCTCAACGATGAAGACTGCATCGCCTCCAACCACCGTGGCCACGGCCATTGCATCGCTAAGGGCGTGGATGTGTTCGGCATGATGGCCGAGATCTATGGCAAGAAAACCGGCGTGTGCGGTGGCAAAGGCGGCTCCATGCACATCGCCGACCAGGAGAAGGGCATGCTCGGCGCCAATGGCATTGTCGGTGCCGGTGCGCCGTTGGCCGCGGGTGCGGCGCTGGCCTCCAAACTCAAGGGCAGCCAGGGCGTGGCCGTGGCGTTTTTTGGCGACGGTGGTTCCAACGAGGGCGCGGTGTTCGAAGCGATGAACCTGGCCTCGATCATGAAACTGCCGTGCCTGTTCGTCGCCGAAAACAATGGCTATGCCGAGGCCACCGGTTCCGGCTGGTCGGTGGCGTGCAAGGACATTGCCGAACGCGCCGTGGGGTTTGGCATGCCGGGCGTGATCGTCGATGGCAATGATTTCTTCGCCGTGCATGAGGCGCTGGGCGTCGCGGTGGAGCGAGCGCGCAAAGGCGATGGGCCGACGCTGGTTGAAGTGAAATTAAGCCGCTTCTACGGCCACTTCGAAGGTGATGCGCAAACCTATCGCGGCCCGGATGAGGTGAAAAAACTGCGGGAAAGTGCGGATTGCCTGGCGCTGTTCCGCCAACGCTGCAGCGCCGAAGGCTGGCTGGATGCCGCGCAATTCGAACGCATTGACGGTGAGGTTGCACAGTTGATCGAGGACGCCGTTCGACTGGCCAAGTCCGATCCCAAGCCGCAGGCCGCCGACCTGCTCAGCGATGTCTACGTCGCCTACCGCTAATAACAACAACCACGTGGAGAGAACTTTATGGCTCGCAAAATCAGCTATCAGCAGGCGATCAACGAAGCCCTGGCCCAGGAAATGCGCCGTGATCAGAGCGTGTTCATCATCGGCCAGGACGTGTCCGGCGGCACCGGTTCCCCTGGCGAACAGGATGCCTGGGGCGGTGTACTCGGCGTGACCAAAGGCCTGTACCCGGAGTTTCCCGACCGTGTACTCGACGCGCCACTGTCCGAAGTCGGTTACGTCGGCATGGCGGTCGGCGCCGCCACTCGAGGTATGCGCCCGGTGTGCGAATTGATGTTCGTCGACTTTATCGGCTGCTGCCTTGACCAATTGCTCAACCAGGCCGCCAAGTTCCGCTACATGTTCGGCGGCAAGACCACTACGCCGCTGGTGGTCCGCGCGATGTACGGCGCCGGCCTGCGTGCGGCGGCCCAGCATTCACAGATGCTCACTTCGATGTGGACCCACATCCCAGGCCTCAAGGTGGTGTGCCCGGCCACGCCCTATGACGCCAAGGGCATGTTGATCCAGGCGATCCGCGACAATGACCCGGTGATCTTCCTCGAGCACAAGATGCTTTACAGCCTGCAAGGTGAGGTGCCGGAGGAGCTGTATACGGTGCCCTTCGGCGAAGCCAACTTCGTGCGCGAAGGCAAAGACGTGACGCTGGTGACCTACGGGCGCATGGTGCATATCGCCCTGGAAGCCGCCGCCAACCTGGCCCGCCAGGGCATCGACTGCGAAGTGCTGGACCTGCGCACTACCAGCCCGCTCGATGAAGACAGCATCCTCGAAAGCGTGGAAAAAACCGGGCGCCTGGTGGTGATCGACGAGTCCAACCCTCGCTGTTCCATTGCTACCGATATCAGTGCCTTGGTCGCCCAGCGGGCGTTTGCATCCCTGCGCGCGCCGATTGAGATGATCACCGCGCCGCACACGCCGGTGCCGTTTTCCGACGCGCTGGAAGACTTGTACATCCCCAACGCCGCGAAGATCGAGGCCGCTGTGCTGAAGATCGCTGACAAGAGGAATGCCGCATGATCCATACCCTGACCATGCCCAAGTGGGGGCTGTCGATGACCGAGGGCCGCATCGACGTCTGGCTCAAGCAGCCCGGTGACCGAGTGGAGAAGGGCGAGGAAGTGCTGGACGTGGAGACCGACAAGATCTCCAGCAGTGTCGAAGCACCTTTCAGTGGTGTGTTGCGCAGGGTGCTGGCGCTGAGCGATGAGACCTTGCCGGTAGGCGCATTGCTGGGGATTGTGGTGGAAGGCGAGGCCACCGAGGCCCAGATCGATGCGGTGATCGAAAGCTTCAACGCCGGGTTTGTCTCAAGCAGCGCCGAGGCCGAAGCAGCCGGGCCGAGTGCGCAAAAGGTCGAAATAGGCGGGCGCTTGCTGCGCTATCTCGACCTGGGCGAAGGCGGCACACCCTTGGTACTGGTGCATGGGTTTGGCGGTGACTTGAACAACTGGCTGTTCAACCAACCGGCATTGGCCGCCGAGCGCCGCGTGATCGCCCTGGACCTGCCGGGGCACGGCGAGTCGGGCAAACACCTGCAAAACGGCGATGCGCAGGAGTTGAGCCAGGCGGTGTTGGACCTGCTTGACCACCTCGATCTCGACCGCGTGCACCTGGCCGGGCATTCCATGGGTGGGCTGGTTTCACTGACGCTTGCCAGCCAGGCACCCGAGCGCGTCGCTTCGCTGACCCTGATCGCCAGCGCCGGCCTGGGTCCGGATATCAACGGCGATTACCTGCAAGGGTTTGCCGAGGCCAATAATCGAAATGCGCTCAAGCCACAGTTGACCCAACTGTTCAGCGACCCGGCGTTGGTGACGCGGCAGATGCTGGAGGACATGCTCAAGTTCAAGCGGTTGGAAGGTGTGGACCAGGCATTGCGGCAGCTCAATCAAAAGCTGTTTGAGGGCGGGCGGCAGATGATTGATGTGCGCAACGTGGTGGGCCGGCAGCCGAGTTTGGTGATCTGGGGCAGTGAGGATGCAATCATCCCGGCCAGGCATGCCGAGGGATTGGAAGCCCAGGTTGAGATAGTGCCGGGGCAGGGGCATATGGTGCAGTTGGAGGCGGCAGAGCGGGTTAACCAACTAATGGCAACCTTCTTAAAAGCCCAAACCGGATAAAGATCCAAATGTGGGGGGCTTGCTCCCACATTTCGAACTCCATCAGCCCTTGGGTTCGGTGAGTACTTTGCGAAAGGTTTCCACCAATGGCCGCAGGTTGATCCGATGCCACGCCGCCCATAACGGGGTGGTGTAGGTCAACCATGGCAATTCCCGCAGCACCACGCCGGGCGGTGCATTGCGGCTCAGGCCTTTTTGCACCATCGCCACGCCCAGCCCTGAGGCAACCAAACCCAATGCGGTAAACGGCTCGCTGGCTTCCATGGGGATCTGCGGCGTACGCCTGGCGCGACATTATGTGCCGGGCATGGTCGGGCAGGGCTGGGGGCGGGTGATCTTCCTGTCGTCGGAGTCCGATGGCTTGGCCAAGCGCCTCGCGGGCACCGGTGTGACGGTCAACGCTGTGCTGCCGGGCCCGACCTTCACCGACGGCCTGGAGCAGATGCTCAAGGACGCGACGCAAAAGTCCGGGCGCAGTGCGCGGGACGAGGCGGACGTATTTGTGCGTAACGCGCGGCCGACCTCGATCATCCAGCGTGCGGCGAATGTGGATGAAGTCGCCAACCTGGTGGCGTACATTGCTTCACCCCTGTCGTCTGCCACCACGGGTGCCGCGTTGCGGGTCGATGGGGGTGTGGTCGACAGCATGGCGATCTGATTTTTTCATTTCTGGAGTATTTATTGTGGCAACAGCCTCTTCTGTAATTGAAATCCCGGTATCGGCCGATCAGGTCTGGCAATTGATTGGCGGCTTCAACAGCCTGCCGGACTGGCTGGCGCTTATCGTCAAGAGCGAGCCGAGCGAGGGCGGCCGCGTGCGTCACCTTCAAACCGCTGACGGTGGCCAGATTGTGGAGCGTTTGCAGGCGTTTGATAACGTCGGGCGTACGTACAGCTACACCATTGAGCAATCGCCGTTTCCGGTGAGTGCGTACCTGGCGACGTTGCAGGTTGAGGCGCTGAGCGAGTCGTCGGCGAAAGTGACCTGGTCCGGGGTGTTTACGCCGGCGGCAGGCACCACGGATGCGGCGGTGGAAGAACTGTTCGCGGGTGTTTACAGCGGCGGGCTTGAGGCATTGCGAGCCAACTTCCCGGCCTGATCTGCCAAGCACTGCACATCGAATGTGGGAGCGAGCGAGCCCGCTCCCACATTTTTGATCGGTGTGAACCTCAGGCTTTGGGCATGAGCTGCTGGCGGCATTCCAGCACCAATCTGGCACCGCCTTGTTCGCTTGTACCCACGTCCAACTTGAACCCATGCAAGTTGATGATCGCCGCCACAATCGACAAACCCAACCCGAACCCGCCTTGTTGGTCACTTTCATCCACGCGATAGAAGCGTTGGAATACCGATGCACGTTCTGCCAGTGGTATACCGGGCCCGGAGTCGTGGACTTCGATGCGTGTGCTGCCGGCGTCATTTACCGCGCGCAAGATCACTGCGCCGCCCGGCGGGGAGAACTTGATCGAATTGCTCAGCAAGTTGGACAGGGCTTCGAACAGCAGCGCCCGGTCGCCGGTGATCCAGGGCAGGGACTCTGGGGTGTCGAGCACCAACTGCAATTCGCCTTCCTCGGCCAGGGGCAGGTAGAAGTCGTGCAGTTCACGCAGCAGTGGCAGTGGGTCCATCACCAGAAAGCCGGAGCGGCGCTGGTGGTCTTCCAGCTCCGAGATGCGCAACAGCCCGCGAAAGCGCGCCATCAGCGTGTCGGTTTCGGCAATCGCGTCGTCGAGTTTCACTGCGTAGCCCGACTCTGCTTCAGCCTCCTGCTTGATGCGGTACAGCTGCGCGCGCAGGCGCGTCAGCGGTGTGCGCAGGTCGTGGGCGATGTTGTCGCACACGCCTTTGACCTCGTTCATCAACTTCTCGATGCGGTCGAGCATGGCGTTGACGATGGCCGCGAGCATGTCCAGCTCGTCGCGCCGGTTGGACAGCGGCAGGCGGTGTGTGAGGTCACCGGCGACGATGGCTTCGGCGCTGGCCTGGATCCCGCGAATCCGCCGCAACGGGCGCCGGCGCAGCAAGTGCCAGCCAGCCGCGCCTGGGATAATGGTCAACGACAGGGCCCAGAGCAGGGCATGCCAGATGATCCGGGTCACGCCAAACAGCGAGCCGTTGGCGCGCACCAGCACCAGCCAACGGCCGTCTTCGGTGTGGGTGGCCACCGCGTCGCAGCTGTCCTTGGGCAGTTTGGGGTCGTCGGAGTCGACGCAATTGACCAGGGCGTGGATCTTGCCGTCCAAGGGCAGGTCCGGCGGCACTGCGCGGATCGGTCCACTGAGCGGGCGGAATTGCTCATCGAACAGGCCATAGGCATCCACGCCCTTCATGTCGAAGGTCATGCTGGTGGTCAGGGCTTCCACCAGTTCTTCGCCGTCGAAGCGCTGGAATAAGTGTTGGCGCTGCATCAGGGAGTGGCGCGACAGGTCGCTCAGGTAACCCGACACCTCGTAATACAGCACCCCCATCAGGATGCAGCTCCAGGCCACGAACAACGAACTGTACAGCGCCAGCAAGCGGCTGCTGGAGGAGCGCCAGCCCTTAGATGGGTTCAGCAATGACATAACCGGAACCTCGTACCGTGCGGATCAGCGGCGTGAGGCCCGGTGGGTCGATCTTTTTGCGCAGGCGGCCGATGTGCACGTCGATCAGGTTGGTGCCCGGGTCGAAGTGATAGCCCCAGACTTCTTCAAAGATCATCATCCGCGACAGGATCTGCCCGGTGTTGCGCATCAGGAATTCGAGCAGTTTGTATTCGGTGGGCAGCAAGCTCAGCGGCTGGTCGGCGCGGCTGGCTTCGCGGCTGATCAGGTTCAGTTCCAGGTCGGCCACGCGCAGGGCGGTTTCGAATTCCTTGACCGTGCTTTTGCGCCGCAGCAGCACTTCGACGCGCGCCGCCATTTCGTCGGAAGCGAACGGCTTGGTCAGGTAGTCGTCACCCCCGGCGCGCAGGCCGCGCACACGCTCATCGACATCGGAGAGGGCGCTGATCATCAGGATCGGTGTCGACACCCCGATAGTGCGCAGGGTGGTGACGATGGCCAGGCCATCGAGTTCCGGCAGCATGCGGTCGAGGGTGATCAGGTCGTAATCCCCACTCACGGCACGGACCAGGCCTTCGCGGCCGTTGTCCACCCAATCTACATCCAGTCCATGGCTACTCAGCTCGGCGACGATCTCGCGGGCTGTTACGGCGTCATCCTCGATGGTCAAAATACGGGTCATAGGATTACCTGGTGAGCGATTCACACTAGAAGTGTGGGCATTTTGCCAAGAAATGGCTGAACGCTTACTAAATAAAAAGTCATCTTGGCAAAACTGACACAGATTTTATGGCCGCGAACGATGGAATGCATAACGCCCGCCTCAAACGATCAATTCTTGCAACTTGCATGATTTTCGTAAGTTCAAATTACTTAAGCTACTGATTTACAAAGATATTAAATTCGATGTCGACTGGCACGCTGCCTGCACTGTCCCTTTTGAGACTTGTAACACCATTTTTCCTGCCGGGAGCAAAAAAACAATGATTACATCCTCATCCACGCTACAAGAGTCGAGCACGCTCTCCGGGGTTTCCTGGGGGGCGATTTTTGCTGGGGCGGCGGCGGCGGCTGCACTGTCGCTGATCCTGGTACTGCTGGGCTTCGGCCTGGGCTTTTCGGCAGTGTCGCCGTGGGCTGACAGCGGCATCAGCGCCAAGGGCCTTGGCGTTTCCACGATTATCTGGTTGGCCTTTACCCAGCTCGTCGCATCCGGGCTAGGCGGCTACATCGCCGGCCGGTTGCGTGTGAAGTGGGCGAATATGCACGGCGATGAGGTGTACTTTCGCGACACCGCCCATGGCTTCCTGGCCTGGGCAGTTGCCACGCTGATTACCGCAGTACTGGTGGTCGGCTCGGTCGGCAGTGTGGTGAGCGGTGGCGTGAAAGCCGGTGCCAGCGTTGCAGCCGGCGCGGCCAGTGGCATGACCCAGGCCGCCGGCAGTGCAGCCAAGGGTGTCAGCGGCGGTGATTTCGACTACTACGTCGACAGCCTGTTTCGCGATGATCGCCCGGTGGCCGTCGGTGACGACGCTGCACATGGCGTGGTCGCCCGCATCTTCACCCGCACCCTGAGCAACGACGGCCAACTGGCCGCTGAAGACCGTGCTTACCTGGCCCAGTTGATCAGCCAGCGCACCAACCTCAGCCAGGCTGATGCCGAGGCGCGTATCGACAAGGTCTACGGCGACGCCCGTAAAGCCGTTGAAGACGCCAAGCTCAAAGCCAAGCAAGCCGCCGATACCGCTGCGAAAGTCGCTGCCTATACGTCGCTGTGGACCTTCATTGCCCTGCTGATCGGTGCCTTTTTCGCCAGTTTCGCTGCAACTTATGGTGGTCGTCGTCGCGATGCCGTGGTGTATGTCGAAACCGAACACTTCGCCCGTTAATTAATTCAAGGAGAACATCATGCGCTCATTACTTCTGTGGTTCCTCGGCATTCCCATCCCGATCATTATCCTGATTGCGATCTTCATGTAATTTTGCTATCGCCTTATCCAAGCCGCGCCTGACCAACAGGCGCGGCTTTTTGCTGTAATGCCAGCCATCACGCGCAGCGTGGCCGAGCGCGCGCAGATCCCGTCGCGCAGGTGGCGTAAGCGCGGTCAGTCGTCAAACCCAACCTGCTCGTGTATCTCGTCCACCTTCAACTCCAAACGATACGCCACCGCAATAAACAACGCCTGGCACAGGCACAACGTGGCGCTTAACGAACGAAACGCAAACGACGAGCCCTCATTTACCAGCAACACCGCGTTCGCCCGTTTGGCCAGGGGCGACAAGTTACTGTCGGTGATAATCAACGTTTTGGCCTGATGAAGCTGGGCAATCCGCAGGCAATGCTGGGTCTCTTTGCCGTAGGGCGTAAAGCTGATTGCAATCACCAGGTCATTGGCGCGCACGCTGCGCATCTGCTCGCGGTAGCTGCCGCCCAGGCCCGAGATAAGGTGGATGCGTTTGTTGGTGTGCTGCAGGTTGTAGACCAGGTAATCGGCCACCGCAAACGAGCGGCGCACGCCGACCACGTAGATGTTGTCGGCGTTGACCACCAGGTCCACGGCCTTGTCGAACGCCACGTCATCGAGTTCCAGCCCCAGGCGCTCGATGCCCGACAGGGTCGCGTTGACGCACTCACGCGCCAGGTCGCCGCCGCTGGCCTTCTGCGACTTGTTGGCGATCATGCTGCGGATGCGCTGCTGGTAGTTCTGCACCGGGGTGGTCTTGTGGGTGTAGGCCTCGCGAAACAGCGCCTGCATCTCACTGAACCCGCTGAAACCGAAACGCTGGGAAAACCGCACGATGGCCGACGGGTGCACTTCGCACTCGCGAGCGATATCGCTGATACGGTCGACCATGATCCGGTCGCTTTGCTGGCTCATGTAGCTGGCGATGCGTTTGAGTTGGCGTGGCAGGCTTTCGTATTCGTCGGTGATCAGCTGCAACAGGCGTTCGGCATTGATCGGAGGGCTGGCGGGAGTTTCTTCCAGGGCGGGCTCGTGATCGGTGCGGGACATGGGCAATCCTTCTAACGGTTCTTCTGATGCGCTGATGAGTGGCGCAAGTCTACAGGGTAGGCGCAAAAAAATACCTGCGCATCACGGCAGCCGTGGCCTGCTGAAACGATGCAGTCTCGCTGGGCTGCCCCTGCGCAAGCCTAATGGAAAAAATATTCCAAAGAAAAAATATCTAGAATAAATATTGATTGGCGTCGACGGACGTTCTAGTCTGCTCCCACCAAGAGCGTTTGCCGCCACCACGACGGCACAGCGCAGGCTGATAAAAATAACAGGAGCCAGCATGGGCCAGACTCGTTTTGCCAGTGGGCGTCAATTGGATCTGATTTGCCTCGGGCGCCTGGGCGTCGACCTCTATGCACAGCAAGTCGGTGCGCGGCTTGAGGATGTGTCCAGCTTTGCCAAATACCTCGGCGGTTCTTCTGCCAATATCGCCTTTGGCACCGCACGGTTGGGCCTCAAGTCGGCGATGCTGAGCCGGGTGGGTGATGACCACATGGGCCGTTTCCTACTGGAATCCCTGGCCCGCGAAGGTTGCGATGTCAGCGCCATCAAGGTCGACCCTGAGCGCCTGACCGCTTTGGTGCTGCTCGGCCTCAAGGACCGCGAAACCTTCCCCCTGGTGTTCTACCGCGAAAACTGCGCCGACATGGCCCTGCGCGCCGAAGACATCAGTGAATCTTTTATTGCCTCCAGCAAGGCGCTGCTGATCACCGGCACGCATTTCTCCACCGATGGCGTGTACAAGGCCAGTATCCAGGCCCTGGACTACGCGGCCAAGCACAACGTCAAGCGCGTGCTGGATATCGACTACCGCCCAGTGCTGTGGGGCCTGGCGGGCAAGGCGGATGGCGAGACGCGGTTTGTCGCCGACCAGAACGTCAGCCAGCATGTGCAGAAAATCCTGCCGCGCTTCGACTTGATCGTCGGTACCGAAGAAGAATTCCTCATCGCGGGTGGCAGTGAAGATTTGCTCACCGCACTGCGTAAAGTCCGCGAGCTGACCCCGGCGACCCTGGTGGTCAAGCTCGGCCCGCAGGGTTGCACGGTGATTCACGGCGCCATCCCCGTGCGACTGGAAGACGGCGCCATCTACCCCGGTGTGCGCGTTGAAGTGCTCAACGTGCTCGGTGCTGGCGATGCCTTTATGTCGGGCTTCCTCAGTGGCTGGATCAATGACGCCAGCGATGAGCGTTGCAGCCAGTTGGCCAATGCCTGCGGCGGTCTTGTGGTATCGCGTCACGCCTGCGCGCCGGCCATGCCCACGCCCGCCGAGCTTGAGTACCTGTTCAACAGCCCGGTGCCGATCACCCGGCCGGATCAAGACGTGACCCTGCAACGCCTGCACCGCGTCTCGGTGCCGCGCAAGGCCTGGAAGCAACTGTTTGTGTTTGCTTTCGACCACCGTTGGCAGTTGGTGGACCTGGCGCAAAAAGGTGGCCAGGACCCAACGCGCATCAGCGATATCAAGCAGCTGTTTATCCAGGCCATCGAACGCGTCGAGAACAAGCTCGCCGAGCAAGGCATAAATGCCGATGTGGGCCTGCTGGCCGACCAACGCTTCGGCCAGGACGCTCTTAATACGGCCAGCGGCCGTGGCTGGTGGATCGCGCGTCCGGTGGAAGTGCAGAACTCGCGTCCACTGGCGTTCGAGCACGGCCGCTCGATTGGCAGCAACCTGATCGCCTGGCCCCAGGAGCAAATCATCAAATGCCTGGTGCAATTTCACCCCGACGACGAGCCGTTGCTGCGCCTGGAACAGGAAGCGCAACTCAAGGCGGTGTACGAAGCTTCACTGGTCAGTGGCCATGAACTGCTGCTGGAAGTCATCCCGCCGAAGGATCACCCGTCCACTTACCCGGATGTGCTCTATCGCAGCCTCAAGCGCTTGTACAACCTGGGTATCTATCCGGCGTGGTGGAAGATTGAGGCGCAGTCGGCCGAGGACTGGAAGAAACTCGACGAACTGATCCAGGACCGCGACCCGTACTGCCGTGGCGTGGTGCTGCTGGGCCTGAATGCCTCGGCTGAGTGCCTCGCCGATGGCTTCCAGCAAGCCAGCCAGAGTACGACGTGCCGAGGCTTTGCCGTGGGCCGCACAATCTTCCAGGAGCCGAGCCGGGCGTGGATGGCGGGGGAGATTGATGATGAAACCCTGATCCAGCAAGCCCAGGCCACGTTCGAACAGCTGATCAATGCCTGGCGAAGTGCCCGAACCTAAACCCGTTTTCCAACTTGAAATGCAATCAAATGTGGGAGCTGGCTTGCCTGCGATGCTGGCAACTCGGCCTATCAGGTACACCGAGTTGATGCCATCTCAGGCAAGCCAGCTCCCACATAAAGCAGATCTCATGCAACTTTGAAGAACAATAAAAGGTGCAGCCATGCCCGCAATCCGAATTGGCATCAACCCGATTTCCTGGAGCAACGACGACCTCCCCGCCCTGGGCGGCGAAACGCCCCTGAGCACCGCCTTGAGCGAAGGCCAGGAAATCGGTTACGAAGGCTTCGAACTCAACGGAAAGTTCCCCAAAGACGCCAAAGGCGTCGGCGATGTGCTGCGCCCTTATGACCTGGCACTGGTCTCCGGCTGGTACTCCAGCCGGCTGGCCCGGCGTTCAGTGGCCGAAGAAATCGAGGCCATCGCCGGCCATGTCGAGTTGCTCAAGCAAAACGGCGCCAATGTATTGGTCTACGGCGAAGTCGCCGATTCGATCCAGGGCTCGCGCATCCGCTTGATCGAGCGCCCGCGCTTTCACAGCGAACAGGCCTGGCAGGATTACGCCGACAAGCTCACCGAACTGGCGCGTTTCACCCTGTCCCAAGGCGTGCGCCTGGCGTACCACCACCATATGGGCGCCTACGTCGAATCCGCGGAAGACATCGACCAGTTGATGAAACGAACAGGCCCGGAAGTCGGCCTGCTGTTCGATTCGGGCCACTGCTACATGGGCGGCGGCGAACCACTGGAGGTACTGCGTAAACACATCGACCGCATCTGCCACGTGCATTTCAAGGACGTGCGCAAGCCTGTGGTGCAACTGGCGCGTAACCAGATGTGGAGTTTTCCCGACTGCATCGTCAACGGCACCTTCACCGTGCCCGGCGACGGTGATATCGACTTCGCCGAATTGCTCGATGAGTTGCTGGCCGCGAACTATGAAGGCTGGCTGGTCGTGGAAGCCGAGCAGGACCCGGCTGTGGCGCCCAGCTATATCTATGCGAAGAAAGGTTACGACACCCTACGTACTCTGCTGAATGATGCCCTGCTGAATGAGAGGACTGCAAAATGAGCTTGTTGGTCAAGAGCAGCAAACACGGACAAACCCTGGTCGCGCTGGAAGCAGGGCGCCTGGAGTACGTAGGCTTTTCCGCTTACCGGCTGAGCCTGGGCGAAACCCTGCCGGTCAGCGCCGGTGATAAGGAATTGTGCCTGGTGCTGCTCAGCGGTCACGTGAACATTGAAGGCGAAGGGTTCAACTGGCAGAACCTGGGTGATCGCCAATCCGTGTTTGAAGACAAATCGCCGTTCGCCGCTTACCTGCCACCGGGCACCGATGCCCAGGTCACCGCCTTGAGCGATGTACAGATTGCCGTCTGCGCCGCGCCGGGTGCGGACGGCTACGAACCTCGCCTGATCCGCCCGGAGAACTGCAAACGCAGCGTGCGCGGCAAAGGCGCCAACACCCGCTACGTGTGCGACATCCTGCCCGACAGCGAGCCGGCCCATTCGCTGCTGGTGGTGGAGGTACGCACGCCGTCCGGGCATTCGTCGAGCTACCCGCCGCACAAACACGACACCGACGACCTGCCGCACCAGAGCTTTCTTGAAGAGACCTACTACCACCAGATCAACCCGCCCCAGGGCTTTGTGTTCCAGCGCGTCTACACCGACGATCGCAGCATTGACCAGGCCATGGCCGTGGAAAACAGCGACCTGGTGGTGGTGCCCAAGGGCTATCACCCGGTCAGCGTGCCGTATGGCTATGAATCGTATTACCTGAACGTGATGGCCGGCCCCAAGCGCGCCTGGCATTTCCATAACGATCCGCAGCACAGTTGGCTGCTGGACCTCTAAGCGGTTTTGGACGGAGAACAACAACAATGAAGTCGCCTTTACGTTTTGCCCTTAACCGCATGGTCGCCCCCACCCTGTCCCTGCCGGACTTCATCCAGTTGGCCGCAGCGCTCAAGTGCGATGCCATCGAGATCCGCAATGACCTTGCGGACAAGCAAATCGAATTCGGCACCCCGGCCAGCCGCGTGCGCGAGTTGTGCGTAGCGCAGGGCATCCAGGTGCTGTCGATCAACGCGCTGTACCCCTTTGACGTGTGGAACGAGGAGCGTCGCGCCCAAGCGATCCAGCTCGCCACCTATGCCCGCGAGTGCGGCGCCCAGGGCCTGGTGATGTGCCCGTTCAACGAGCGAGGCGATACGCGCAACGAAGCGCAGCGTGCCGCCGGCTTGCGCACGGCCTTGAGCGAGCTGGCGCCGATTCTGCGCGAATACGCGATTCTCGGTTTTATCGAACCCCTGGGCTTTGAGGAATGTGCCCTGCGCCGCAAGTGCGTGGCGGTGGATGCGATCCAGTCCATTGGCGGCCTGGACGTGTTTCGCCTGGTGCACGATACCTTCCATCATCACTTGGCCAGCGAACATGAGTTCTTTCCGGAATTGACCGGGCTGGTGCATATCTCGGGTGTGGAAGATGCCGAGGCGCCGCTCGATTCGATTCGTGACGGCCACCGCGTGTTGGTGGGCGAGGGTGACATCCTTGGCAACGCGGCGCAGATCGATACGCTGCTCAGTACTGGATACAGCGGCTATTTGTCGTTCGAGCCATTTGCCGAGAGCGTGCATGCGTTGGTGGATATCCAGCAGGCGTTGGGCGCGAGCATCGCCCATTTGAACCAATCTCTGGTTCAACGCTGAACCCAATGTGGGAGCTGGCTTGTCGGGTCGCCGCATCGCTGCGATAGCGGTTTATCAGATACAGATTCATTGCCTGACACACCGCATTCGCGAGCAAGCCCGCTCCCACATGGGATCACTGTTGATCGACAGATTTGCATTCATTCAAGGTGCGAACATGACCACAACAAGATTGACCATGGCCCAGGCCCTGGTGAAGTTCCTGGATAACCAGTACATCGAAGTCGATGGCGTGCAGAGCAAGTTCGTCGCCGGGGTATTCACGATTTTCGGCCACGGCAACGTGTTGGGCCTGGGCCAGGCCCTGGAGCAAGGCAGCGGTGACCTGGTGGTGCATCAGGGCCGCAACGAACAGGGCATGGCCCACGCCGCCATCGGTTTTGCCAAGCAGCACCTGCGCCGCAAGATCTACGCGTGCACAGCTTCTGTGGGCCCCGGCGCTGCCAACATGCTCACCGCCGCCGCGACGGCGACCGCCAACCGTATCCCGTTGTTGCTGTTGCCTGGAGATGTGTATGCCAGTCGCCAGCCCGACCCGGTGTTGCAACAGATCGAGCAGTTCCATGACCTGAGTATCAGCACCAACGATGCCTTCCGCTCCGTGAGCAAATACTGGGACCGCATCAACCGCCCCGAGCAGTTGATGACTGCTGCAATCCACGCCATGCGCGTGCTTACCGATCCGGCTGAAACCGGTGCCGTGACCCTGGCGTTGCCCCAGGACGTGCAGGCCGAGGCCTGGGACTATCCAGATTATTTCCTGCAAAAACGCGTGCACCGTATCGAACGTCGTCCGGCCACCGCCGCGATGATCGCTGATGCGCTGGCGGCTTTTCGCGGCAAGCGCAAGCCGCTGATCATCTGCGGTGGCGGCGTGAAGTATTCCGGTGCCAATGCCGCACTGCAGGCCTTTGCCGAACGGTTTGATATCCCCTTCGCCGAAACCCAGGCGGGCAAGAGCGCTGTGGTCTCCAGCCATCCGCTGAACGTCGGCGGGATCGGTGAAACCGGCTGTCTGGCGGCGAACCTGCTGGCGCCCGAAGCAGACCTGATCATCGGTGTCGGCACGCGCTATACCGACTTCACCACCTCGTCCAAATCACTGTTCAAGCACGCCGAGGTGAAGTTTCTCAACCTCAATATCAGCCCCTGCGACGCCTTGAAACTGGACGGCGTGCAGGTGTTGGCTGACGCGCAAGTCGCCCTTGAAGCATTGGCCGTTGCCCTGGGCGATTATCGTTCGGGCTGGGACGAGCAGATCCGCGACGCCAAGGCGCAGTTGGACGCCGAAGTGGACCGTGTGCATCAGGTGGAATATGACGGTGACGGCTTCGTGCCTGAGGTCGACGACCACCTGGACCGCGCGGTGCTGCGTGAATTTATCGAGCTGACCGGCTCGTGCCTGACCCAAAGCCGCGTACTCGGCGTGCTCAACGAAACCCTGGCCGACGACGCCATTATCGTCGCCGCCGCCGGCAGCCTGCCCGGTGACCTGCAGCGCGCCTGGCGCAGCAAGGGCGTCAACACCTATCACGTTGAGTACGGTTATTCGTGCATGGGCTATGAGATCAACGCTGCTCTCGGTGTAAAGCTCGCCGAGCCAACAAAAGAGGTCTACGCCCTCGTCGGCGATGGCTCCTACATGATGCTGCATTCGGAACTGGCCACCTCGATCCAGGAGCGCCGCAAGATCAACGTGGTGCTGCTCGACAACATGGCTTTCGGCTGCATCAACAACCTGCAGATCGGCAATGGCATGGACAGCTTCGGCACCGAGTTCCGCTACCGCAACCCCGAGAGCGGCAAGCTCGACGGCGGCCTGGTGCCGGTGGATTTCGCCATGAGCGCGGCGGCCTATGGCTGCAAGACCTACAAGGTCAGCACCATGGAGCAGCTCGAAGCGGCGCTGGCCGATGCACGCACTCAAACGGTTTCTACGCTGATCGATATCAAGGTGCTGCCCAAGACCATGATCCACGGTTACCTGTCGTGGTGGCGGGTGGGTGTGGCGCAGGTCTCCACCAGCGAGCGCACAAATGCCGCCGCAAAAAAACTCAATGAATACCTGGCGAAGGCCCGGCAGTACTAATAACAAGAGGAGTTGTGTATGTCTTTGAAGCTTGGAGTCATCGGTACTGGCGCTATCGGCCGTGACCATATTCGTCGTTGCAGCCAGACCTTGCTCAACAGCCAGGTAGTGGCGGTAACCGACATCAATCTTGAGCAAGCCGCCAAGGTTGTCGCAGAGTTGAAGCTGGATGCCGAGGTGTACGCCGACGGCCATGCGCTGATCAATTCACCACAGGTCGAGGCCATTCTGGTCACTTCCTGGGGGCCGAGCCACGAAGCGTTCGTGCTCGCCGCCATCGCCGCCGGCAAACCGGTGTTCTGCGAAAAACCCTTGGCCGTGACGGCTGAAGGCTGCCGCAAGATCGTCGACGCCGAGGTGGCCTTCGGCAAGCGCCTGGTGCAAGTGGGCTTCATGCGCCCCTACGACGAGGGTTATCGCGCATTGAAAGCCGTGATCGACAGCGGCCAGATCGGCGAACCCCTGATGCTGCACTGCGCGCACCGCAACCCGACGGTGGGCGAGAACTACAAGACCGACATGGCGATCACCGACACCTTGATCCACGAACTGGATGTGTTGCGTTGGCTGCTCAACGACGACTACGTCTCGGTGCAAGTGGTGTTCCCACGCAAATCCAGCAAGGCCCTGGCCCACCTGCGCGACCCGCAGATCGTGCTGCTGGAAACCGCCAGGGGCACGCGTATCGATGTCGAAGTGTTCGTGAACTGCCAGTACGGGTATGACATCCAGTGCGAAGTGGTGGGGGAGACCGGTATCGCCAAGCTGCCGGAGCCGTCCCAGGTGCAAATGCGCAGTGGCGCGAAGTTGTCCAATGCGATTCTGATGGACTGGAAGGATCGGTTTATTGGTGCCTATGACGTGGAGTTGCAGGCGTTTATCGACAGCGTACGCGCCGGGCAGGTCGGCGGGCCGTCGGCGTGGGATGGTTTTGCGGCGGCGGTGGCGGCGGATGCGTGTATTGAAGCGCAGAATAGCGAGCAGATTGTGAAGGTGAGCTTGCCGCAGCGTCCGCACTTCTACGGCTGACCGCGATCCCACAGATGGAATGCAGTCAGTGTGGGAGCGAGCAAGCCCGCTCCCACATTTGAATTGGGTTTCCACTTCAAGTAAGGAGTGTATGCATGCGAATCGGTCTAGTCGGCTACGGCCATGGAGGGCGCTTCTTTCATGCGCCGCTGATTGCAACCCTGCCAGGCGCGACGTTCGTCGGCGTGGTGACTCGCTCACCCGAACGCCGCCAGCAACTGGCAACCGACCACCCTGGTGTCAGGGCTTTTGACAACATCGGCCAAATCGTCGAAGCCGGCGTCGACGCCTTGGTCATCTCCACCACCCTTAAAGGCCGCCCAGCCCTGGTGCTGGAAGCCATCGAACACGGTGTAACCGTGGTCAGCGACAAGCCCTTCGCCGCCAACGCCGAACAGGCCCAGGCGCTGATCACCGCGGCCGAACGCCAAGGCTCGCTGCTCAGCGTCTACCAGAACCGGCGCTGGGACTCGGATTACCTGACCCTGCGCAAACTCATCGACGGCGGCGCCTTGGGCAAGATCACTCGTTTCGAATCCCGCGTGGAACGCTACAGCCCGCAAGCCGTAGGTAACGCCAGCGGCGGTGGTTGGCTGCGCGACCTGGGCAGCCACGTGGTCGACCAGGCCCTGCAACTGTTCGGCCCGGTAGATCGGGTGTTCGCGCAACTGCAATACACCGCCGAACACCCTACTGTGGACCACGGTTTTTTTGTGTCCCTGACCCACGCCAACGGTGTGATTTCACATCTGTGGGGCAATGCCCTGCAAAACAGCCAGGCGCCGCGCTTTCGCGTCAGTGGCACCTCTGGCTGCTACACCGTCGAAGGCTTGGACGGCCAGGAAGAAGCGCTGATGGCCGGCAAGTCGCCGAAGACCGAAGGTGAGCATTGGGGCGCTGAAGAACACCGCCGCTGGGGCTGGTTCGAACAAGGCCCGGACCGCGAGCGGGTGCCGTCGGAAAAGGGCTGTTGGATGCAGTTCTATCGACAGTTGCAATTGGCCGTGCAAGGGCAGGGGCCGCTGCCGGTGGATGCCTATGATGCGCTGGAAACCACCCGTATATTGGACGCTGCACGCCTGAGCGCCGAGCGCCAGCAGGTGGTCTCAACAAAAATAGAATAAAATTCTAAAACAGGTTGATATGGAAAATTTTTTCCAATAAAGTCTTTTCCAGGTTGCAAATAGTACGTTCGGACTCGATCTGCACGACTCAACAAAAACAAGATCAAAAACAACCAGGTACCGTCAGATGAAAATCTTCAACGCTGTACTGCGAGTTTTACGCCCTGTCCTAGCGCCACGCGGTCTGCCCCGCGGCCGGCCGTTCTACTTCTCCTTCCTTAATGTGCTCTGCGTCGAAAACAAGGGCGCGCTGGTCTGCTGCATTCCAGGCGCACCGCTGGTTCGACTGCCCCATTCGCAAGCCCCGCTCTGATCAACGTAACGTCCAACAAAACCAACAATAATGTGGAGACAGACCGTTCATGAAGACCCCGATCCGTTTTACCGCGCTGGCCTTGTCCATGATGCTGGCGAGTGGTTTTGCCAGTGCCGCCGATATCAAGGTGGGCGTGAGCATGTCCGCCTTCGATGACACCTTCCTGACCTACCTGCGCGAGGACATGGACAAGCAAGCCAAGTCCTACCCCGAGGGTGACGGCGTGCAATTACAGTTCGAAGACGCGCGTGCCGACGTGGTCAAGCAGTTGAGCCAGATCGAGAATTTTATCAGCCAGAAAGTCGATGCCATCATCGTCAACCCGGTGGATACCGCTTCGACCAAGAACATCATCAATGCCGCCACCAAGGCGGGCATTCCGCTGGTGTTCGTCAACCGCCGTCCTGACCAGAAAGATTTGCCCAAGGGTGTCGCCGTGGTGGTCTCCGATGACACCGAGGCCGGCCGCCTGCAAATGCAATACATCGCTGAAAAGCTCGGCGGCAAAGGCAAGATTGTGATCTTGCTGGGTGACCTGGCGAACAACGCCACCACCAACCGCACCAAGGGCGTGAAGGAAGTCCTGGCCAAGTACCCGGACATCAAGATCGAGCAGGAACAGACCGGCATCTGGCTGCGCGACAAGGGCATGACCCTGGTCAACGACTGGCTGACCCAAGGCCGCGAATTCAACGCGGTGCTGGCCAACAACGATGAGATGGCGATTGGCGCGTCCATGGCCCTGAAGTCGGCGGGTATCAAGCCGGGCAGCGTGTTGATCGCGGGTGTCGACGGTACGCCGGACGGTTTGAACGCGATCACCAAGGGTGATATGGCGGCATCGGCGTTCCAGGACGCCAAGGGTCAGGCGGTGGGCTCGGTGGAAGCGGCGCGCAAGATGGTCAAGAAGGAGCCGGTCGAGCAGAACGTGATCATCCCGTTCCAACTGATCACGCCGGACAACGTCGCCCAGTTCAAGTAGCCCTGACATAACAACAATAAGCCGGCAGGGCGGTCGTGCCCGCCTTGCCGATGGAGTACCTTTCTATGCTCGCTCAAGCCGTTGTCTCGCAGCCTCCCGGTATCCAACCCCAGCTGTTGGAAGAACCCTACCTGCTGGAAATCGTGAATATCAGCAAAGGCTTTCCCGGTGTCGTGGCCCTGGCCGATGTACAGCTGCGCGTGCGCCCCGGTACCGTACTGGCGCTGATGGGCGAGAACGGAGCAGGCAAGTCGACGTTGATGAAAATCATCGCTGGCATCTACCAGCCCGACGCCGGAGAAATTCGCCTGCGCGGCAAACCGATCGTGTTTGAAACACCCCTGGCGGCTCAGAAGGCCGGGATCGCGATGATCCACCAGGAACTCAACCTGATGCCGCACATGAGCATCGCCGAGAATATCTGGATCGGCCGCGAGCAGCTCAACAGCCTGCACATGGTCAACCACCGCGAAATGCACCGTTGCACCGCCGAGTTGCTGGCGCGCTTGCGCATCAACCTCGACCCCGAGGAACAGGTGGGCAACCTGAGCATCGCCGAGCGACAGATGGTCGAGATTGCCAAGGCCGTGTCCTACGACTCCGACATCCTGATCATGGATGAACCGACATCGGCCATTACCGACAAGGAAGTGGCCCACTTGTTTTCGATCATTGCCGACCTCAAGTCCCAGGGCAAAGGCATCGTCTACATCACCCATAAAATGAATGAAGTATTCGCCATCGCCGATGAAGTGGCGGTGTTCCGCGACGGCCAGTACGTAGGCCTGCAACGCGCCGACAGCATGAACAGCGACAGCCTGATTTCGATGATGGTCGGCCGTGAGCTGAGCCAGCTGTTTCCGGTGCGCGAGACGCCCATCGGTGACCTGTTGCTGTCGGTGCGCAACTTGACGCTGGACGGCGTATTCAAGGACGTTTCGTTTGACCTGCACGCCGGCGAGATCCTCGGCATTGCCGGGTTGATGGGCTCGGGCCGCACCAACGTGGCAGAAACCATTTTTGGCATCACCCCTAGCAGCAGCGGCCAGATCAGTCTGGACGGCAAGGCGGTGCGCATTACCGATCCGCACATGGCCATTGAGAAGGGCTTTGCTCTGTTGACCGAAGACCGCAAGCTCAGTGGCCTGTTCCCCTGCCTTTCCGTGTTGGAAAACATGGAAATGGCCGTGCTGCCGCACTACTCGGGCAACGGTTTTATCCAGCAGAAGGCCCTGCGTGCGCTGTGCGAAGACATGTGCAAGAAGCTGCGGGTGAAAACCCCGTCCCTTGAGCAATGCATCGACACCTTGTCCGGCGGCAACCAGCAGAAGGCCTTGCTGGCGCGCTGGCTGATGACCAACCCGCGCCTGCTGATCCTTGATGAACCGACGCGGGGCATTGATGTGGGCGCCAAGGCGGAGATCTATCGGTTGATCTCCTTCCTCGCCAGCGAAGGCATGGCGGTGATCATGATTTCTTCCGAGCTGCCTGAAGTCCTGGGCATGAGCGACCGGGTCATGGTGATGCACGAAGGTGATTTGATGGGCACCTTGGACCGCAGCGAAGCGACCCAGGAAAAAGTCATGCAGTTGGCCTCCGGGATGACGGTAGTCCACTGACGTACAGAATAAAAAGGTGATGGGCTATGAATGCAATAACGGATAACAAACCCTCGACGGTGCCAACCAAAAGTCGTCGACGCGTGCCCACCGAGCTGAGCATCTTCCTGGTGCTGATCGGCATCGGCCTGGTGTTTGAAGTGTTCGGCTGGATCGTGCGTGACCAGAGCTTCCTGATGAACTCCCAGCGCCTGGTGCTGATGATCCTGCAAGTGTCGATCATCGGCCTGCTCGCCATCGGTGTGACCCAGGTGATCATCACCACCGGTATCGACCTGTCCTCGGGCTCAGTATTGGCATTGTCGGCGATGATCGCTGCCAGTTTGGCGCAAACCTCTGATTTTTCAAGGGCGGTATTTCCCAGTCTGACCGATTTGCCGGTGTGGATTCCGGTGGCGATGGGGCTTGGCGTCGGGCTGCTGGCAGGGGCGATCAACGGCAGTATCATTGCCGTTACCGGTATCCCGCCCTTTATTGCCACCCTCGGCATGATGGTCTCTGCCCGTGGCGTGGCGCGTTACTACACCGAAGGCCAACCGGTGAGCATGCTCTCGGACTCGTACACGGCCATCGGCCATGGCGCGATGCCAGTGATCATCTTCCTGGTGGTGGCTGTGATCTTCCATATCGCCCTGCGCTACACCAAGTACGGCAAGTACACCTACGCCATCGGCGGCAACATGCAGGCGGCGCGTACGTCGGGGATCAACGTCAAGCGCCACTTGATCATCGTCTACAGCATCGCCGGGCTCCTGGCGGGCCTGGCCGGTGTGGTGGCCTCGGCACGGGCTGCGACCGGCCAGGCCGGTATGGGCATGTCCTACGAGCTGGATGCGATTGCCGCCGCGGTGATCGGCGGCACCAGCCTGGCGGGCGGAGTAGGGCGCATCACGGGGACCGTGATCGGCGCACTGATTCTGGGGGTGATGGCCAGCGGGTTTACGTTTGTCGGGGTGGATGCGTACATCCAGGACATCATCAAGGGCCTGATCATTGTGGTGGCGGTGGTGATCGACCAATACCGCAATAAGAAGCAGCGTAAGCGTTGAGCTGCAAGCTGCAAGCTGCAAGTTTGATTAGCTTTACAGCTTGTCGCTTGCAGCTTGCAGCTTATAGCTGTTCCACGAACTTTCCTGCTATAAACGCACTCCGATAACCATTCGCCGAGCCCGTCCTGGTGCTTTTGGGGGTTATCTCGGAAAAATTGCCTGTCTTTTCAGTTGCTGTGCCCTCAAGTCGGCCTTAGACTGCCGCCCCTCGTAAATTGAGTGCCGGGTGGCGCTTGAAATGGACAGCGCCTTTCCGAGACCTGCAGAGGTCGGCCGGAACGCTCCCTTATTCGCCTTAATGCACGTATTTTTTATAGAGAAATCAATGACAAAGGAAAAGTTGCTGGCCATGCCGGCGGATGACTACATGAATGCCGAACAGCACGCTTTTTTCGAGAAGTTGCTGCAAGACATGAAAGTGGAGCACCACGAGCGCATCGAACAGAACCGTATCGCCATTGAAAGCCTGGACACCCCGGCCGACCCTGCCGACGCCGCTTCCGTTGAAGAAGAGCGCACCTGGCTGGTGAACGCCATCGACCGCGACCAGCGCATGCTGCCGCAGCTTGAGCGTGCACTGGAACGCATCAAGGAAGATTCCTTTGGCTGGTGCGATGACAGCGGCGAGCCTATTGGCCTCAAGAGGTTGCTGATCAGCCCTACCACCAAGTACTGCATCGAAGCGCAAGAGCGCCACGAGCAGATCGATAAGCACCAGCGCCAAGCCTGATGCGGTGAAGCTGGGGGGCGCTAAGCGGTCCCCCAGGGAAAGACTCGTTACACCCCCGTGTATTGATCTGTTGCAAGCTACCCCACTAAAGGCCCATGGATAATGGCCCGATAGTGGCGTTTAATGCAGCGACAATAACGATAAGCAGTGGGGTGACGAAGATGGCTGGGGATGGATCTCTGACGGGCGCAGCAGTGGCGCCGCAATCGGTAGTGCGCGGGTTGGCCGCCTGGTTGACGCAGCTTACGCAGAGCATCGCCCTGGTGCTGATACTGTTGGGACTGGCATTTGCCAGCCTTCCGCTGTACGTCTGCCTGCCACTGGCCGTGCTGGTCATCTGGCTGCCTCGCCTGACACGTCGCACACCCGTTGTTACGTCTTGCGAGGCTGTCGATGCGATGGGTGAGTTGACTCGCGACCTGTCCTATACCACCAGCCATAACGCACTCTCCGCTGCCGGCGTGGCCTATTCGGTCAAGCAACTGGCGGCTCGCTTGCAGTCTCAGTTGAGTGCAGCCAAGCAGATTGTCAGCAGTGCCGAGGTGATGATTGGCACCGAAAAGGTCACCTCCCAGCTCAGCCGCGAGGCCCTCGGGGCCGCCAGCCAGGCCCATCAACGCAGCACCGAAGGCCACGAAGTGCTGGCCCAGTCGATCACCCGCATGCACCAGCTCAGCCAGCGCGCCAATGCCAGTCGTGAACTGATCGAAGCCTTGAGCCAGCGCAGTGAGGAAATCCAGCGGGTGACCTTGGTGATCCAGTCCATCGCCAGCCAGACTAACCTGTTGGCGCTCAATGCAGCGATTGAGGCGGCGCGAGCCGGTGAGCATGGTCGGGGGTTTGCAGTCGTGGCGGATGAGGTGCGCGGGCTGGCAGGTCGTACGGCTACAGCCACTGATGAGGTTGGGGTGATGGTGGCCGATATCCAGCAACGCACGGCTCAGGTGGTGGAGCAGATTCGCCAGCTCTCGGCAGACTTGCACACGGGTGTGGAGCAAGTGGAGCGCGCCGGTGAGCAACTGCATAGCATCGCCAGCCTGGCGGCGGATGTCGAAGGCCAGGTGAATGAAATCGCCGAGGGCGCCGACACCAACCGCACCCAGCTCGACAGCCTGTTCCATGCCGTGGAACAAATGCGCAGCGACCTGGCGGTCAGCGATCAGCAAACCCGCCAACTGGCCGACGCCGCCGTGCAAATGGAAGGCCAAGCCGAAACCATCAGTGAACGCTTGGCGCAAGTCGGCCTGGATGACTATCACCAGCGTATCTACGACTTGGCCCGTGAAGGCGCCAGCCGAATTGCCGCGCAATTCGAGGCCGACGTGCTACAGAACCGCATCAGCCTGGATGACCTATTCGACCGCAGCTACACGCCGATTGCCAATACCAGCCCAAGCAAGTACCACACCCGGTTTGACGGTTATACCGATCAGGTGTTGCCGGCGATCCAGGAAGATCTGCTGCCGAGGCATGAAGGGTTGGTGTTCGCCATTGCCTGCACGCCCCAGGGCTACGTGCCGACGCACAACAAGGCGTTTTCCCAGGCATTGACCGGCGATGTGCAGGTGGATGCAGTGCAGAACCGCACCAAGCGCAAGTTTGAAGACCGCACCGGGATCCGCTGTGGCAGCCATCAACAGGCGGTTTTGTTGCAGACTTACACCCGCGATACCGGTGAGCTGATGCACGACCTATCGGTGCCGATCGTCGTCAAGGGCAGGCATTGGGGTGGTCTGCGCCTTGGCTATAGACCCGAGGCTGTGAAGCGTTAACGTGACGTGGGTTTTTCCGGAATGGGCATAGGCATCGACACATCGTTGTAATGAGCGGGACAAGCCCGCTCATTACAGGGGAATTTTCAGCCTTTGAACGTGAGTAGATATCTACCGTCAGTGCGGTTGATGCAGGCGTTGGTTCAGTTCGTCCACCGCGATCGCCCATTCGGCGTCTTCGCGCAGCTCTTCCTTGAGAAAACTTGCTTGTTGTGCGGACCAGAAAGGCGCATCGACCAATTTCACGTCGTCAGGCAAAGGGTGCGCGGCGATAAAGGCGTCGATAGCGTCTGGGGCTGAATCCAGGCCCAATTGGTCAAACAGGGTTTCAAGGGTAGGGATTGGCGCGTCCATATCGTTCTCCATGCAGGGTGGTCGTTATGCATGGGAGGGTTGTGACGCAGTAGAGTTCTATCGGATTGTCAGGAATTCAGGGCACCAGAATCTACGGCGGTTTTTAACGCTTTGGCGGCGTCCTTTGCTGCGATGGCGGCGGCGTCGACGGTTTTGAACCAGCGGTCTTTTTCGACCTGGTGGGTGGTGACAGTGGTCAGCGGTGGCTTGGCCCGCATGATGATCACTGCTTGAAACTCACCGTCTACTTCCCTTACGTCGCCATGGATGAAAAATTCGCCGATATCAAATTCCGTCACGTAGAGCCTTCCCTTGGAGATAACTGCACTGGAGAAACCTGGCCCGGGTGGGCACAAACTTCAGTGGACGGGCCAGTATGGCAGTTGTTGCGGGTCGGCGGCGCAGTTAAGTTAGCGGGCTGACGAAACGATTGCTCCGTGGGTGCGCTTACAACATGGCTTCAAGTTTCTTGGCCAGCTCACAGGCCTTGACATGGTCGCTGTGAAAGCCTTTGATTCGACCGCTGAGCACTTCGCGGATGTGGAAGAAGTTTCTGCCGGCGGGTACGACTTGGTAAAGAATTGAATCCGAGTACCCTTCAAAGCCGTTCAAGCGGTAGTATTGAGCCTCGTCCTGAGAGTATGAACGGGGGGGCGAAGACATCGCGTTGTAGGTTGATCGTTGCATGGCCTGCTCCTTTCGATCGATCCGGACGACTTGATTGCAGCGTTGTAGGTGGTTTTCATCGGTGTTGCTGTTTTAGTATTGTCGTAGGCGACCAGCGCCCGGTTCCATGGCAGTGTGTTTATTTGAGTTTGCGTGTCGGAAAACTGCATTTTTAATTGGGTTATTCTCTGAAGTTGGTCGGCCCGTATTCTCGGGCCGTTGAACCTGTGATCTCCTGTGGTGCCTGATGACCTTGCACAAGGTCCATCACGTGCGTCTGTACTAGTCTTGTGACGTGACAGCGGGATCTTCTTCAGTTTTTTTCAAAGACTGAGTGATGTGGTCGTGCCGTGAAGGCCGTTTTTTTGTGCTGTCCGCTCTGGCGGACAGCGCTCTTTTCGATGTGGGGGCGTTTCCTTGGCAGTCAGTAATCTGGATATGCACGCGTTGTTCGTGCTGGGTGATTTGCGCGCAAAGTTGGTCAAACAGTTTCAATCCCGTTTCGTTTACATCACCGAGCAGACGCCGGAAGGTATCTACATCGCCGAAATCGACACTGAGGCGGCGATGGTGGTGGACGACAAACCTCGCCTGGAACTCAAAGTCGGCGATCACTTCCGTGCGGCGGTATTGCCCAGTCGTGAGGGTGGCAAGTTCGAATTGAAGTTCCGCGACATCAAGCTGACCGTCTATGGCTTGGGCGACTACGCCTTCGTGTCCTCGGCCGAAGGCCAGGGCATCGTGTTCAAGGAAGGCCACAGCGTGATGCTAGTGTTTGCCGCCAATGAGCAACTGCAGGAAGGCCTGACCAAAACCCTCAAGGCCGTGACCGGCAAGGCTGCCAAATGGCGCAAGGGTGAGCTGGTCACGTTCAAGGCCAGTGAATAATCAGCAAAAAAGCGCGAACACCCGTTATCTCCCGGAACCTCTACTACAGTTGAGTTGACTTACTTGTTCAGAGGCTTCGCGCATACGCAGCAAAGCCTTCCGCTATTGGCTGCGATATCGCGAGGTGCTGAGGCATGAAAGGATTGAGAACGCTGTTGGCTGCGTCCCTGACGACCCTAGGGCTGTCAATGGCCACATTGCCGGTGCGCGCCGCTGAGGCGCCGATACATTTTGCCGACCTGAACTGGGAAAGCGGCAGCCTGATCACCGAAGTGCTGCGGGTAATTGTCGAGAAGGGTTACGACTTACCCACCGACACCTTGCCCGGCACTACCATCACCCTGGAAACCGCCCTGGCCAAGAACGACATCCAGGTGATCGGCGAAGAGTGGGCCGGCCGCAGCCCTGTGTGGGTCAAGGCGGAGGCCGAAGGCAAGGTGGTTGGTCTCGGGGACACGGTCAAAGGCGCAACCGAAGGCTGGTGGGTGCCGGAATACGTGGTCAAGGGTGATCCCGCCAAAGGCATCAAGCCACTGGCGCCGGACCTCAAGAGCGTAAAGGACCTGGCGCGCTACAAGGATGTGTTCAAGGACCCGGAATCCCCAGGCAAGGGCCGCTTTCTCAACAGCCCTATCGGCTGGACCTCGGAAGTGGTCAACAAACAGAAGCTCAAGGCCTACGGTCTGGATGACAGCTACGTGAACTTCCGCAGCGGCTCAGGCGCGGCACTGGATGCCGAGATTGCCTCGTCAATCCGCCGGGGCAAGCCAGTGTTGTTCTACTACTGGTCGCCGACGCCGTTGATGGGGCGCTACAAGTTGATCCAACTGGAGGAACCGCCCTTCGATGCCGAGGCCTGGAAGACCCTGACGGATGCGGATAATCCTGATCCGAAGCCCACGCGCTCGTTGGCGTCCAAGTTGAGTATCGGGGTGTCTGCGCCGTTCCAGAAGGCCCATCCGCAGATTGCGCAGTTCTTTGAGAAAGTTGAGTTTCCGATCGAGCCGCTGAATAAAGCCTTGGCGACCATGAGTGAAAATCACACAGCGCCACGAGAGGTGGCCCAGGCATTTCTCAAGGAGCATCCGCAAGTGTGGAAGGCTTGGTTGACGGAGGATGTGGCGCAGAAGGTTGAGGCGAGCCTGAAGTAACCTCGATCTCGCTGGCGAATGGAGATCAAAATGTGGGAGCGAGCAAGCCCGTTCCCACATTCGATTGCATTGCAGGTTTAGAACCTGGTTTGTACTGCCAGCTCGAAGGTTCTCGGCGCCCCAGATAATACGCCGGCGACACATGGGCAAACTCGGCATACATCTCATTCGTTAAGTTGCGCACCCGGCCCGTCACTGAGGTATGCGTGTCGACCTTATAGCGCAGGAAAGTCCCGAACAGCGTATAGGCCGGCACCGTTTGCGTATTGGTATTATCCGCATACACCTCAGCCACATACGGCGCATCCACAGCCCCTTGCCAATCCTCGGCAAAATCATAAGTCAGCCACAGGTTACCTAAGCGCGTGGGGACGTTGGTCGGTGTGTTGCCCTTGCGCGAGACCACCGCGCCACTGGCAATTTTCTCGTTGAACTCCTCGTACTCGGCATCGACCCAGGCGAAGTTGCCCTCCGCCAGCAGGCTTGGCGTGATGCGCAAGGAACTGGCCAGCTCGATGCCCCTGGATGACTGCGCGCCGACCGGGATGTTGCGGGTGGGATCCTGCGGATCGGTCACGGCAAAGTCGTTGCGCTCGATCTTGTGGGCGGCCATGGTGGCCGAGCCACGGCCGTCCAGATAGTCGAACTTGCTGCCCACTTCCCACTGCTTACCTGTCGAGACATCAAACACTTGTGTGGGGGTGCTTGGCTGCTCGGCGGCGGTGCTGTATTGCACGTACACGTTGGCCGATGGGATGAATTGATAGGTCAGGCCTGCGCGGCCGGTCACCGGTTCCCAGTTGCGTTTGAAGTGCCGAGGGTTCGCGGGATGTCGTAGAGGTCTCCAGGTTGCGGTAATCGCGTTGGCTGTCCAAGTCGTACAGGGTGTTTTTCAGGGTGGTGTTGTCGTTGATGCGGTAGTCGATGATCGAGCGCGCCCAGATCGTGCGCTGCTCGTAGCGGCCGTCGGCGACGTTGATCCCGTTGAACAGCGGGCAGGGTGTCAGCAGCCAGGACGATAGCTGGCGGTGGCGCATGGTGCTGTGGCAACACCGCCACATTCAGGTTGGAACTCCCCGCCGGGCCCATACCGCCAGTGGAACACAGCGGACAGCCAAACGCCTTGGACAGCGTGGGCAGGTTCTCCTCAGTGGAGTTGGACGGCTTGGGCGCCTGGGTGCGCGGGTCCACTGTACAGAACTGGCCGCCGATGCCATTGAGCTGCATCCCGACCATCTGCCCATGACCGATACTGCAGGCGAACACATTGAACAGGACGCAGCAATAGAACGTTCAGGCGATGATCGAACGGTCGGCACGGGTAAGTTTCATGGGGCGGCACTTTACCGTCAGCCGCCGACGAAATGCCTGCAGAAAATCTCAGGGGGGCTATCCTGATTCGGACCTTGTCAGGGAGAGCCAGTCATGAGCTTCGTAGTCGCACGATGGATTGTCGGCGTTTTTACATTCATCAGCATGGTGCATCTGTACTGGGCTGCCGGCGGCAAACTCGGCTTCTTAGCCGCCATCCCCCAACTGCCCGGAGAATTCGCCAGCGGACCCAAGCCTGCGTTCAAGCCCTCGGCGCTCGCCACGTTTCTGGTCGCCATGGGATTGGTGGCGATTGCGCTGATGGTGTGCCTGCGGGCGGGGTTGTACTTTTCGGCGGTATCCCATGGGGCGTTGCAGTGGGGGATCAGTGCGATTGCCTTGGTAATGTTTGCCAGGGCGATTGGGGATTCGGAATTGGTGGGGTTTTTCAAGAAAGTCGGCGGGTCGAGGTTTGCGAGGTTGGATACGTATTTTTATTCGCCGTTGTGTTTGGTGTTGGGGGTGGGGTTGTTGGTGGTGGCGTGGGGGTGACAGGGACTAATGCAGATTTTTTAATAAGCTAGAAGAAGAAAAAGAGACCAGTTCGGTTTTTGATCGCAAGGATGTTTAGATCGATTAATTTTCTTGTCGTAGGTGAGTTTTCGAGCGTCAGATATTTCTTGAGGATCGATAAGGTTTTGGTGAGGTCCTCAATGTTGTGGATGGCTTCGTCTCCGTAGTCGTCAATTATTTTTCCAAGCGTGGTGTTTATCGCTTCTAGTGCGCCTGACTCAAGAATTTGTTCGTGCTCTTCGCGGGTAAGAGCGACGCATTCGAGTAAAGAGTCCGGGCAGTCGTCAACATTTAATAAATACCTGCCCTCCAAGGTGAGCGGTGTGCAGATTAATTTCATTTTTTATGTGCCTTTTTATTAACGTGGTTGGTTTCATTGTATTTGCTTGCGTTTTGCCGATTTGTCCCGGACTTTGGGGGCTGTTCCGTCCCATACGGCAATGTAATTGCCGTTTGTTGAACAGGATTTTACTAATGATTTATTCTGGTCGCACGTAGTTGGTTTATTTGTTTATGGCAGTCTAGCGAGATCTAAGTCTCCTTCAAATGACATGCATGCAATCCACGCCAATGATTTCGACACAATGTAGGTATGTTGAGGGATTTCGGAAAAAACTCTGAGTGCCTTCTCTATGTGAATTAGATTTATGGAATAAGCCTCGTCACAAGCAGAGTCGCCAATGAAAATTGGATTATCGCTAGTGAGTTTTTGAATTTCTTTAGCTAGGTTTGATATCGATAAATCTGATGAGGCGAAGCCAAAGTTAAAGCTGGTTTCTAAGTTATTCCAAGCAACTTTGCTCCCCGAGAACGGTACATTTTCGTTGATCTTACTGACTAATGATGCGTGATCCTCCTCAAGGAGGATGTCAAATTTTATGTTGAACGCTTTCAAGTCGGCCACGACTTCTTCGTCAAAATAGTTCATTTTGTTGCAAACCTTTTAGTAATTTGAAATACGGTTTTTGAACTAGCATCAAAAAGGTAGTGCGGTCCCTTTTTCTTGGCAGACCAAACATTTATGTGGGCACCACTTCTTTCGTCATGTTCAACGCGATAACCGGTTTTTCCATCAATTGTCTGCATTCCTACTGGCTCTCCTATACGCGGAGGGAATTTTCCGATTGTTGGTTTCTCTGCTCGGAAGCCATTCTCAAGTAACCATTCCAACGCTTTGTTTGATGCTTGCTCGTATGTCGATGACCGGTAAGAGCCGCTGGCCTCTGGAGGCCTTTTTTCATGACTTTTATCTAGTGCTCTATCTCTTTGTCCTGGGCAATTCCCAGGGACGCACGCCAACCCTAGTGGGTCTATCCACCCCGTAGGATTGGGCACGTACTTGTACGCATTGATCCCACCCGCCAATTTCACCGGATCGGGTGTCAGGTAACGACCTAGATCCGGATTGTAGTAGCGATGGCGGTTGTAATGCAGCCCACTTTCCTGGTCAAAGTACTGGCCTTGGAAGCGCAGCGGGTTGTCGATTTTATTGATGTCGAGTCGGGTGATTTCACCGTAGGCGCGGTAATTCGCGGACCAGACAATTTCGCCATCCGGGGCGGTGAGCTCCTGTGGCGTGCCGAGCTGGTCGAGTTGGTAGTGGTAGGGCTTGGTGTCTTTTGGGCCGAAGCCTTCCAGCAGCGCCAACGGACGGAAGCTGTCGGGTTCGTAGAGGTAACTGCGGTGGCGGTCCGCGTGGTGTTCGGCGATGAGTTTGTCGCCTTGCCAGAAAAACTCGGTGGTGATGCCGTCTACGGTTTTGCTGATGCGGCGGCCGAAGGGGTCGTAGCGGTAGCTGGCGGTTTGCCCGTTGGGTTGGGTGAGGCCGATGAGGCGGTGTTGGCAGTCGTAGCGGTATTCGGTGACTAGCTGGTGGCCTTTGCCGCGACGCTCGCGGATCAGGTTGCCGAAGGCGTCGTAGTCGTAGTGGCGGTCGCCTTGGATCATTAGGCGGTTGCCGGCGACGATGTCCGGGCCGGGGCGGTCTTGCATGAGCAGGTTGCCGGCGGAGTCGTGGCCGAAACGTTCCTGCTCGCCTTGGGCGTGGTCGGCGCGGGTGAGGCGGCTTAGCGGGTCGTAGTGGTAGTGGTGTTCGCCTTTGCGGGTATCGAGGAGGCGGGTGAGGTTGCCGGATTTGTCGTAGTCGTAGTGGCGGCGGTAAACAGTGCCTTCGGCATCGGCGATGCCTTGGTTGAACAGGCGCCCTTGGTCGTCGTGTTGGTAACTGCTGAGCA